>JAIERK010000144.1 GCA_019746975.1 Candidatus Obscuribacterales bacterium
CTGGATATGGCCGCCATCCCGTTGCTCTGTGCCCATAGTTTTTTTCGCCTGGAAAGATCATCTCGACTAGCATCTCGAGTGAGTCGACCAATCTTGGTCCTGGTCTGTTGAAATACTGATTGCCATCGGCGACGTACACTCGATTATTTTTCACCGCTGTGATTGAGTCGTAATGTGGTTGTCCTGAGATCAGGTGCATCTCCTCGAGGGTTCGTTTGTTGTCGAATCCACAGGGCGTGACGATAATAACGTCAGGATCTTTTGCAACCAGATCTTCCCAGCTCATCCATGGTGAGTGCTTACCTGCAATGCCGAAGAGGTTGACACCGTGGGCCATTTCTACCAGCTCGGGCATCCAATTACCTGCCGCCATGAGCGGATCGATCCATTCTATTATTGCTACCTTGGGTTTTCTTCCCATGTTGCGCTCGGCTTTGGCTGCATCTGCGATCACTTCTGTGATCCGGCTCTTTAGTTGTTCGATTAAGCCTTCCGCTTCGCTAGAGATCTGCAATGAGTCGCCTACTTTTCGGATGTCAGTCCAGACATCCTCTAGGCAGTCCGGTTGCAGTGATACTATGCGTGGTTGCGACGATATGAGTTCGCAAGCGGCTTCTTCGACGTCTCGCAAGCTTACCGCGCAGACTTCGCATTGCGCCTGGGTAATGATGTGGCTCGGTTTCAACTCCTCGAGAACGTCCGCGTAAACCTTATATACACTGAGCGATTCCTGAACTATGGCTTTGACGCGCTGGTCGATCTCGTAGCTGGAGCCGTCAGTTCTAAACTTGGGACCTGTACAAATGGGTAGATTCGAAATTGTAGTAGGATAGTCGCATTCGTGCGAGCGTCCGACCATATATTCGCCCATGCCGAGGGCATGCACGATTTCTGTAGAGCTGGCGATTAGTGATACTATCCTCGGAGTCATTAGTTGCTTAACCTCACCCGGTTATCGAAAACTCGAACGTGCATCTCTTTGAGGATGCTCGATGCCGGCGAGACGCCGGCGCTCCGGAGAGCAAGCTTCGAAACTCTGACGTGAACAAGTTCGGAATGCTCGATCGGCGAGAAGACTTAGTTCCACTGACGCTAGAATTTCTCAACTTAGCACCACCATGTCTCGCTCGACGGAAGCTGCATCGTTGTTGCCGGAGAGGATCATTGCTTGGCGGAATTCTTCGTTGATGGTTTCGAGCACGCGATGTGCCCCATCTTCCCCATCTAGAGCGAGTCCCCAGAGAAGCGGGCGACCGACCAACGTGGCCTTCGCTCCGAGAGCGAGGGCTTTCAAAACATCGGTGCCGCGCCTGACGCCACCGTCCACGAGTACGGGTACTTTCGAACCGACTGCTTCAGCGACTCCCGGCAATGCGTCGATAGTGGAGATGGTCGAATCTAATTGGCGCCCGCCGTGGTTGGAGACGATAATGCCTTGCGCGCCTGACTCCAGAGACTTTCTTGCATCGTCAGCGCGCAAGACGCCTTTCACAAGGACAGGAAGTTTCGTCAGTCCGGCAATCCATTCGAGATCCTTCCAGGTCAAGGCTGGGCTGTACATCGAGGCGATGTATGCTGCCAATCCCGAGTCCGAGGTCGATGTTGGGAACTTCTCCAGCACTCCCTTGACGTTGGCTACTTTCAAATGCTGCGGCAATTGAAAAAGGTTTTTCACATCGCGATATCGCCGACCGAGAATGGGAGAGTCGACTGTTAGGACTATCGCCTTGTAGCCATTCTCTTGAGCTCGACTAACAAGATCAACTGTCACCCCTTTGTCTTTGTACACATAGAGTTGAAACCATAGCGGACCATCAGTGGTGGCTGCGGCAACTTCTTCGAGCGGTGTGGTGGCGAGGGTGCTCACCACCATTATGGTCTTGGCTCTTGACGCGGCTTTCGCCATTGCGGGCTCGCCATCCGGATGTGCTAATCGCTGGAATGCCATCGGGGCGATCATGATCGGATTGTCGATTGTAATTCCGAAAAGATCGACTTTGAGGTTCAGCGCGCTTACGTCGACCAGCATTCTGGGGCGGAGTTTGATGCGATCGTACGCGGCGGTGCTGTCTCTGAGTGTCAGCTCATCACCAGCACCACCAGCGTAGTAGTCGAAGGCCATCTTAGGTAGTTTCTCGTAGGCGAGCTTTTCGAGCTCGTTCAAATGAAGAAAGCTGTTGTTCCTGGAATGCAAGTCTGCATGCGCCATGGGTGGAGTACCTTAGAATGCGTTGTCGGACAAAATCGGGATTAGCTTCTCCTGGATCGGCTGACCTGCCACTATTGTCTTTCCTTTCTCGATGTACACATCGATCTCACTTCTGACACCGAATTCGTCGAGGTAGATACCCGGTTCAATTGAAAAGCCGGTGTTCATTATTAAGACGCGTTCGTCCTTGGTTTCCAAATTATCTATGTTGGCGCCATTGCCATGAACTTCCGTGCCGATTGAGTGACCTGTGCGGTGGATGAAGTAGTCTCCATAGCCACGCTCCCGTATGTAGTCTCTCGTCACGTCGTCGACTTGCCAGCCGAAGAGGGTGTCGCCTTTCTCAACTGCTTTGGTCACATGTTCCAGCCCAGCGTCGCGGGCGCCTCTGACTATGTCAAAGATTTTATTATACTGCTGTGGAATTTCTTTGCCAACGAAACCAGTCCAGGTGATGTCACCATATATGGCGTCATGAATCTTTTTCTTTTTGGCCCAGAGATCGATGAGCAGGAAGTCGTTTTCCTTTATCGGTGAATGGACATCCTTGCTTGGCTGATAATGCGGCTTGCCGCTGTTTGAATTGACTGCCACGATAGGCGGAGAATAGGTTGTGAGCTCGTATCTATCGAATTCCGACATGATGAATTGTTGGATGTCGTATTCTGTGACCGGCTCTTTTTTCTCGATGCGATTCTTTACCTGTCTGAATGCGTCGAGGACGGCTTTGCGCAAGTGCTCCACTGCGTAGATGTGGGTGTCTAATTGCTCTTTCGACCAACGAGCTTCGAATGATTGCACCAGATTGCCCGACGAGAGTACGGTCTTGCCGAGAGAGCGGATCAAATCAATAGTGCCCGCGTCGACGCGAGAGACGTAAGGAACCGCATTGTTGGGCGAATACTGCATGGCGACAGTCTTTGCGTCGCCGAGTATATCCTTCAGTTTGGACTCCAACTGTTTCCAACCTAAATAAGCTTCTTTTCGGCCTGGAAGACTGTCGAGAACATCAAGCTCGATACGATGCACCAATCTGACCGGTTCTCCATTCGCCGGAACGTAGTAAAACCAGCGTCGCGTCATATGACCCTCTGTGATGCCGAGAACGCTCAGGGCGATCGGATCGTTGTTCTTGAAATAATAGAAGAGCCACCCGTCTATCGACTCTGCGTTCAGATGTGTCTGAATACGAGAGACAAGATCCGAGGTGGTTTTTGCGTCCAAGGCTGCTGACATGGTCAACCCTCTTTGTCTTAGAGACGGTCCGTGAGGGTTGTTATTTTATCAACTCTTAGCCGCCACCACTCTTGGCGAGTGTGCCATCGACGTGATCAAGCAGCTTGATGAATTCGTTGCGGAAAGTGGCGATGATTCTCTTCAACTCGGTTTTGGGGCAGGCTACGACCACGCCACCGCCGCCGGATCGGTGTAAGAAAGTGCCAAATTCAGGCAGTTCTACCAGCGACTCTTCTCCAGGAAGATTAGAAAATTCCTCAATCCATGATATTGCCACGCTGACAAAGAATTTGTCCCGCGTTGCATATGGATGGTTCAAAGGTTCGAAAGAGCCGTCAGGGCGAATGATATGCAAGGTCCCGGGCACTGCTCGGTAGCCGGGCAGACCGTGATCTGGTCTCTGGTAGAAGGTCAACGCGTCGTTGTAGCCCTGCAGTTCGCTTGAAAGCCAGAACAAGTTGTTATCGCTGATTTTTCCGCGAAGCATGGGAAGCGCCTCGGGCAGCGCCTTGCTGAATGTCGTTTGCCCCGAAAGTAACTGTTGCTTGAGCTGCTCGAACACGCTCGCCTCCAAAATCTATGAAATGCCCGTACCTATCTTACCAAGCGCGGTATCCATTCTTTTCTTGCCATCTATCGACTTGATTCAAACTACAGCCGAGTGAAACGGTCCTAAATAAGAACGCTCTCACTGAAGATGCATCTCTCTTGTACTTTATTTGAGATTAGAGGCTAAAACATTGACTGGAGATGTCCGGTATGAAAAGCTAATCAGACTATATTTGACAACTGAAGTTGGTATGAAGTCAGCACACGGTTCTTCCTCTGCAACAATTGCAGGCACGCCATCTCTGGCATCCCTATTCGATCTCGTGAATGACGAGATGGCGCTGGTCGAAGATTGGCTGAAGTCAAATCTTATCGACGATAACGCCTTCGTCGAAGAGCTGCTCAAGCAGATCTTTCACTCAGGCGGTAAGCGCATTCGTCCGCTCATCGTTTTGATTTCGTCGAAGGCGACTGCTCGTGAGAGCGGCAAGCTCGGACGTCTGCACATAATTCTCGCGGTGCTTACCGAGCTAATCCACACAGCTAGTCTCGTTCATGATGACGTAATCGACAAGAGCGCCATGCGCCGCGGTCAAGAGACGATCAACAAGAGATGGAACGATCGAATCGCTGTGTTGATGGGCGATTTATTGTTCGCTCAAGCCTCTATATGTCTTTCTCGGATCATGAATCCTGTCGTCGTTGGTATCTACGGGCAGGTTCTCGGCGATCTCTGCTCTGGTGAAATTAAACAAATGCGGCAGCAGTTCGTCACCACAGTTGATTGGAATGCCTACATTGATAAATCGGTTTCCAAGACTGCATCATTGTTCGCCGCTGGTAGTCACAGCGGAGCGATTCTGAATGGATGTTCCAATGAAACGATTCAATCTTTGAAAGATTATGGATTGAATCTCGGCATCTGCTTTCAGATCGTGGATGACCTGTTGGATATCACTGGCTCAACCAAGGAAACTGGAAAGGCTGTAGGTGGTGATCTGCGAAATGGTGTGATTACTGCACCCGCGATGTTTGTGTTGGAGAAAAACGACAGCGCTGCTCGTAGATTGAAAGAATTAATCGACACTCGTGAGATTGCGACGGCTGATGGTTCTCTCGAAGCACTCGAACTAATCAAGACAAGCGGCGGAATTGACGAGACGGTTAAGCTTGCTCGTCGCTACGCTAACTTGAGCACGGAATCGATATCACACTTGAAAGATTCGGAATACAAAGATGCGCTCGTTTCTCTCGTCGAATACGTGATGACCAGAACCACCTGATGCCCACGAAACAAGACCTATCAGCAGAATACCTAGAGAGTCAGCTTTGTTTTGACGGCAAACGCTTTTTTCCAGTCGGAATAAATCTAGAAGGTAAGCGAATTCTTTTTGTCGGCAGTGGCGCCGATATGAATCAACAAATTCAAGGAGTCATTGAGTTTGGCGCACTTGTTGATGTGATTGCCGAGCAAGTAACTCCAGAATTGAAGAGTCTGGGTGTGACCTACAGTCATCGCGTGAAGCTACTCGAAACCAAGATTTCAGATCTAATCGAAAAGAAAATCGACCTGGCATCCAGTTATTTTATGGTGTTTGCTTACTCCAAAAATAACGAGCACAACACGCGAATTTCAGCGCTCGCGCGAGAGGCTGGCGTTTTGTCTACAGAACTCGTACTGAAAGAGGATGATGATTTTGCGTTGTCGACCTGGTTCCGTCGCGGGCAGATCAAAATTTCTGTTGCGACTGACGGTATATCCGGAGCTCTCGAGCGTGCATTGATCAACCGCATAAAGGCGTCCTTCGTAAGAGAAATGGATCACTATGCATTGTTTGCCGATTTTGTAGTTGAAAAACTCACGGATGCTCGGCACGAGCTGAAAGATGAGGTCGCCTTGAGCGAGATAGTTCGGTCCTTGATTTACTCGGAAGATATTTCACTTGCGTTGCAGCGCAACAATTTTGATGAGGCTTCTCAGCTATTCGATCAACATTTGAAGCATAAGGTCGGAGAGAAAAAGCAAGACGTTTGAACTTGCAAACAGGCTACAACAGTCACTTTGTTGTTAAATGAAAAACGGCTGAGGGAATTCGGGAGTCGACGTGCAACCAACCAAAGAGCAAGGAAATGAGATTTCGGCAGGTGGTTCTGCCAGACCGAAGGTGTCATTCCTTGCGGGTGTTGAGCTCGCCGTCGGGCTAATGTGTTTAACCGCTATTACAGTCTTGCTTGGTGCCTGGTGCCCGCAAGAGTCTCAGGTCGGACAAGAGAAAATCTTCGAAACCTTCTCGCCCGATCTTGCCAACTTTCTAATCAAGTACGGCGTCTCTGACATATTTCACAGTCCCTGGTTCCTCTTCTTGATTGGAATGCTGACTGTAAATATGGTGGCAGTCAGTTTTCAGCGTGTTTTCCCAAAAGTGCGCTTACTCAAGCATCAAATGCCATTCTTGCGTGGTAAGGATGTTCTTAAGTTACCTTATTCAAAACGCATAGAGATTGACTCATCAGCATCGAGCCCCGCGGTTCTGTCGCATGTAGTCAATGAATTCGCTAAGAGGCGATTCGAAGTAAAGGTAAGAGATCAGTCGTTAACCGCCGAATCTGGAAAGTTCGGACGCTTGGCTGCGACTGTCACTCACATAGGCCTGCTCACTTTGCTTGCCGGCGTGACTATCACCTCGTGGACCGGCTTCTCGGGTTTTCATCCCGTACGACTTGAAAGCGCGATGTCGATGGCATCTTCTGAACACAGCAAGCTCTGGATCGGAAAGCTTCCCGCGTGGGGCGTGCGAGTCGACGCAACGCGAAGAGAAAACTATCCAAGCGGCGAGGCGAAGCAATGGTATACCGATCTTTCGATCATCGACAAAGATGGAAAAGTTCTCAAAAAAGGCGAGATTTCCGTCAATAACCCGCTTTCGTATGATGGCGTCGATATCTATCAATCCAGTTGGGGACTCGACGTAATTGATCTGACATTCAATGGGCACGAGCAGCGCCTGCCGCTCGAACCGATGGGCAAGAGATATGCTGCATTTTTGCCACTGGATAAAGCCACCGTTTTGATTTTCAGCGTGCTGGATCAGAAATCGCCTTTGCGAGTTTTTGCTAAGCGCCCAGAGTGGGAAGCGCCCAAACTCATCGCTGAGATCAGCCCATCGAAAACAACCATGCTAGGCGCTGTCGAGCTCACCTACAAGAGGGTGATTCCAGTCTCTGGTTTGCAGTACAAATGCGATCCGGGACTCCCGGTTGTCTACACCGCGTTTGCATTTATCATGGCAGGTGTCTTGCTGGCTGCGATTCCGCATCGACACGTTTGGGCCTGTCTCGAAAGCAATGATCCACAATCTTCTGGAGACGAAAACCAGTTAAGGAACTCCCCTGGACTGGTTCTATATATTGGTGGTCGGTCGCAGAAAGCGAAAGTGGGTTTTGAAAAGCTCATGGACCGATTGCTGGAGTCGCTGGGTCCGTATCAACTGCAGCTGAGCGAGCAGTCAAGCGAGGAGCTGGGCAAGCAGCCAAGCGAGCAGCTGAGCGAGCAGCCAAGCGAGCAGCTGAGCGAGCAACCAAGCGAGCAGCTGAGCGAGAATCCGGAACTTGCGACCGCCGGAGCAACTAGAGGAGAGCGAGCAGCTAGCCATGTCTGACCTTCAGGTAGCCTTAACCAATACAGCCGGCATCACCTCGGTGGTGTCATTCTGGGTATTCGTAGCGTCCAATGGGCTCAGGCAGCGCCGCGATTTCCTGATCAGAATCGCGTCAGGTGTACTGGTCGTTGGTTTTGCCGCTCTAACCGTCGCCATCATCGCCAGGGGCATTGAAGCCGAGCGATTTCCACTCGCGAATCTGTATGAATCGCTTCTTTGGTTTGCCTGGGCAACAATGGGCGGGTATCTGTACATTTCGCGAGCCTACGGAATTAAGCAACTGGGTTGGTTGGCAAGCCTTACTGCTGCGACATTCTTCCTTTACGGAAGCTGGCTGCCTCAATCCCAGCACGACATTGCGCCTCTCGTCCCCGCCCTGGTCAGCTACTGGCGCCAAATCCACGTGCCACCCCTTATCGTCTCGTACGCCATGTTCTTCCTGTCCGGGCTATCTGGGCTTCTTCAATTGTTCAGCGCCGGGAGGAGACAGACTGTACTGGCCTCCACCCTCACCATCGCGCTCGCTCTTAGCGCGATCGCGATGGGCACTTTCACCTCAATCGACGTGCACTGGTTGCAGCTGCTCTTTATCGGCGGCAGTGTTGTCGGTATGTTTTTGAGCTTCTTTCTTTTGAAAAACCGTGATGCAGCCAAGGAAAACGCCAAAATGGCCGAAACCTATGACGACATCAGCTATCGCTGTATCGCAATCGGGTTCCCTCTTTTGACGATTGGCATCATCACCGGCGGGCTCTGGGCCAATCATGCCTGGGGCAGTTATTGGTCGTGGGATCCGAAAGAATCGATGGCTCTGGTCACCTGGCTGAGCTATGCGGCGTATATACACTTGCGCGTTTACCGTGAGATGAAGGCCGAAAAGCTAGCTCTGGTAGCTGTTGTGGGTTTGATCCTCACCCTTCTTACATATCTGGGCTTCAACACTCTCGGTTTTGGCGGGTTGCACAGCTACGGGCAATTCAAGTAAGGCCACCTGAGAAGAGCGCAGGTTCAAGCGGGCCTGGTGCTGGTGCTGGGCGGGGTGATCGCGTTCGGCCTTCAAGCTTAGTTAGTGTTTCGCGAGACTTGCAAAATGTCTCGGAAATTGGGTTGTCATTAAGAGATTCTTTTGATTTGGGAGCTCAGTCGATTAAGTGTGGGAGACCTTTAATTAGGGCCCAGCGTATGTGTTTCGATGGCCTTATGTAACGGGTCGGCGCTGGAGCGGGCTTCGAGCCCTTTGCTGAAAACCCAAGCTGGACGGCAGTTTCCGAGGATCGTTTTGCTCGTGATCAGAAAGGTAACAAGATGCAAATTAGATCTAGGGAAAACCCGGTTATCAAGGGTTAGGTTGGAACATTTTAATAGGGAGGGCGTCACTCCGATTGTGGGATTGGGCAAAAAAAATCAGTTAACCGCTTTTTAACAGGAGCGGGACGTTTTTGCCTAATACATAAGGGACGTTTCTCTCACCCCCAAAAGTAGTCAAGGACTACCGGACACCAATGGTAAGAAGAGCAACTAATAACTACAGTCCAATGACCGAAGACATCGGTCTAGAAGACTTCATGCCTTCATTTGTCGGCAGCGATTTTGGCGCAGTCATCGATTTCGACGATCCGCGCTTTTTCGACGATTCCGATGATGGAGCAGAGGAAAGTATTTCCATCGTCGCGAGACGAAAGGGTCTAACTTCTGAAGATCCTGTTCAGTTCTATCTGCGCACAATTGGCAGAGTAAAACTATTGACTGCGACCGAAGAGATCGAGCTTGCTCGACGAGTCGGTCAGGGCGACATGTTCGCCAAGAAAAAGCTGGTTCAGGCAAATCTGCGCCTGGTGGTTAGCGTCGCGAAGAAGTATCAGAATCGCGGACTACCATTTCTTGATCTGATCCAGGAAGGAAATCTTGGACTAATCAGAGCTGCGGAAAAGTTTGATCCAGAGCGGGGCTACAAATTCTCGACTTACGCCACATGGTGGATAAGACAGGGAATCACGCGAGCTCTCGCGGACAAGTCCAGGACAATCAGAGTTCCTGTACATATGGTGGAAACGATCAACAACTTGCGAAAAGCGACAAGAAAGCTTTCGCAGAAGTACGATCGCAGACCGACAATGGACGAGCTGGCAAAAGAAATGGGAGTAACCTTGAACAAGGTGAAAGACATTCTCGCCGCTAATCGAAGTCCACTGTCGTTGGATACGCCGTATGGTGAAGACGATGACAATACGCTTGCGGAGCTTGTCGAAGACGAATCGTCTAAAACACCTGAAGACTCTACGGCCCTCAGTCTGATGTCCGATGACGTCAGAAAAGTACTTTCAGTTCTTACACCACGAGAACGGGAAGTTCTGATTCTGCGCTTCGGTCTGAATGACGGTAAGCCCCGGACATTAGAGCAGGTCGGCAGACTTGTCGGTATCACGCGCGAGCGAACGCGACAGATCGAACTGAAAGCTCTGAGGTTTCTAAGGCAGTCTCAGGCTAGCGATCAGCTTAAGGATTATCTAGAAGAGTAGCTGTCGCGTCGAACTAGAAATTGAAAAACGGTTGCTGCACTTTCGGCGACCGTTTTTTTTCTTCACCGGCTCGCCGGCGTCATATCGCTGAGGGAATAGTCTGGATGCCTAATTAAGTCCTTCAAGGGAATATATTGGCGTCATTCGACTCCGTTTTCAGTTAGTGAACATGCCTGTAGAGCAGGCATCGTATTTAATACCGCTGACCGCAATAGCAAGCCGAGATGCTTTTACCATCAGGGTGAGCTTCTCGTGGTATCACTTGCGGTGTCCACGTGGAAGCTTCATTACATGCGAATTTCCTGGATGATTCCATCCTTTACGAGAATCTCGCCGCCTTCGAGGCGTTGAAAAATATTTTCGCCAACCCGCACTTCAACCGGGTTTTCTACGGTAAATTGAGTGACGACACTGCCGATCGGCAATTCTGTAAGAGCTTGATTTTGACCAAGCATCTCCTCTTTGAGCTGCAGGAGACGCATTTTCTCTTGCTCGACCTGACTTCTAATCGTCTCTATCTGCACGCGAGCATCGGTGCTGATGGAGCCCTGTGAACGTTTTTCAATCTCTGATATGGCGCGTTTGCCTTTGAACTCGAGCTGTTGCAATTCAGCATCGATCTGCTGAAGGTTGCGTTGGATCTCGTTGCTGACCTGGTTCTTGAAGTTTTCTGTGACTATTGCTCTTACCGCGATTTGACGGATGAGCTGAATGGTCTCAACCATTGAATCCTCCAACCAGGTTCTGTTTCCGAATCATCGATCTACTAATCTACTAGAGTCTCTGTAGTTTAGCAGACAGATTAACCGATTCACTACGGTAAAACGCCAATCAGCGCCAGTTGTTGCCATTCTTAGCGGCTTCGTCCTCAAGGGTTCGGTCGGCGCAAAGATTATTGTTGTCAAGGTTGTCGCGCGTTCACACTGTGCGATGAAACGATTCAGAGCGCGCAGCACCTGGACCGCCAGCGTCTCGCTGGCATCGAGCAAGATCGGCACCCTACAAGTAGGTTGTTCTGTCTTGACCTCGGACAAAAAGGTATTCGAACATGTTATGTGCCGGCGAGACGCCCGGCGGTCCTTCTGACTGGTTTCACCGCCAGCGCTCCGAGCGTCAACCAAGCAAGTTTGGTTTGTACACCTTGAAGCAGAACTCAATGCCGTTCTCAGACTGAATTTCTGAACTGGATATCAATTGAAAGAATTGTTTGTAGTCTGGAAAAAACGTATCGCAATCGTAGCGATGCCTGATTTCAGTAAGATGCAGAAATCCGATGCGCTCATGTTGAATCGCCTGGTTGTAGATTTCTGCACCGCCAATGATGAAAACCTGTTCTATTGGACCTTCTTGGAGCTTCTCGAATGTTTCATCCAACGAGGCAAAGCGAAATACACCCTGCGGAACGGGATAATTCGGATTGCGAGTCAGCACTATGTTGTAGCGATTTGGAAGGGGGCGATGTTGCGGAGGGATCGACTCCCATGTTTTTCGCCCCATGATAACGGCGTTGTATTTCTTCGGCTCGGTAGTCGTAGACGTTATCTGCTTGAAGTATTTCAGATCGGCGGATAGCCGCCAGGGAAGCTGATTGTTCTTCCCGATGCCGCGGTTTAGATCACATGCCACTACAATTCCGAATCGGTCGTTCATTCGTTTGTTGCTGATCGCGCTTGCTGTTTAAACTGATACTGGAAATTTGATGAATCCCTGATGTACATAATCGTGCAGCTGGAAGTCGTCATACGTGAGATCGAAAAGTGATCTGTCCGCGATTGTCACACGAGGCAAAATTCCAGGCGTGCGAGCCAACTGTTTTTCCAGACCATCCAGATGATCGAGATAAATGTGAGCATCACCGAAGGTATGCGTGAAGATTCCAGGAGTCAGGTGACATTCTTTCGCAACCATCATCAATAAAAGCGCATAGCTGGCAATATTGAAAGGCACTCCCAGCGCCATGTCTGCTGAGCGCTGATAGAGTTGAAGGTCGAGCCGTCCTGTTTGCGATACATAGAATTGAAACATCATGTGGCAAGGTGGCAATGCCATCTTGTCAATGTCGGACACATTCCATGCCGATACAATCAATCGTCGCGAATCTGGGTTGCCTTTTATTTGATCGATAACATTTTGAATCTGATCGATGTGACCTTTGCGATAGGACTCGCTGTTAACATCCCACTCGAATCTTGGCCACTTGCGCCACTGATATCCATATATAGGTCCGAGTTCGCCATTCTCATCCGCCCAGTCATTCCATATAGGTGTGTGTTGGGCGAGCTCGTCGTTGATATTTGTCGATCCTCGTAAGAACCACAGCAGTTCTCTAAGGACGCCATCGAATTTGACCTTCTTCGTGGTCAGTAGTGGAAATCCTTCACGCAGATCGTACTTTGCCTGGAGCCCGAACATCGAGATAGTACCTGTGCCGGTCCTATCTTCTCGGCGCTCGCCGTTTTCCAAAATATATCTAACCAGATCCAGATACTGTTTCATTTGTGAGACCTCAGCATCCACTCGAAGATGTGTTTAAGCAATCGATCCGTGTTGTCCGACTTGTGAAACCCGCACAGCGAGGGCGTTGCCTGCTAGCTACTCTAACAAGAATACCATCTTAAAACCAGAGCGCTCTTGGCTGTAAAGAGGATTTCGAAAACTATAAATCAAGAATGAGCAATTTACGGATCGTTGCGAATGCCGGGTAAGCTTGTCCGATTGTCGGTCTTCATATATTGATATTGGGAGAGTACAAAAATGCTCACAGAGTTTCGCAATGAGCCCTTCACCGATTTCCATAAAAAGGAAAACGAAGATGCCATGAAAGCCGCCATCGAAAAGGTTCGAGCGTGCTTTGGAAAATCTTATCCGCTTTTGATCGGTGGGAAAGAGATTTCGACTGGCGATGAAATGATCTCCACTAATCCTGGAAATCCGAAGGAAGTAATTGGAAAGTTTTCAAAAGCGTCAGTCAAGGAAGCCGATCTCGCGCTTGAAGAAGCTAGCAAGGCATTTGCAAAATGGAGATTAGTTGCGCCGCATGAGCGCGCTCGCTTTCTCTTCAAAGCCGCAGCTATTATGAGAGCAAGAAAACATGAACTATCTGCTCTGATTTGTTTGGAGATTGGAAAGAACTGGGCCGAAGCTGATGGTGACACGGCTGAAGCAATCGACTTCTGTGAGTTCTACGGTCGCGAGATGATTCGTCTCAGTCAACCGCAGCCGTTGACAGCATACTCGGGCGAAGAAAATGAATTGTCGTATATTCCGCTCGGCGTTGGTCTCGTTGTGCCACCATGGAATTTTCCTCTGGCTATTCTCGTTGGAATGGTCACAGCTTCCATTGTCTCCGGCAATACTGTCTTGGTGAAGCCATCCAGTGAAACTCCAATGATCGCTTACACCTTCTGCAAGATTATGGAAGAGTGTGGGCTTCCCCCTGGTGTCTTGAATTTCGTACCTGGGCCCGGATCATCGGTCGGCGATCATCTCGTCGGTCATCCGAAGACTAGATTCATCGCCTTCACCGGCAGCAAGGAAGTCGGCCTCAGAATCAACGAATTGGCGGCTAAAGCTCAACCCGGTCAACTTTGGATCAAACGAGTCGTTGCTGAAATGGGCGGCAAGGATTCCATCGTCGTTGATAAGGATGCTGATCTGGAAAGCGCCGCTGATGGTATCGTGGCTGCTGCGTTTGGTTTTCAAGGACAGAAATGCAGCGCCTGCTCTCGCGCGATCATTCACCAGGATGTTTATGACGAAGTATTGAAGAGAGTGAAAGAGAAAACAGAGAAATTGAAAGTTGGTCCTTGTGACCAACGCGATGTGAACATGGGACCAGTTGCGTCGAAATCGGCTTACGAAAGCATTCTCGAATACATCGAAGTCGGAAAGAAAGAAGGCAAGGTCGCAGCTGGTGGTGGACCGGTCGAAGGCAATAATGGAGGCTTCTTCATAATGCCTACGGTCATAGCCGATGTTGATCCGATGGCAAGAATTTCGCAAGAAGAAATTTTTGGACCCGTACTCGCTGTGATCAAAGCGAAAGACTGGACCAACGCGCTTGATATCGCCAATAATACCGAGTTCGGATTGACTGGCGCGGTCTATTCGAAGAACAGAGAACACATCGAGCAAGCACGTCGCGATTTTCACGTCGGCAATCTCTATCTCAACAGAAAGTGCACGGGCGCTCTGGTGGGAGTTCATCCATTTGGTGGCTTCAATATGAGCGGCACCGATTCGAAGGCCGGCGGCAAAGACTATCTCTTGCTCTTCATGCAAGGTAAGTCCGTGTCGGAGAAGTTCTAGTCACTAACCGCAGCACGGTTTTAAACACAACGGGCCTCAAACCCGTTGTGTTTTGTTTGTCGGTTGCTGGTGAAACTCGGACCGCGGAAACTTGATTTGCTAATATGAGCGTAGTTACATCCGCTCTGCGCTCTTCTACGTTTTGAAAACAAGATTTCTTTTTTTTGTGTTGATTGCTGTGGCAGTATCATTCGCTGCAGCTCCTGATTGTTTTTCATCTGCTCAGGGCGATCCAAAGAAGGGTCAAAACATTTTTGAAACCCTGACCTGCGTCGATTGTCACAAAGGCGGCGGAAATTCTGTTCATCCAAGTCGCCCATTGAAAGGCGAAAGTTTTTTGAAGCGTTATCCAAAGGATTCAAAAATCGAGAAGTTGATTCGATCGGGTGTGGCTGGCGCCAGCATGCCATCATTCGGCACAGATGTGATTAACGAAGGTGACATGAAAGACCTGATCGCTTACATTCGCAGTTTGACTCCGGCGAATTGTTCTGACGACAATAACAAAGCAAAATCGATTAAAGGAAAAACAGGCAAAGGCAAAAGCTGAAGTCGAAACGGAATTTCGAACACATACGAGCGACGTGCAATTCAGAAACTGAGTTTTTTCGATGAGTCAACCATTTACTGCTCAACTTGTTCTTTCGGCCTACACGCAAGCGATCTTTCCGATGGGCCAAGACGACGGTTCGATTTATTGGTACTCACCGGATCCAAGATGCATCATAGACCTCGACGATTTTCATGTCTCCAGGAGGCTTATGCGGACCTACAGGCAGGGCAAATTTACTCTCAAGGTCAACTCAGCCTGGGACGAAGTAATTCGCGCGTGTGCGAAGCGTGACAGCACCTGGATCACCGACGACATCATTCGTGTTTACACAGAATTGCACGATATGGGTTTTGCACATTCTGTTGAAGCATATGCTGATGGAGAACTAGCAGGAGGCTTGTACGGAGTATCAATCGGCGGTGCATTCATGGGTGAGAGCATGTTTCATCGTGTAACCGATGCATCGAAAGTCAGTCTGGTTTTTTTAGTCGAACGCATGCGCTCACGAAAGTTCACATTACTCGACTCTCAATACATGACGGAACATCTCGGCACATTCAGCGCGAAAAGTATTCGGCGCGGCGAATATGTTGAAAGACTGAAGTATGCTTTGCTACGCAACTGCCGATTTGATTAGAATCCGCTCGTCGGCACTTCGGTTGTCGGTTCGTATGGGACCGTCGGACCTTGGGGGGCTTGTTGCGTTTGCGCGGGCATCGGCTGCTGTCGTTCGAGAATTGTAGCGCTCTGAATAAAGTCACCTCTGCGCATCGATAGCACCGCTGGCATACCTCCGACCACTTTGCCGAAGATCGCATACTGACCATCTAGCTGAGGCATTGGACATTTCAGAATGTAGAACTGACAGCTTGCTGAATTGATGTTCTTCGCCTGCCTTGCCATCGCGACCATTCCCGCAGATGTGTGTCTGAGGTTGCGGTTAATTTCGAGCGGAATGAATCGCGGACCACCTGTAGCTGGATCGATGAAATTGCCTGATCCATTTCCATTTGGATCGCCGCCTTGAATACACCAGTTTTCGATGCGATGAAAAATTTTCCCTGGATAAAACCCACGTTGAACAAGATCGAGAAAATTGTTGGAGGTAATTGGTGTGGCTGAGAGAAAAACTCTGATGAAGATCGGTCCCCTGCTGGTATCAAGGCGAACAATCGGATCTTCGTACGCGACCGAGCTCGTGTTTTGCAATAGCAAGCACACGATAGCTCCAAGCATGGAGCACACAAGCTTTGCTGCGAATAGTTCGACCCTTCGATCTATCACAACTGTTAGTCGCATTCGCTCTCTCATTTATATTGTCTGATAACTTGGTTGCATCTCCAGTTTATATCGTACCCTCCTTTGCTCGCAAGAATTCGCCAGGATTTCGCTCTTCGCAAAATGGATGTGCATGATCTTTTGCGCCTCAATCAATATAGGGTTCGAAAAGTGCCGTATTCGGGAAGAACTCTAACGGCGGCCTAGAGGAGATCGACATGGCACTGTATGCAGATTTGCACAGACATCTTGGTGGTGCATTACATCCGCGAATAATCTACAAGTTCTTGCGTCGACATGATCATCCGATACTTCATTACTTCCCTGACTACGACGGGTTCTACAACTGGTTCACACGTCCCTGTAGAACTCTCGAAGAGTTCGTCAAAATTCACTCTCTGGTAGAAGAACTTCAGAGCGTTGAGCACTTACCCTACTTTTGCGTTCGCTTGTGTCGGGGTGCTTACACTTTCGAGAATCTTCAGTATATGGAGCTCAGGTATAACCCGTATTTTCGAACGAATCACAAAGATCCAAAGGAAAAACGCTTGGGGCAGATGAATAACGTGGTCGAAGTGATAACGGCCAATGTTCGTCCTGCCGATTACCCTATCGTTGTGAAACAAATTCTTTGTCTCGATCGAAGACTCCCGACAGATATCAACGAAGCTATTTTGAAATGTGCGCAAGACAATTTGGGCCCAGTTGTCGGAGTTGATCTAGCCGGCCCGGAGATCAATCCGGAGAAGTTTGAAGAATGGGTGGCGTTGCTCGGAAAAGCCCGTTCCTGTGGGCTTAAAACGACCTGTCATCTGGGTGAGACCGGTATAGACAATGTTTATCCTCAGTACTTCAACGTGCTCGATCGAATCGGTCACGGTATTCACATCCCGATGGTGAAACCGGAAATGTTGAAGGAGCTCGCAAGAAAATCGATCACACTCGAAGTATGCCCGACCAGTTATCGCCAGACTGGTGTTCTCAAAGATTTTTCAGAACTGAAAGTTGTATTCGAGCGATGCCGAGATGCAGGCGTCGCAATCGCCGTCTGTACGGACAATCCCGGACGCAATCCTTCACCCTGCACTTTGCCTGGTGAGTACGAACGTTTGATCGACAATGATGTCGTCGACTTTTCAGAGTTGAAACAGATTCAGAACGAATCATTTCGATCTGCCTTTGGCTTTGTCGGCGGTGCCTGGTCGAACATATGAGTTTACAAACGAGTGAAGTCGAATCGATTGCAAAAACGATCGAGGCATCTTCCTCGAACGCAACACCTGATGCCCGAAACTATTGTCCCGCAGTGGTTTTGAGCATATCAGTGGTGCCGAGTAGTAGGTTGTCGAATGAATAAATTGCTCGATCAATTTTTCTCAATCACGCAAAAATTGATCCGCGGATCGAAGATCATTTCAATCTATATATTGCAATTTTTTTCAAATGAAAGTAACCTATTCAGCGTGTGGTGTGATTGGTTAGAGCACAAAATTTGCTCTAACTAGAAATGGTGGCAACGAAAAACAACTGAACAAAGAGCATTTGCAGCATTCTGTCGTGTTTTTACCAATTGTTTTTCAAACCCATCAGCAATACCGGGAGGAAAAAAAAGAATGGCAACCAAAGAAAAAGGTAAGGCTAGCGAAGATCGCAAGGCCAAAGGCGTGATCGTAGAAGGATCCGCCCCAGGAACTGCGTCTGCTACCTCTGCCGAAAAAGCAGCCGGTGCCGCTCCGAAACGAGCAGCTACAGCTGGTGGCGACAAGCCTGCAGCTAAGAAGCCGGCAAAGAAAAAAGCTGCTAAAAAACCAGCAGCTAAAAAGGCGACAGCGAAAAAGGCAACAGCTAAAAAGGCAACAGCCAAAAAAGCAACAGCCAAGAAAAAGCCTGCAGCCAAAAAGCCAGCAGCGAAAAAAGCAGCAGCCAAAAAGCCTGCAGCTAAAAAGCCCGCAGCGAAGAAAGCAGCAGCCAAAAAGCCAGCAGCGAAAAAAGCAGCTCCTAAGAAAGCAGCAGCCAAAAAGAAAACAGCCGCTAAAAAGCCGGCAGCCAAAAAAGCAGCTCCTAAGAAAGCCGCTAAAAAGCCAGCAGCTAAAAAAGCAGCTCCTAAGAAAGCAGCCAAAAAGCCAGCAGCTAAAAAGGCAACAGCCGCTAAGAAAAAGACGACAGCTAAAAAGCCAGCCGCCAAAAAGGCAGCACCTAAAAAAAAGGCAGTAGCAAAAAAGTCGACAGCTAAAAAGCCAGCCGCAAAAAAAGGCGGTAAGAAGCGCTCCGGTTCCAAAAAAGCAGCACCAGTAGTACATTCTGATGCTCCAGCTTCCAACGATTCCGGTTCGTAATCCAGATTAGCGGATTGAATAATCAAAGAGACCTCGGAATCATCCGAGGTCTCTTGGTTTCTGCTTGTATTCCGCATGTTTCTGGTGGCGTCGTTCAGGTCAACTTCAAGCTCACTTCATTAAGGAGCTTCATGTCGTAAAGTGATCGTGTGCTGGTGTAGTTCGACACTATTAGCGATCGCGAATTATTTGAGACGGATCTTTATTCGCAAGTACTAATACGTGTTCTCAGTATTCAGTATTAGCACTTGGCGATAATTTCGGTTGGATTTTTATCTCGGACTGCTAATAGCAGGGTGAGTGTCTTATCTCGCCAAATACCTGATCTTGTTGTGGGTTGCGTCGGCAAAATGTGGATGAACAGATTTCAATCGTGTGCAATCACACATCTACATTGTGATTACTCTGAAACAATCGTTTTCAATCTAACTATCTTGAAGAGGATTCCTGATGCCAAAGATTGTTGGTCGTGAAGAAGTCTTCTGCATGACTCCAAATTTTTGGAAGCGATTCTATCAACTCGTGTTTGTCATCGAGTTCAATCAGTTGAGCGATGTCTTGATTGTTGGATATGAACGTACGGCTTTCACCGATCGGTACGACATCGTCATTGATTCCGTGCAGTATTATCGTTGGAACTGACACTCGAATGTTTCGTGTATCGTACGACTCGAGATCTTCGACGAATTGATAGTTGAGTAATT
>JAIERK010000065.1 GCA_019746975.1 Candidatus Obscuribacterales bacterium
GCCGCCGAAGGAATAGGTCAGAGGCGGAGCGAAGGCGGCACAGCGGCTGGTCGGATCTATTCCGCCGACGGAATAAAAAGCGGTGTCGAAGTATGCCGCCGAAGGAATAGGTCAGAGGCGGAGCGAAGGCGGCACAGCGGCTGGTCGGATCTATTCCGCCGACGGAATAAAAAGCGGTGTCGAAATATGCCGCCGAAGGCATAGGTCAGAGGCGGATCGAAGAAGTATTCCACAGAGGAATAAAAAGCAGCGTCGAAATATGCCGCCGAAGGAATAGGTCAGAGGCGGAGCGAAGGCGGCACAGCGGCTAAGGTGACTGGCACTTTTTTGGACGCATTTGACATTCTCGCACCACTTCTGGAAATCCAGTTGAAGATGCTTGCTCCTCCCCATGATGTGGAGGCTTAGTGTGAAACGGCATCAGCATGGACAGGTCTTTATACCTGCCCATGCTATGCTAATCGAAAAAATGGAGGAGGGGAAATAGGGTGTTGGGGACCGAACAGCTTCGATAACGACGAAGCTCTTGACTGGTTAGCGCCGCTTAGTCGGGCTCAGAACAAATCGGATTTTATTCGAGAAACCCTAGAGGACGTAATTAAGTCAGATTACTTCGAGCAAGATGTATGTGAGCGTGCAATCGCTGCTGCTGAGTTTGTAGCCTCTGCCCGGGGCCGTCGGCCAGCGAACGTGAAATTTTCTGAGGAAATCGAAAAAGCCTTTCGTCTCTCTGATTTCTTGCCTAGCGAAGAGCTTAGTGAGTTAGCGACCAAAGCTGTGTTGATGATTTTGAATGCGACAAAAGACAAGTCAGAACTATCCCAGATTGAGACTTTTTCGAACTCGGAAGAATTGGAGAAAGCTCACAAAGCGATGTCCGATCTAGCAGGACGACTTTCGGTACAGCCCTAACGTCTTTACAGAATATCCTCCCCTTCGTTTCTGAACGGGACTCGCTGTACCGAAGTTATATCTTGATTCGAAGCCGCTCTAAAACAGTTCAATCTAGAAATTTTATCTATCTGCCCTACTTGTCGTCTGCCCAATCGAGCAGATACTTTGGATCTTCTTCGTCTTCCTGTTGTTCAGGTTGAGGTTTCGGTTTCTTCTTCTTGGGCTTCTCTTTTATTACTTTTCCTGTGGCTTCCAGAGAGGCGCTAGCAAAGCCAGTGGGAGGAGGTGGTGGCATAGACGTGAACACTGGCACCAGTGGTGGTGGCGGTGGAACGAGACCGGCTTTGGAACGCTTCGTGCTCGGAGGCGAGCTTGCCACAATCGTTTGCTTCGGAGCCTTTGGTCTTGGCGGTTCCTTTGCAACTCTCACAGGTTCTGTAGTTTTATCAACAGGTTTTATCACTAAAGCCGGCTTTACCTTCAAGCGAGGCTTTGCTTTTGCGACGACTGCAACAGGCGACTTGACGGTTTTCTTGACCTTCTCGTCAGGCTTGATTTTGCCATCGTCTTTTACTGGAGGCACGACTTTGGGTGGAGGCGGTGTTGCCACCGCGACTTTCACTTGAGGCGTGGTTGTCTTGAAGAATCCGTTGCGCCATCTCGAGATGTTGGCCATTGTCTGAGCCACTGAATTCTTGCCTACACCGCGGAGGCGATAGCATTCCCAGGTTGCGGCCACATTGGCGATCGCTCCTTCGGGAGTTCGATGACTGGCCTGATCCATCATCCACTTGACCATTGCCTGCTGCGCGATTGGCGAACCGGGACTGGTCTTGAGCGCCTGTTGAATCTGGACGAAAGCGTCGCCGGTCATTTTTCGCCGCTTCAAAAGCTCTGCGTATTTGACGCGTGCCATAATCGAATTGGGCTTCTGGTCAACCGCTTTTTTCAAGAACTTCTCTGCGGTATGGAACTGACCATCTTCCAAAGAGATCGAACCGACTTCGTAGCAGAGGTCTGCGACGAACGATGAGTCTTTGCCGTACTCATTCTCAGCAGCAGTGATTGCCTGCATATACAGATTGCGTGACTCTTCGAACGAGCCTTCCAGGTACTTTTGGAAAGCTAGTAGTCGTAACTCGCGCGGATCGTACTGAGAAGGATTGGCTGCGGGGAAACCGCCAGCATTTGCCGGGGCTGAAAAAAGGCACAGAGCTAATGTTGTGAGGGCGACTAGAGCTGAGACTCTCGATGGGCGGAGATCCCGAACTCGCCTCTGTATTATTTTCATCTTATTAATTCTACGGTTTCTTGAACCAATGTACAGGGGAAAAAGACTAGATCTCTCTAAACCCTTGCTTTCTTGATAGAATTTTCCCCTGCTCTAAAGT
This sequence comes from Candidatus Obscuribacterales bacterium, assembly GCA_019746975.1. Taxonomy (GTDB): domain Bacteria; phylum Cyanobacteriota; class Vampirovibrionia; order Obscuribacterales; family Obscuribacteraceae; genus JADYXR01. Next base: position 2,286 of record JAIERK010000065.1, read on the forward strand.
TCTAGGTCCCAGCCGTGCTGGTCGACAGAGCATTTTTACTGTTACTGATAAAGCGACCCATTTTGATGGGTGAGGAAGTTTATGCGTCGCGGAAGGCAGAAAGGCAAACCCCAACATCAGAGACCGGCTCCCAACGTAAGTCGTGAGCGTGAGCCGATTTCATCAGCGCGCATTTACATGAATCACGGCGTCGATATCAACACGAATCTCGGCGAAGGCTACGGTCACTGGAAGGTCCAGGGTGAGGCTGAAATCCTTCCCTACGTCACTTCAGCCAACATCGCTTGCGGCGCCCACGCCGGAGACCCGGTCCATATGGAAGAAGCGCTCGAGATGGTGCGCTATTACGGCTTGGCTCTGGGGGCACACATTGGCTATCCCGACATTCAAGGCTTCGGAAGAAGAGAGCTACACCTCTCCTCATCCGAGCTTCGGGCGACAGTTTTGTATCAACTCGGCGCGCTGAGCGGAATGGCTCGCACATTCGGATTCGAAATCACGCAAGTTAGACCTCACGGTTACCTATATCGCCAGATGTCTCATGATGTGAGAGTCGCGACTATCGTTGCCAAAGCAATCGCTGAGTTCGACCCGTGGCTGGTGCTTATCGGCCCGGCCAGCAATCCGCTCTTGCAGTCGGGCGAACGGGCAGGCATTCGCGTCGCGCCGGAAGCCTGGGTTGATCGTGTCTATGATGCGGATGGCAATCTCTTGCCTCATACCCATAGCCGAGCAATCATCAAGAATAGCCACGAGATTCTCAGGCAGGCCTCTAATCTGATTTACAAAAACCAGGTGGTAGCTGTTGATGGAACAATCGTCAACATCGATTTCCAGACGATCCACCTTCACGCCAGCGTGCCGGACTGTCACTTCATCGCCGAAGAGATTCGCCGCATGATTCCGCATGCTTGCGCTCTCACCTCGGAACCCTTCTCCGTAGAACAAGAAGACGGCGAGCCAGAGCTTGCGTTCAGCTAATTTATCTAATAAGCATCTTTGTTGAGAGCAGGCGCTTAGCTCGCCGCTTTCAAAGCATCGTTCTGCTTGCACCTTGCAGGATGGCGAACCACCGCGCGGTTGTGTTCAGCGAATCGCTGAGTTCTCCCCGTTCTCCAAAGTTAAGCTTGGCCCGTCTTTGTGGAGGTGAGCGCGTCATTCTACGGCAACGTTCATCTTGCAGGCGGCGAACCTTGCATTCAGCTCAACGCTGCGTTCCCAAAGCAATAGTTCAGCCCTGATGTATCAGACCTGAACCCAAAGCACGATTTGATGGTTTATCTACGGCAAACGCTTTGATGCTGGAACGATTTCGTCATACCAGCTGCCGTAATACTCTGGATAGTCTTCGCCAGTGGTGGACGTGACCGTCTTTTCCAGGGCTCGGCGAATCGCTCTTCGTCCGCCGCTTCTGTATCGTCTCAGCCACTCAAGCTCTTTCGGGTCGACTTTGACCCCCGCGTTCATGAGCTCTTTAACGATAAGGATTTCGTGGACTATAGCCTCTGTCTCTTCTTCCAGGCATCGATCTACGAATTCCTGTCGTCCGGTTTCACCAGGGACAGGATCGATTGTCGGTCTTATGACCGCGTGTACGAACTCATGCGCGATGCTTATCAGCTTGTAGTTACGGGGACACCATTTGCCTATATATATGGTGCGCTTTTTACGGTCGTAATAGGCCCGACAGGGTCCATTAACCAAGCGAATCTTGACACCATCCTCACGAATTCGTTGAATGTCGGCGACGAGCGTTGGGCACTTGCTTGCCGTCTCGACGAACTTCTTGCCGAATTGTCTTTTTAGTCGTTTTACTGCGTCACTCATATTTAATGTTAAATTCCTCGCTCGTTGGCGGGGCTAATATTAATTCTATCCTATTTGCGACAACTTAGGAAGTGCCGAAAAGCATCAATTAACGGACGATATCGAGCGCTGTCAAGCGAGTGAAACCTTTTCGGCGCACATAAGAAGTTTCTAATCTAGGTTCTTGACAGCCTGTCTGGCTTTTCGCACCAAGGACTTCGAGCCCAGGCCTCTCTTGAAGCGATATATCCATTGCGCCTCAAGAATACCCTCCTCTCGATGCGCAGATCAGCGGTACGGAGTTGCTAGAGAAATCCTTGTAAGGAATTCCAGGATCGGCCAAGGGGTAGCCTATATGTCATTATAGAAAATGTGCCGTAGGGCACTAGTTTGAGTCCGAACGGTCGTAACAGAAAAACGATATATGGTATCCCGTGCATGACCTCATTTGCCTCGATTAACGGTCCCACCGATAGCGTTATGGAAGAGATTGTTCTCACACAGCTTCGATTACCCTTACTGATTCTCGATCGATCCAGCGGTGCAGCAATTCGAGCTAACTCCGCTTTTCGGACCGCATTCGAAGTTGCTGATCTTTCGTTTTCAACTCCTATCTCCGAGCTCATTCCGTTTTCCAAAGAAATTGAGTCGCTTTTAGCGCGAGTGCGCCAGGACAGCGGTCAGCGCTCTCAATCAGTTATCGTCGGTTTTGAAGGAAACACATATGAAGCCATAGCTTCGCCGCTGGATGATGAGTCCGGTCAAAATGTTTGCATCATTTTTTCGCCGCGCTCCAGAGGCAGCCAGGAATTGGCTCGCGTCCTCGGCGGAGGGGAGGCGCCGCCCAACCTGCAGGAGGCTTCGTCTCAGGCTATTGACCATCTAGGCAGGCAGTTGCAGTTCGAGCGCACTGTGCGTCAGATCGTCACCAAGCTCTACAGCTCTCTAGACAAGGATACAGTTGCTCAAGGGCTGGTCGACAACATCGGAAGAGCGCTGAAGTGTCAGCGTTGTCTGGTCATTATTGAAAGCTCTTCGGCACTGCCGGTGGTGACTTATGAGTATGCCGAAGCGGATATCTCTCCGCTTGGGCTTGGCCGCACCGCAAAGTTTCCTGCGAGTGTGTTCGAGCGCGTCTTGCAAGGATTGGTCGCTGTCCCAGATGTTACCAATTTGCGCACAGTACAGGGCGTCATGCTCGAGGACGTTAATGACCTGCTGGACAACAGCGTCAGCAGCATGGCTGGAGCGCCGATGGTACATAGAGGTGCTGCTCACGGCGTCATTGTCGCGCTGAATCTCGGCAGTATCCGCAAGTGGGACGTTCAGGATTTGGATCTCTTGCAAATTTGTGCTCATCATGCGGCAATCTCTCTGGAGCATTGTCAGAGTCTTCAACGAATCAAAGACCAACTTTTCAATGTCAATGTCTGGGGCAATTTGACGCAACAGCTCACATCGACACTGGAGTTGTTTACGCACTCCCAATCTCGACCAGCCGAGAGACAGACTCGATCAAGCGAGCCTACAGGAGAGATGCCGGCACTATCATCGCGCGAACTCGAAGTGCTGAAGCTTATTGCGAGCGGCCTTGCGAATAAGGAGATTGCCAATCAACTCTTCTTGACTGAGTCTACGGTTGAGTTGCACGCATCTCGGATTCGCAAAAAGTTGAAGCTGCGCAGCCGAACCGCGCTGGTCAAATACGCTTGCGACCACGATATTGTTTGATCCGACCCTTGTAGAAGGAACGGTTCGAAGCGATTGTGCGGCTAAAGTCGGGCTCGCGTTTTGATCTCAAGGTAGGTATCGACAAGCTTGTCGGAAAGCTCCTGGGGCGGACAGTCGAGTACGAGGCAACCGCGCCTTTGTAAGACGGAAAGAGCGAGTTCTCGTTGTTCGAGCAGGTCTGTTGCCACCGCTCTGCGATATACAGCCAACATTGTTTCATCGTTGGGTTGATTCTCTGTAGGCGTAGTCGGCTTCGCCATGGAGAGGATCTGTCTATCCTTCAGCGTCACGCAGAATGGAAGGTGTTTACTCGACAAACTAGCCAAACCGGCCAAGAGTGCTTGCGATCCTGTTGGATCGGTCAGGTCGGTCAAGATAACGATCAACGATCGGCCTTTCTGGGCCGTCGCGAAGTAGGACAACATGCCTACATAGTCAGGCTCTACCATGCGTGGTTCGAGGCTGAAAGTGTTTTCGAGAATGCTCTTCATATATGCTTTGCCGCGTCGAGGCGGTAAATACATAAGTGGTTTGTCCGCAAACGCGCCGATGCCGACCTGATCGTTGTGGCTCAATCCTGTCAATGCCAGGCAGAGAGCTGCATTCAAGGCATAGTCAAAGCGAGTCATGCCTTCCAAATCCGACACCATCATTCGTCCGGCATCAAGGAGTATGAGTAAGCGTTGCTCCTGCTCAGCTTCGTACGTTCTGACTACCGGGCGATCTCTTCGAGCCGTGGCCTTCCAGTCGATAGCTTTGGTGTCATCGCCTACGGTGTATTCTCTCAATGACGCGAAATCAGTTCCCTGACCTCGTTTTCTCTGATGGAGCTCGCCCAGCTCTGTTGATTGCGCCAGTTTTATCGACAGATCGTACAGCGCCTTTAGATCGCTAAATACTTTCACTTCTATGGGGCAACGAGCGACCGATTGCCGCCAGAACAGGCCCAATCGGCTTAGATAGCGAATCGACAGGTTGCCGAAGCTGTAGACTCCACGTCGCCTCGGTGTGAGTTTATACTCAAGCGTGCTCATAGCCTGAGCCGGGAGCGAGAACTCGAATAGCTGCGTGTCCGACTCGATGCGCTGTGGATAGTCATCCTTCACCATCATCTTCAAAGTCGACGCACCGGAATTGGTGACACTGATCATCACCGAATTGCTTCTCCCGATTGATAGCCGGTCGTTGACGGTGCGTGCTGCAGTCACCAACCAGCGGCGTTGAGTCAATTGAAAATCGATAATAACGAGAACAGCAAGACAGACATCGTAGATCAGCCCGACTTTGGTCAGCGACGGAAAAATGCCAGACAAAGCGAATGGTATCAATCCCAGTGCCAACAGTATGTAGAGTTTTGTCGAGGCTACCATAGCGTCACCTTGGCACTGGTACCTGTCTCATTAAGTTGTTGACGATCTGACTGACGGTCACACCGTCGAGCTCCGCTTCGGGAGTGAGTATGAACCGGTGCCGCAGAACCGGCTCTGCCACGAACTTGATGTTGTCCGGTGTGACGAAGTCCTTGCCTTCGATTGCGGCGTGCGCTTTCGCCGCAGCCAGCCAAGCGAGCGATGCGCGAGGACTGGCACCGAGTTGGAGGTCGGATAACGAGCGCGATTTCATTGTCAGATTGGAAAGATAGTCAATGATTGAATCTTCTACCTTTACGTTCCTGAGTTGCTTCCTGCATTCGACAATCTCTTGCGCTGTAGTTACGGGCTCGATCGCTGGTGTATGCCGATCGTATTTACCGTCCTGCCAGTTACGCAACATCTGTTTTTCCGCATCACCCTGCGGATAGCTGATCACTATCTTGAGCATAAACCGGTCAAGCTGGGCCTCCGGCAATGGATAAGTGCCTTCGAACTCAATCGGGTTTTGAGTGGCGACTACCATGAAAAGGTCCGGCAGAGCCTCCGTCTTGCCCTCGAGACTGATCTGTCGTTCTTCCATTGCCTCGAGTAGCGCTGACTGCGTCTTGGGCGGCGTACGGTTGATTTCGTCCGCCAGCAACAGGCTGGTGAAGATGGGGCCGCGTTTCAACGCAAAAGTCTTAGTCGTCAGGTCATAGATGCTCGTGCCCAGGATGTCCGAGGGAAGCATGTCCGGCGTGAGTTGAATGCGACCGTAGTCAGTGCCGATGATGCGCGCCATAGTCTTGACCATGAGAGTCTTGGCGGTACCGGGAACACCCTCCAGGAGCACGTGTCCATCGGCGAGAACTGCGATCAACACCTGATCGATTACAAGCTCCTGACCCACGATAATTTGATTGAGCTTCTCTTTCAAGCGTCCGAAAGTATTGATGATCTGCTCGATTGCGCGAGACTCCAGCTTCAATTGTTCTTGCATTTTTGTCTCCGGTATCAGGACCTGTAGTTTGTGGCGCTTGACGAGCCCTGGCTTGCCTCAGTGATTTTATCGCAGGTGAGTATCATCGTTTTTAACTCCGCGTCTGATACCTCCCTTCTGGATATACACTCTTCATACTGTTTGAGCAAACCCTCGAGATCATACTTACTGTTGAATTTTGACATTTGCCAGGCTTCTTGCAATCGTTCAGTCGGTTCGTGCGGTGATACGGCAAGAGCTCTACAAAGTTTGTTTTTAAACGCATGGAAAAGGATCTCGAGGACTGCTGCATTGGCTCTCGCCCTTCGATAGGCGTTGGATAGCCCATAGATGAACTCGAGGTTGGAGATCTGTCTTCTGGAATCGACTGTCAGCGGCATTCCGAATCGCTGTAATTCGCTGAAGAAAGCGATTACCAGGATAAGCCCCAGCTGGGCGATTGCAAAGCCCGCGGGGCTTTGTGCGATATAAGCGAAGACATTGGTTCCGCCTGTGAATCCATGTGCGTATTCATCAAAATAGATGGTACCGTTGGTGGTGTTAAACCAGTTGGCCATCATCTGAAAATTTCCCCAGTACTCTTTCTTTTGGATGATCTTGTTTGCGACCATGGCTGGGCAGGTTCCGAATAGGACTCGGCCATTTCCGCAGTCGACCGCGGTCAAAAAATTGCCTTTATCGTCAGCGACGATTGGCTTGCCACCCTGGACTCGGACGTTGGACGACAGGCGCATTTTGTCAACGAATGCAAGCTCCGGAATGTCTGCTTGTGGTTGAATGTCCTTATCTGAAGGCTTTCTCATCTCTTTGCTTATGACCTTGATTGTCACTCCCAGCCGGTTGGCGAGATAGCTCGTCAGGTCAAACGTAAGATCGTCGATGTATACAAGTTGATTCCCCTTTTTGACCCAGGCGAGTATCTGGTCGATCTGGAATGGTGCCAACGATTCCGTTGGTGCAATCAAAACCAGAATGCCTTCCTCGGTATCGAGATGCCGGTAAGGGCTTTCCCAGGCTATTACTTTCTGGCCGCTGGCCTCGGCCAGTCGAGATAATGCCATCAACCCTGTTGCTTTCTTGTTGTACGTGGAGGCGAGCTGTCTGCCTTCGGGAACATACTTCTTTAGCTCGTCATCGAAGGCCGAACCGGTATATACCATCACTGCGCTGACCAGGAGAAGTATGCCAATCTGCCACCACATGCGGTTGAACCCGGATGGAGACTCTTCAGCGGCGGGCGGTGCGAGATCAACATTTCCGTCGTCAGCTGGAAGCGGTTTTAATTCGTTCACGACTTCGTCTCCGCTCTCTCTTCCAAAAATTTCAATTCCGATTCTAGAGTGGAAAACAGCTGATGGCAGTAAGCATAATCGTCGGCGTTAGCCTCATATTCCCCGAACCACATAAGCTCGACCATGTCGGACAGGCGCCTGAATCCACGCTGGAGTCCCTCTTTCCCCGCGAGCGCGTACCAGTATTCGTAGTTGGATCGCGTAGGAGTGAACGCCAGAATCTGACTTTCATCCAATCGATAGATGATGCTGAGATACAGTGCTCGGCAAGCCTCGCCGAAGTTGTTCTGCTGGGCCATGGTTGCCGCTCTGTCCTGCCATCCTTTGCTGTCGATGATCTCTTCTAAAGACAGGGCGCCACGCTTCGCCAATTGCGCTTGTTCCTTCAGATGTTTCATCCTGTTAAACATCACGTACAAAAACGCAACCAGACAGATGGCTCCCACGACGAAAATGAGAATTTGCATGAGATTGCCAACTGCGCTGGTATCAGCAGATCCCGGCAAAATAATACGGAACTGACGCAGGAAATCGGCTACAGCTCTCAAAATGTAGCTGGACATCTCTTGAAGCTGCACGAGGAAATCCGGCGGGTCTTTGTATTGAAACTCGCCGGCCAGTTTTTCGAGTTGTGGCTTTACATCTTTATAGTCCATTCAACTAAGGTCCAGCAAGGGTGGCTGTTTGAGTTTCAAATTGGCGAGCGCCTCTGTCAGATCAATGCCCTCGAAGCGAAGCCTGAGGTCGTAGTAATAGAATCCGAACGCCAGGCAGTAGATCGGTTGAGTAATCATCTCAATTAGAGTTTCCCACACCGAAAGCATCACCAGCCAGTGTATAGGAATGGTGGTTGCGGAGGAAAGTGTGTTGCCTGTCCGGATTGCGTCGAGCGCTCCTGCTAGCGAAACAGGAATCCACAACGGCATGGCAAGTGCGTTGACTGTGATTCCGATGGCGATTCCACAAACCAATGTTCGCAGGAATGACTTGGTTGCCATACTGAATCCTCGAGACAGGTAGGCAGAAATCCCGTCCTTTTCGCAGGCTAGCGTCACGAAAGACAGGAATAGCGCGAATATTAGAAATGCGGTCGTCATGAAGAAGCCCAGCACGCCGAGGAAGACGGCGAGGAGTGCCGGCAAGACGATAACCTTCAAAAGCACTGTGGCAGCGATGAGCTCGAGTATCCAGACTGACGAAACCGCTGTCAAAACGAGCAGCCAGATTCCGAAGATTCCCGCAATCTGCCATTTGCGGCTTCTGATGTCGACGGAAGCCTGCTGAAGAGAGCTTGCAAAGCCCGTTGTAAGGCGGACAAAGGACAGAAGCTTTATCAGCAGCCACCATTTGCCGGTCAGGACGACCGCAACGGCTAAGCAAATACCGAGTATAGCCGTCCATGTGTCGGTTTTAATCAGCGGAGCGCTCACCTGGTAGATAACCCGCCCGGTTAGGACGACCACGGTTGGGAGTATCAAAAGCGGCGCCCAAAGGAACATGTTGCGCCGATAGACCCGAATAGCCCGACCGATCAGGTCGCCGGTAGTTTGAGGGCTGACTAAGAGTTCGTCGGGCAAGGCTGCTTCTCCGATTGCCATAATTTTATCTCTTCCCAGTTACACATCACAGGCGGTCCATGACGACATCTCGGTCTGATATTGTTGCGAAAAGGCAATGTGTCGTAACTTGCCAATCAGACCTGGATTGCTTTCTTGAGTGTCTGTAAACTAAGAGTCTCTTTTTCACGACGTGTTAGCGGTGAAGACTGTATTGGTATGAAAATGAGAGATACTAGGATCTCATTGATCTTATGTCGGTGTTTGGCTGACTGATTTGGCGAAGAATAGGTAATGGCCAGCCCTTTGGTGCAAAAGTTAACTGGGGTTCGGGATCTCAAAAGGATTCTCGAGACGACCGTGCGGGAGCTCGGCGATACATTCCAGGCTGATGCCTGCCAGGTGATGCTGTCCAATCCACTCGACCCCAATGTGACGTCGATTTGCGAATTCCGAGCCGCGCCGGAAGCCACTGATATCGGCGATACCTGCGTGACCGTGCCTCTGGTCCTTCAAGGCAGGACGTTCGGTTCTGTGAGTGTCAGTCGCGATCAACAGCTCTCACCGGATGAGCTAAATGCGTTGCGTGTTCTGCTCGGCGAGCTGGGAGACATAATTCGGCTCGCGCAGATTAATGACATCGTGCAGCGCGACACTTTCCGCGAGACCTTTCTCGTTGAGATTGGCAACGTCATGGCCTACTCGATGGGAATTGGCGATGCCCTGTTTTTGGTAGTAAACATTCTTGGAAAGGCACTGCAAGCCAGTCGCTGCTTATTTATCTGTACTGATGATAATCAGGCCGGCTGGAAGTGCTATGAATTTTGGCAGCAGGACAAGGTCAAGAGCTGTCAGGAATTTTATTGGCCGGCTACTGATTCGCCTCTGATCGCTCAAGTTCTCCTTTCCAGAACACCGCTCAAAGTTTTTGAGGGTCAGGAGAATTCTTACGTTTCGCCGGTTCAGGAAGAGCTCCAGTTTGTCGGTGTTAAGTCGCTTCTGGGTGTGGCCTTGCGCAGTGAAAAAGGAACACACGGTTGTGTAATCCTTCAACAATGCGATTACAGAAGGGCCTGGACCCGCAGCGAAACAGACATGGTTCAGAACGTCGCGGACAAGGTCGCAGAAGCGCTCTTGAAGCTGCCTGCCGAGAAGCTGGCCCGAGAGCCCATCATGCAGCTTCACCAGCGCATCGTCTTGGCGCCTACCGCTGAGCAGAGTCTCTCCGATGTCCAATTGCGCCACGCTTTGAAGAATGCCTTAGGTCAGCAGGCTATCCCGTCGGCTCGCAAGAGTTCTGCACCTGTGGCGGCCAAACCTGCTGCTCCTGCTCCGACTCCAGCGCCAGCACCCGCACCCGCACCCGCACCGCAAGAACAATCGGGAGCCTGGGTGGCACCTCAATTGAAATCGACGCCGGAGGTCGCCACGCCGCCTCCGCCATCGCCAAGTCTAGAAGCCGATTTCGGTCCCCAGGAAGTAACTCGTCGGCTGCCAGCAGCGCCGGTGGAGAATTTTGCTCCTGCCGAGCCTTCTCCGACCATCAAGCCGATAACCCGTACCGGACGGACCCAGGATTCGCTGCCGTCTATTCCGCGACCTCCGGAGCTACAAGGGTTCGTTCCGCAGTCCGGTCCGCCGCCCAGATTATCTGTTGAGATCGACCTCAAAGGTGCTCCGGCTCCAGCCGACGACCCTTATGCAGGGCTTGATTTCGGTGAAGTCGGCGGTGAGCCCGTCGGTGCATCCGATGCGCCACTGCCTGCGGTGCCTACTGAGGGTGGTTTCACTGGTGCGGCGCCAGACGGCTCGCCAATCGGAACCTTCGCTCCTGCTCCTGTTGCTCCGACCGCTCAAGTCGCGCCTGCTGAGCCGACTGAGAGTGTAACATCACCGACCGAGCCCGTGGTCCCGCCTCCGACTCCAGCTCCGGCAGAAGCCGGTGATAAAAACTGGGGCGACCTCGATTCGATTCCGACACCGGCAGAGCCAAGCGACAAAAATTGGGGCAATCTTGATTCAATCCCGACACCGAAAGGGAATGCTTATCCTCCACCGGCATGGGCCGGCGCGCTTGACTCCATTCCGACTCCGGCATCCGCTCCTTCGAGTGGTGGTGGTCTGAGAGGATCGATGCTGGGCAAAGCAAAGGCTACAAATGCTCCCAGTCCCTTGATGTCATCTTTCCGCAAAGGTCGAGGTCAAACTGACGCGCCTGCACCTCCTGCGGGCACCGCCCCTGCTACCATCGCTGAATCTCCGCCGCCACTAGATGATGAGTCGGCGAAGAAGAAGATCGAGCAGATCATGAGCAGTTCTGCCAACGAAACATCGGACTACATATTTCAGACACCCGGTCTTGATGCACGACTTTTGGGGAGAATCGATGGATGGGTTACGCAGATCGAGCAGAAAGATCGGTATAAAGGCGGGCATGCCATGCAGGTCGCACAGTATGCCGTCGCGATAGCCGAAGAGCTCGGCATGAAGGGCGCGGATTTAAATACAGTCCGGCAGGCAGCATTGGTGCACGATCTCGGAAAGTTGGGTATTGCACAGCAGGTTCTGCAGAAGTCGGACGATTCCCTTGAAGACGAACAGTTCGTGCTGAAGATGGGTCACGCTGTGGCGGGAGCGCAGTTGCTCGAGTCCTTCCCCGATCTCAAACATCTTGCTCCAATAGTAATTGCGCATCACGAAGAGTATGACGGCGAAGGCTTTCCACAGGGTCTGAAAGGCGATGAGATCCCTGTTGCAGCCCGGATCTTGAGTGTGGCTAACAGCTATCATGAACTTGTCGCCAATAAGGTTTACGCACAAGGCATCAATCCCGAAGAGGCGCAGCAGCAGATGGTTGCCGGAGCCGGAAGTCAGTACGACCCGACGTTGGTCGAGGCGTTGATCCAGGCAATCAAGTCAGGCAAAGTACCGCCTTCTTGTTAGGACAAAGGCGCACCAGGAGCCGGCTCTGACGGCGGACGTTGTCCCTCGGAGCAACGTTGTTCGAGCTGTTGATCCACAAACTCGAGGTGTTGATCCGCGAATTCAAATCCGCCGTAATGTGCGCGATTGCGCGGATACCGTTTATTTCGCGCTTGATGTCAAGGCATAAGGTGTACGTTATGAATTCGGGTAAACCTTTTATATTTGAAGCTGAAGCCGCGACAGAGCTGAGGCTGGAGCGGACGTAGCCGTGATGAACGGAATCCGAGGGGGCGTTAGGCGACTTTCTCTGATACCAAAGCATTGTCGTTTGACAAAAGAAAACCGGATGCTTTTATCAAGCATCCGGTTAGCTAAACCATCAAGATGGTTGCGATTTAGATGAGGTCGCTCACGTCCATGCCCTTCAAGCTCAAGCTGATCTTGTGCTCTTTGGGTGCGAACTTTTTGATGAGAGCTTTCACTTCTTGACCGACCTGGACAATCTCTTCCGGTTTGACGTTGGGTTGTTCCGACATCTCGACAGTAGGCAGGAGGGCATCCACTCCAGGATAGATTTGAACGAATGCGCCGAAGGATTGGATCTTTCTGACGGTACCGCTGATTACCTGTCCTTCTTCGAATTTGTCTTCGATCTCTTGCCATGGATCTGGCTGCATCTGTTTGAGACTGAGGCTGATGTGGCCTTTGTCCTGGTCTACTTTCAAAACCTTGGTGGTGACGATCTGTCCAACCTTCAATACATCGGAAGGATGAGAGACGCGCTCCCACGAAATTTCGGAGATTGGCAGCAAGCCGTCCAAACCGCCGAGATCGATGAATGCGCCGAAGTCCGCGATACGGACGACTTCGCCGGATACAATCTGACCGGCTTCCAGCGTATTCAATATCTTTTCGCGTTGAGCTGCTTTTTCTTCCTGGACTGCCAGTCTTTGGCTCAAAATGAGCTTGTTGCGCTTGGTATCTGTTTCCAAGATCTTCATCGGAATTTCCATGCCGATGAGCTCTTCTGGTGTAGTACCCTTCACGCGTAGTTGGCTCGCCGGAACGAAGCCGCGCAGACCATAAACATCTACGACTACGCCGCCTTTGACAACGGCAGAAATCTTGGCGCGAATGGTTTCGTCGTTCTTCTTCTGCTCTTCCAGCTTTACCCAGCCGCGGGCTTGTGCAACACGCTTGAGCGAGAGCGTGAGCTGGCCATATTCATTTTCTTCACGGAGAATGTAGAACTCGTATCTGTCACCAACTTTTACGACGTCGTCGATATGCTCCATCGGCATGTTGGAAACTTCTTTGAGCGGCACAAAGCCTTCCGACTTGGCTCCCACATCGACTAGCACACCGTCACGCTCGATGCGAACGATATCACCGGTCACGATGTCTCCCTGCTCATATCTGAGAGAGAGAGTCTCTTCGAGGAGTTTTTCGAACTCTTCTCTAAGAGGGTTTTGCTCTACCTTTTGATCCGACACTGAGTTTGATTCTCCTTTGACCTTTAAACTATGTGGCATTGTGTGGTCGATCCTCTGGACACGTTTGTTCCTAAAACTTGTCGTCACACGGACGATAGTTTTGCCGCCGGCTATGGCCAGTTATGGCACATGACCGTAGAGATGGGCCGAAAGATCCACCATTACACGGCGAAAGAACAAATATAGAATAAGACCTGGTGGGACTTCAAGGGGCGTCCTTAAGGATTTTGGTTGGCTTTTCCGTTCACAAAACGAAGTTAAACTCTAGCCAGGCTAGACCCAGTCTCAACCCTGGTGACTTAAGAGGAGGCATGATGTACTTGATGTATATAAAAGTGTGCATATTCTCATCTTGCCTGCATATTTACCGTATGCCTGTTTGACATCCCGTGACGCCTGATTTCATGCGGTTTTTCAAAAATCTGGACCGTTAAGACGTTCGTCATGATTCTGGAGGTGGGCTATATATGCCGGACGCCTGATGGATCTCGAATTGGTAGACAAAGCTAGCTCGCCGCATAGCCTCATCCTGCGAGGTTTTTCATAATAGGTGCCATTGATCAGAGTCTGATTATAATTGCGTTACCCGCCTGCTCAAGGGCTTTTTGTAACGACCTGTAACCATTCACTTCCTACTTGACTCGAGGCAATCCAGATGAAAGTCAGAAATATAGCTGCATTAGCCGCGTTCGCGCTTAGCATTCCACTCGCTTTTCAAGGAGCTTGCCTGGCGCAAGAATCCAACCTGACGCCTGTCAATGGGCAGGCCGTGACCGACACCCAAGCCAACATCGACATGGCAAAAGATCGCCTCGAAAAGTCGAAGGTCAGACTCGAGATTGCCCAGAAGCAAGTCGATGCTGCTAAAGCCCGCTTGAAGGCCGCTGACGCGGAATTCAAGGCTGCCAAGGCTAATCATGATGCCCGCACTCTCGATCATCAAGCTAAGAAGCTGTCAGACGCCTCGGGTTTGCCGGAAATTTCCGAAGGACAGATCGAACAGGGTCGCACGAAATCGCTCGCTCTCAAGGAAGTAGAGCAGTCGAAAGAAGCCACTCCCGTAGTTCCTGCTGCTCCAATCGATTTATCCAAAACGAGATTGCAGCAAGTTGATTTCAACGCTCAGCCTGAAGGCGACACGTCTGCACCGGCACCCTCGCCAGAGTCGGCAGTTCCTGCGCCGGACAAGCAAGCTTCGATGCTCGACGGGTTTCACGCCGCGACGCCACGGGTAGCGGCAACCTCAACCGAGCAACCACCAATCGTTCCCTGATCCACAAAAATTGTGATATCGTCCATGGTGCCTGTCGGTTTCGACAGGCACTTTGATTTCTCGATCTTCGAAGAGCCGCCGACAGTGCCACTCTTTGACAATTTCGAGCGCGAAGTCATGAGGTCGATCCGCTGAATGCGTAGCCGCTAGTTTCACACCTGGTTTAGAGTGTTTTCCGATATCGGAAAACACTCTGATGAGTCTGGAAACCTGCGTCGGATTTGCCTTTGAGAACGCTTGCCGAAAGCGATTGATTTGCTAAAGGCGTGTAGAAAGTCAGCGATAACGCAACAGCATAAGCTGCTGTCCCTGTGAGTCGATGCGAGTCCACCGAGGAGCGATTATTCGCTCTTAAGTTTTGCCATTGCATTCTTAGCTGCTTCTTGTTCCGCTTCTTTTTTCGTGGCACCAGATCCGGTGGCGATCGCTTCGCCAGAAATGCTGACAGCAATAGAGAAGGTCGGTGCATGCGGCGGACCTTCAGTGCTGAGCACTGTGTAAGCCGGCAGTCCTTGCGCACGACCTTGTGTGTATTCCTGTAGTTGTGCCTTGAAATTTTGTTTTACTTCATCGCGATCGATCTCAGTGGCATGGCTGCCGAAGAGACGAACGATGACATTCTGAACGTGGAACAAACCCTGGTCCTGATAAATCGCTCCGAGCATTGCTTCGAGAGCATGTGCCATTATCGACGGACGCATTTGAACTTGACGACCGAGCAGAATATATTTGTCCAGACCCATAGTCCTGGCGATCTCACCGAGTACCTTGTCGCTGACAAGCACTGCTCGGATCTCGGTCAATTGGCCTTCGTTGTAGTCCGGGAAGCGATCAATTAGATATTCGCTGACTACGAACTTGAGAACGGCATCGCCGAAGAACTCCAGTCTTTCGTAGTCATTGCATCCGCTGTGTTCTGCGGAATAGGAGCTGTGTGTCAAAGCCTCATTTATCAGCACCATTCGTCCGCAACTTACGCCGAGCTTGCTCAATAGATCGTCGAGATCTTTAAGTCGCTTCGCGCTCAACGTTGGCGCCTGCGTAATTTCACCAGGTAGGACGCAGGTTGCTACCGTACTCAAAGAAATACCGTTCTTCAATTTCAGATTCCCACTTTAGAACTCACATCTATCCTGCAATGTACAACGGCTTGGCCGCTTTGCACCCCTTTGTAAAACAATATTTCTAGAGGATCTTCACTAAAAAGTATGAATGGTGAAATCAGGATTAAAGCTAATTTTCAATAATCTAGCAGTGTCTGATTTTCTAGCATTCAGGCAGAAGTAACGGGTGTTTCGAGGGGGGCGTTCGGTTTCGATTCACGTCATGTGCAATATCAGTTGAGATTCGAAGAGCGATCCTTACGTGGCTATCATTTAGTACTGGTGCCCCTTTGGAGCTATCCTGCTATCCTTAGCAACTGATTCTGATCGCCCCGCCTCTTGATAATATGGCGTTTCTCGCGTTGGAAGGCACAGAGTCTAGTTACAATGATCCCTTGTAGGGACGGCTTC
Organism: Candidatus Obscuribacterales bacterium; assembly: GCA_019746975.1. Taxonomy (GTDB): domain Bacteria; phylum Cyanobacteriota; class Vampirovibrionia; order Obscuribacterales; family Obscuribacteraceae; genus JADYXR01. Next base: position 18,228 of record JAIERK010000065.1, read on the forward strand.
GGATGGTGTTTTTAGGAATTCTATGTACGAGCTTCAGCTGACACAAATAATTATTTTCGTGGTGGCCGGCTTTGCCTTGCCAGCGCTTGGAATGATACTTCTTGCCTGGGTTTTGCAATTGGTGCTCGGTTACCACCGACCCAACCCGATGAAGAATCAGCCATATGAATGCGGTATGAAACCGCTTCAAGAAGCTATCGTTCAGTTTGATGTTCGATACTATCTTTACGCACTCCTTTTTATACTGTTCGACATCGAAATCATATTCATCATCCCCTGGGCTCTGGCGACGGATAACTTGCGCAATATCGTGTCGGGTAACTCGCTTTTCCTGGGTCCGATTGAAATGGCCATCTTCCTAGTAGTGCTCGCTGTCGGATTGGCCTACGCCTGGAAAAAAGGCGCTCTTGAGTGGGAGTAAGCAGTTATGTCTGAAGAGAAAACACCAGTAACAACATCATCAATTTCGTTGCCTGTCCCTGAGGAGCTCAGAGATACGGTTACATTGACCAACATCGACGCCCTGACCCAGGCGTTGTCCAACTTCATCTCGCCGATAGCCAATCTGGCTCGCTCCAACTCAGTTTGGCCACTGACTTTCGGAACGTCCTGCTGTGCTATTGAGATGATGAGTGTCGGTATGTCGAGATTCGATATCTCTCGATTTGGATCGGAGGTGTTCAGAGCGACCCCGAGACAGGCCGACATGATAATCACTGCCGGGACGGTGACGAGAAAGATGGCGCCGGCGCTGATCACCTTGTATGAGCAACTCCCTGAACCCAAGTACGTTATTGCGATGGGCGCCTGCACCGTGACAGGCGGAATGTTCAATGACTCTTATTCCGTAGTCCAGGGTGTCGATCGAATCATTCCGGTCGACGTCTATCTCCCTGGCTGCCCTCCCCGTCCGGAAGCGCTTCTGGATGCGTTGATCAAATTGCAACAAAAGATCAGAACGGAAAACTACGCTGATCGCAAACGAAATCTTTACAACCAGCGAGCAGTTCGCTACGTGGACTACGACACAGGACTTCCTGTCGAGGACCTGATAGATGAGGTCAAAGACGACACGTCCAATGCTCTTGGCAGTACCTAGGATAAACCGATTGCAGGATCGCAACAATGACTGACGAACAAGAAAAGGCACCGCCTAAGCCACCAGAGGTTAAATCAGCAGAGCCGGCACCGGACACACCGGCGGCGGCTACTCCTGCAGCGCCTACACCAGCAGCCACTCCTGCAGCGCCTACACCAGCAGCCACTCCCGCAGCGGCTACACCGGTAGCGGCCACACCAGCAGCGGCTACACCAGCAGCGGCTACACCGGCAGCGGCTACACCGGCA
>JAIERK010000234.1 GCA_019746975.1 Candidatus Obscuribacterales bacterium
GAGTTGAAAGAAGCTTTTCCAGCTCTTTGATGAGGAGTCGGTTCTGCTCGTTAATCGGGCTCACTCCGCCGAATTGCTCGTAATGGCGTGCTACTTCGCGCACTCGTTCTGGCGGAACGTTTTTCCCTTTCAAGACATTGTTGAGAAAAGGAACAACATCATGAGGACCTTCGGGTCCACCGAATGACACCACTAGTAATGCGTCGTAAGTTGATTCCATAGTCAGGATACCTTAAAGCGGCTCAGCGAAAGCACAGGAAAAACGTCGAGATCAATTTACCCGTTTTACCAGCCCATCCCAGTACTTGTCGCGGAGACCTTTTTTGAAGATTTTTCCACTTCCGGTTTTCGGTAGCTCTTTGACGAAGTCGATGGACTTAGGCGCTTTGTAATGGGCAAGTCGAGTCTTGACGAAATCGATTATGTCTTGCTCCGAAGGGTCCATAGTTCCGTGTACTACGACCACGGCTTTCACAGCTTCTCCCCACTTTTCGTCAGGCACGCCAAACACGGCGCATTCGAAGACCGAAGCGTGTTCATATAATACGTGTTCCACCTCTGTGGAATAAACGTTTTCACCACCGGTAACAATCATGTCCTTCTTGCGATCGACAATGTTTAGATAGCCGTCGGAATCGACGACTGCTAGATCACCTGTGTGAATCCAACCATCTTTGATGGTATCGGCAGTGATATCAGGTTTTTTCCAGTATCCTTGTGTGATATTAGGTCCTCGAGCGACGATTTCACCGACCTCAAGCCCGTCGCGCTTGACCTCGGTTCCATCCTCTTTGACTACACGAACATCTACACCGATAAAAGGTCTACCAGTTTTTGCTTTCAGTTCCAGAAGCTTATGCTCGGGAAGATTTTTGTGCTTGGCGTTGGGTAGCGATATGGTCAAGAATGGGCTGGTCTCGGTCATTCCGTAAAATTGGGCATAATCACAACGGAATACTTCTGCTACCTGGCGCACCAAATCCGGTGCCACGGGAGAGCCGGCCGTCATTATGTAACGCAGGCTCGTATAGCTATACTCCCAGACATTGTGAGCATCTAATAGTGCGGCTAGCATAGTAGGAACCAGAGCCGTGATTGTAATCTTCTCCCGCTCAAAGGTTTCCATGACGCTCGTCGGTTTGAACTGTGGCAGAAAAACATGAGTGCCACCAGACCAGGTCACAGCCCAGATTGCCCAAGCATCGACCAGGTGAAAGATAGGCGCAACGTGCAGCCAGACATCGGCGTCGTTAAGACGCAATTCCGACACGGCAGCCAGAGCGTTGAAGGCCGCGTTGCTCTGAGTGAGCATCACGCCTTTTGACTTCCCCGTGGTCCCGCTCGTGTAGTAGAGCTGGGCAAGGTCTTCGCTCACTGCGACCGGTTCCGGCAGCGGTGCGCCCCATTTTGCGATCAAGAAAGGCTCGTAGTTTTTCGACTCAATATCGATAGAGGGCGTCGCCCCCGGACCCAGCCAGAGAATGTTTGTGACAGTTGTCTCACCTTGAAAAATCTCGCTGATCTGCTCGGAGAACTCGGTGTGCCCGACGAACACCTTGGCTTGCGAGTCATCGAGGATCGCCTTGATTTCCGGTGTCTTGAGGCGATAGTTGAGCGGATTCAACACTGCGGCCATAAAGGAGGCGGCATAATACAGCTCGAGATATTCATGCCCATTGAGTGCCATGACGGCGATTACGTCGCCTTTCTGGACGCCGGCAGCCTTCAGCGCCGCTATCAAAGCTCCAATCCTGCGGCTTAGCTCGAGGTAACTCAGCCTTTTTTGCCCGTCGATGATGGCCTCTTTCATTGGCCACAGAGCGACAGCTCTCAACAAAGATTGGTTCAGATGCATTGGTTGTCAATGTCCTTTGCTGTTTGTGTGAAACCAGAATTTTAGACCCCTTGTCGATGCAAAAGCTCGCCGAATGAAGAAAGTCATTAGTATTTAATGATCATTGGCTGTCGTTGCCGGACTTGCTGATATCCTTAAAAACCCCGCCCGCATCACGCCTCCTGGCGGCGGCGAGGCATCGGAAAGTGTTTAGTACGCAGGCTAAGAAGGTATTCGAAAATGGGTCAAGTAATCGATAAAACATTCAACGGACTCAAGGTTCCTGAAGGCGAGATCATCAAATTTCAGAATGGTCGCCCTGTAACCCCGTCAAAACCGATCATTCCTTTTATAGAAGGCGATGGTATCGGTCGCGATATCTGGAAAGCTTCACAGAAAGTTTTTGATGCTGCAGTCAAGAAATGCTATGGCGACAAGCGCGCTATCTCTTGGTTTGAAGTTTATGCCGGTGAAAAGGCTTTCAATGAGACAAAAGACTGGTTGCCGAAAGATACACTCGATGCTCTCAAAGAGTTCGGCGTCGGCATCAAAGGACCGCTCACCACTCCAGTAGGCGGCGGAATCAGAAGTCTTAACGTCACATTGAGACAGGTTTTCGATCTTTACGCTTGCGTCCGTCCTGTTCGCTACTTCCAGGGCGTGCCATCGCCTGTGGTAGCACCGGAAAAGCTCGATGTAGTTATCTTTAGAGAAAACACCGAAGACGTCTACGCTGGAATCGAGTATCCTGCAGGCTCTCCGGAAGCTAAGAAGCTCATCGAAACGATCGAAGCTGTCAGCCCCGACAAGAAGATTCGTCCCGACTCCGGTATCGGTATCAAACCCATTTCGAAAACCGGTTCGCAAAGACTGGTCCGTCGCGCTGTTCAATACGCGATCGAGCACAACAAGCCTTCGGTCACGTTGATGCACAAAGGCAACATCATGAAGTTCACCGAAGGTGCATTCCGTGATTGGGGCTATCAAATTGCAGAAGAAGAGTTTGCACAAAAGACCATCTCGGAAGAAAAACTCTGGGCCGATCATGACGGCAAAACTCCAGCCGGCAAAGTGCTCATCAAAGATAGAATTGCCGATTCGATGTTCCAGCAGATCCTGACTAGACCTGATGAATACTCGGTAATCGCTACAACCAACTTGAATGGCGACTACCTCTCAGATGCTTGCGCTGCTCAAGTCGGTGGACTGGGAATCGCTCCTGGCGCCAATATCGGCGACGATTGCGCGATTTTCGAAGCGACCCACGGGACCGCTCCCAAGTATGCCGACAAGGATGTAATCAATCCTGGTTCTGTTATTCTGTCCGGCGCCATGATGTTCGAGTACCTCGGATGGCAAGAAGTCGCCGATGCAATATACTCGGCATTCGCTAAGACTATTCAACAGAAGAAGGTCACATACGATCTCGAGCGCCTCATGAGCGGCGCGACCAAGGTCAAGACCAGCGAATTCGCAGATCATATTATTGCGAACATGGGCTAATCGCTCGTTTTTCAATATACTCAGAAGGGCGGCTCGACAGGCTGCCCTTTTGGCTGGTGTGCCGGTGGTGCAATCATGCGGACGACTAAAACAGCGTTTTGCTTAGCTAGAAACGTCCGGTTGGCTAGCTTGAGTTCGCTAACCAACCGAATTCTATTTTCAGATTTAGATCTGGCTATCCTCGTTTTGGGATCTGAGTTGGTGGCGGGTTCTTAGCTGCCCCAATGATCGCTTTGATTGGTGCAAACGTGGGTGTATCGGGCAACGCATTCGCTAATCTACGAAGATTCCATCGGGTCATCAGCTCTTGCAATTCAGGATCCAGAGTAAGCGGAGCGTCGCCATTAGGAACCTTGCCATGTTCCGATTTGCCTTCCAGAAGAGTTTTGATTCGATTCCAGAACGTGTCATCTTTTGGGTTAGGATTATTGTTCATCTCTTCGAAAATCTTGTTCAAAATGTTTTTTGCGGTTGATTCAGGGTTTTGAATCACTTGTTCCTGAAATAAGTCGATCTGTCTATCATCACGATCTGGTCTGGTGGAGTCGGAGTTGTTGTTTCGTCCTTGATTTGCTACGGTTCTTTTTAATCTCGAAAAGAACCCTTCTGAATTGTTATCCTGATTTTTTGAAGACGCTGGATTTCTCAACTCTCTATTGAATGCATTCATCAAGTCGCTTACTGAGTTCTCAGGCAGACCACTCGCTTTCAAATACTTCTCCATCTTGTCAGATAACTTCTTCGCTTCTTCCTCGGATGGTTTTCGATCGGCATTCTTTTCTGTTTCAACACGATCGATTGGCTTCGGAGTTCGGAACTGTTTGTCGAATGCTTGCATCATATCGGTAAGCGCTTGACCGGTTACTCCTTCCTTTTCGAGAATTGTTTTGAACTTTTCCGCTCTTCTATGTATCTCTTGCTCAGTCGGCGGATCGCCATTGTTCTTGTCGAGACGTTCTAGCCCGGGACCCTGCGCTTGACCAGGATTCCGAATCGCCTTATTGAAGACCTCCATCGCATTAGCTAGATCTTTACCAGATACTCCGCTTTGCTCGAGAAGATTTTGGAATTTCGTTCCTAGCCTCATGGCCTCCTGTTCGGTAGGTGGCTGCGTGGCAGATTTGCCATCGGTAGTGGTATCAAAATTAGTTATGACCTTAGGCAAGCAATTAGCCGTATCAGGTGTGCAGGCGCGCGCGTCCTTCCAGTCACTCGTGCTGAAATTGAAAAGTCCGAATAGAGATGCTTGGGGATTTAGATCTGGCGAATTTAGACCTTCCATTGGATTGTGATTTGTAACCATGTTAAATTCTCCTCGATTGGACGGGTTGGTAAAGTGTGCGTCGAACTAAGTTCACAGTAGCAAACTGGTGTGAACAATCCGTTAAAGTCGTTACGGAGCAGTGCCACCGTGCATGGTATCAGAGAGGAGACTGGCGAAAACGAGTTGATTCAATCTTTGATCATAGAAAAGGTGCGATTGAATTCTTGTCTGCCCTTCTGTTTGATTTTTTTGATTTAGTGAACTGTAGCAAGTGCAATTAGACTGCTCTGAGCAGCGCAATATTCATGTTTAAAATGACTTTGGGCAGAACCGCGCGGTCGGAATGTCAGAATTTCGCTACTACGCGTCTAGTGGTCCGTCAGTCTGACTTTCTCGTGATAACCTGTGGAGAGCCCTCTGAATAGGCGGCATAAGTCGTGCTGCCGTCGGCATTTTTGATCATTATGCCAACGTGCCCATTGTGCCCGAAGTTTCCCACTATCCCGTTCGGAAATTCAACATACAAATCTGAGCGAGTTTGTATGTAACCTTCTACTCGCTTTCCGTCTCGCGGTCCGAATTTCTCAGACTTACCGTCCTTGTCAGTGATAGTCAGAACTTGATTCTCCATCACCAAAGTCTTTCCATCTTTTGTTTTGACCGTTACCTTGCCGCCATCACTTTTATGTTCAAAAGAAATCTCGCTTCCGTTTTCTGCTTTGAACGGTTCCTTCAGGTTGCGAATCGAGTAGAAGTCGTCCCTGTGTTTGAGTTTGTCCGTATCAAAGATGTAGCTGGTTCTCTCGAATTTCCCATGCGCAGGATACTCTCTCTCGGCGTTGCTGCTACCGTTAGGATAGTTGTGAATAACTGATCCATCTTTCTTGATCGTGCATGAACTCTTTTCCTTTTGGTTTTTAATCACAATGTTGCCTGATGAGTCGGACGTGAGTGAGCATTCGACGTTCTCTGCGTCTTTTACGGTACCTTTCGCTGAGTTGATGATAAAAATATCAGAGGAAGGCTTGGGCAATCTGATTTCGTAAATGCTTTCGTCCGTGCGCTTTATTGTCAATCCATTTGGGAGCTTTTTTTCATCTTTAGACCCAGCGAGAAGATTGTCGAGCACCTCGCCCCCTTCTTTGTAGCTCGACGGTTTGACTGGTTCTGATGTTTCATTTTTTTGTGCCGAGGCGAATCCAAATCCGTTAAACATTCCCACATCTCCGGATAATTGCGGAGTCGATCTGACTGAGCCGTTATCGAGCCATATTGAGGCTGCCAAAATTTGCGATCTTGACGATTCGTTCGCGCTATGAATGTCCTCGGAAAACTCGTTGTTCATTTCATTCTCCTCCGTAGCTTTTATGGGGCAATTTTACTTCGCCGCGTGTAAACGGGCCGTTACAGGAATGAGTGCTGGTGCTCAGCCTGCGCAACTAAATTCGCTCAACTCTCGCTTTCCGAGGATCAAGCCGCGAATGGTACACACATAGTGATTTTTCTGTTTATAAACATAAGACCTTGCTCAGTACCAGTGAGCTGCCGGTATCAGTGACTCCCACTGATTCAACGGGAGTAGCCTGATCCTGTGATCCTGTTTTGAAATGGTTAAAATTCCGGAAGTCAGTAGCCGATACCTCATAATGGAACTGTGACAGGCCGAGGACAGCAACGTGAGATGGCCAACTCCGCAAGATTTCAACGAGGCCGTACAAAGTCCGGTTCTCTGTTTTTCTGATCCGGAGCTCGCGCGGGGCGAGGTGAGCATTAATCCCATCGGTTTGCCTCAGTCGATTTCAGGCAATTTCGCGAGTGTCTATAAGGTAACGAACAACGGCACCAGGTATGCAGTTCGATGTTTTCTTACGAACAGGCTAGATACCGTCGATAGATACAGGATTATCGGCGATTTCCTTCGGAATCACCCGCTGAGCTGTTCCGTACCATTCCAGTTTCTCGAAAAGGGCATCAGGGTGGGAGGCGAGTGGTTTCCCGTTTTGAAAATGCCGTGGATTGAGGGTGAGTCCCTCGAGTTACATGTACAGAACAATCTGCTCAATCAGAAAAAACTTACGGCGCTAGCTGACCAATTCTTCGATGTTGTGGACGAGTTGGAAAGTTGGCAGGTTGCACATGGCGATCTCCAGCATGGCAATATTATTGTGAGTGGAAACGGATTGAAACTGATCGATTACGATGGATTTTTCGTCCCAGGGTTGTTAGGATACGAGAGTCTCGAGATCGGCCATCCGAACTACCAACATCCGCTTCGAACGGAAAAGTTTTTCGATGATACTGTCGACAATTTTTCCTGTTGGCTGATCTATGTATCACTTAGATGTTTGGCAATTGACCCTTCCTTGTTTCATCTTCTTGAACATGGCGAAGAATGCTTGATTTTTACTAGAAAAGATCTTGTCACACCTCAAGACTCGACTATTTTCAAAGCAGTCTTGGAGCATGATTCTCTCGAAATTCGCTGTCTCGGCACGGCACTCTCACGACTTTTACAGTGTGCACCACAGACAGTGCCACCGTTGCAAGTGCCAGACGACGGTTGGACTATCGAATCCACGATGGTATTGACGGCTTGTGTCGAATTGCCAAAAGCACGAACAGAATCTGACGTCGAGTATGCTGCCGATCGGGGAAAAGGTCTGTCGGAGCTGAATTCAGAAGAAGACGAATACCCTCCGTTCGACGACTTACCCCTCGCTACCAAAACCTATCAACACTCTTGGGGCACTTCGCTGACCAAGAGCGCCTTTATATACTCGTCGAAGGTCGTGCGTCGCACCCGAGAGAAGATCTTTGACGTCATCGATCGCGGGTCAAGCAAACTGATGTTCCCGCTTTGGGCATGGTCTCTGGTCACTCAAGCTGAGAAACTCATGGACAATGGAGATTATGTTGCAGCAGCTGAAGTCTATCGAAGGTTGCATAACCTTTGGTCCAAAGACGATGAGCATCTAAATCGCCTTCTGCACGTGTTGGTGAAGCTTTGTATTTGTTATGAAAGAACAAACCAACCTGGAATGGCTTCGAACTTCTATCGATTGGCTTCACAGATACAGACGCCCAAGGGGAAAAGCAGAAGCAATGATTTCATCACCCAAAAGACAATGTTTTTTTCTTTTCTAGCTTCTAGAAGGGCAGAAGATAGAGCTTCCGCGTTATCCATTTTGACAGAGATCGTTGCATTCCACGAGCAAGCGTACAAGAAGGATCGTCCTAAGGATTTGGTCTTTCCTGGACAACAAGAATCCGAGCTTACTGATATGCTCGATTTTGTCCACAGAGCATTGGAGCTGGTGACCGTTACACCGTCCGCTGCGGTCAAGGCACATACAGACGCGGTGCTGCGTGTTGCATCAAAGTGTAGAGAAAAACAACTAGTCGGTTCTGATCAATTGAACTTGCGTCGTGATGCGATCGAGCGATTATTAACCCATGCAGTCGAGACACAAGAGAAGACCGAAGTAAGAGATCCCGGGGTTATTCTCTCAATTGTTTTCCTGCAAATTCTTTGTGGTTGCAGACTGAAAGCAGCGACAACTGCAGAGGCAATGCTTGTTGATCGAGCGACATTCGAGCGTGTGCTCGACGACTTCAGTCAGCAAGTCGGCTGGGAGCATGGTGTCGAGGCTGCGTCGTTGCTACTTTCGACCGCGTGCCCCAATGATAGAGAGCGGCTCGCTCCGGCGCTATGGCGAGCCGTCATTCGCAAGCTTTACGCGAAGAACTTGATCCCCAGTCTCCTCTGGCTGAAGAGTCACCCTGACCTCATAGAGGTATGTCTCGACGACAGGGCCATTAAGGGGATAATCCTGTCAATCATTCATGCGTTTCCAAAAAATTTGGACTCAATCGGCGCCATGCTCGATATATGCGCCAATCTGGGCGAGAAAGGGGACGCGATAACAGAGGCGGTACTCAATAATTTCGCTGAAAAATTGCTTGAGGATGATATCTCATATGGGCACAGCGAGTACTCACAGGTTCGAGATTGGATGGCGATTTACAATGCACCTGTTGCACGCTGGGACGAATTTTACGAAAAATACTCCGAGGTAGAGTCTTCACCATATACGATGCGTTGAATTTAAACTGATGTCGTACAACGGCAAACGGCGCTTGTCTGCCATTGGTCTGCTTTGCTCGGCTGCAAGTAGCGGCGAAGCTGTAGCGATAAAAGCCACAAATAAAGTCGCGAGTCGATAAATCGATAAACTCTTCTTTGATGTCGAAAAGATGTGCATCTGCTCAATTTGGCTTGTTGATCAGGAATGTCGCGAAAGTCTCGAAAAACTCCGTAAGAGTACCTAGATGCGGCTCGAATTCTGGCACCATAGCTAGTGCCTTTTTCATATTATTCATCCAGGCATTTTTCTCGTTGGTGCCGATGGGGAAGGGCAAGTGTCTTGCGCGCATTCGGGGATGTCCTCGCTCATCGCTGTAAGTGGTCCGACCACCGGTGCGCTGAATCAGGAAGAGCGCCAGGTGTAGCTTGGATTCCGTCAAATCTTCTGGATAAAGCGGTCGTAATATGAGGTCATTCTCGACCCCTGCATAAAATTTGTCCACCAGCGTAAAGAACGGCTTGTCCTCCCCAACCTGTTTGTAAACTGCCGCCACGGGATCGAAAATTTCCGGCATCGTGTTGGTTGATAACCTCGTAACACTGGGAACATCTCTATTATCGTTACTCTTATAGCCGAGAGACGTCTCTACAACAAGTCCGTATTGAGGCTTATTACACACAAACGTTGATGGAAGAGAATTTGCTCAGTACCGCACAAGGCTCGCCGGATTTCAAGGTCGGCTCAGTGATCTTCGACAGATATAAGATTTTGAACTATAACTCTTCAGGCTCAAATGGTCGAGTAGTCAAGGCTCAGGACATAGAATTGAAAATCGAAGTCGCGCTGAAGGTTTTTATCACAAATGTCAGTTCCGACCGACAATTAGTGCGCTTTCAGTCCGAGGATCGTGCACTTATCCTGGATGTCTTGAGGCAAAAGGATCAGGCGAAAGCAGAATCTGCACGGTCTCAGGCAGTGGAAGACAAGAAAAGGTAGATTGTGGAGTCGACAGATTGCAGTATAGAGAATAACGAGTCGCGTCATTTCGCGGTTGGTACGATCGTGTTTCACCGATACGAAATTCTAGGCTATCTTGCCTCCGGTGGTAAGGGCAATGTCTATCGAGCAAAGGACATTAATCTGGATTTGACCGTCGCTCTTAAAACTCTGATTCGCGACGCGAGCTCCGATAAGGAGTTAGTCCGATTTCAGACTGAGGCTAAGCTAGCGAGTAAACTCGTCCACGAAAACATTGCCACCATATTTGATTTCGGTTTGTACGAAGCAACTCCGTATCTCTCGATGGAATATGTCGATGGAGAGTCGCTCCAATCGCTAATCGATCGCAAACGTACCGTGCCTCTGTCTTTTGTTATCGATGTTGCTATTCAAGTAATTGATGCTCTCAATTACGCACATTCTCAGGGCATTGTGCATCGCGACATTAAGCCTGCCAACGTTGCCTTGTCGGACAAGAGTGCTGGTCTTGCGGTTAAGGTACTTGATTTTGGCGTTGCAAAAAAGCTTGACGTCGCTCTAATCTCCAATGACGGCAAGGTGACCGTGACCGGCGATGTCATTGGAAGTCCCTTCTACATGAGCCCTGAGCAATCTAAGGGCGAGAAGGTCGGCCCGGCTTCCGATGCTTATTCGTTGGGATGCTTGATGTGGACTTGTCTGGTAGGACAGCCCCCGTTATGTGGTGATTCGCTGTTGGAAACCCTCACCCTCGTCCAGAATACTGTTCCCGAATCCATTGCGACGCATGTCGAACATCTTCCTGAAGTCATTGTGAGTGTCGTCGATCGGTTATTGTCGAAAAGTGCGGATCAAAGACCTCATCTGCGCGATGAGGTGTTGCCATTATTGCTCAAGACGCGCGAGACACTGAATTCATCCCAAGTGGATATCAAATCTGATAGCACTGCCGGCAGTGCACAGAAATTCGTTGTAAGTCGCTCGGTCAGTTTAACGATCCTCAGCCTGTGTCTGATCCTTGTATTTGGAGTGACGATGTCCGTGATTCTTCCGAGATCGAATCTAATGGAAAAACCACAGGATGCACGTATCAGAGACCTTGAAAGGCAGTTGCGGGAGCCACTTCCAAAAGTCGATGATTCAAATGAGGGTATGCCGGAACAGGCATACTTTCGAGGTTCCGCCGTTACCATAGTGAACTGCAATGATCGGACATTGGACAAGAAGAAGTACCAGCGTCTGACGGTTGAAGAAGTCTCGCTAAGGAGTAGTGACATTACTGACCGGTGTTTCAACGTATTGTCGGCCTACCCCAATTTAAAATACCTTACACTAACTAATGTTGATGTTAGTGATCTGACTGGAGTGGAGCGACTGACCGGCCTGAGGCTTCTCAAGATCCAGCGTTGTCCGAAGTTGAAGGATAGTGCGCTGGACAAGCTTGGCAATCTGAAAGAACTGACTTCACTGGTTCTGCACAACTGCGTCAATATTACCGATGCGGCGTTACCCACTATAGCGAAGATAAAGTCTCTCCAGACGCTCGGTCTAGAGGGTACCGGAGCTATCGGCGCTAGCGTTGATAGTTTGCTAGACCTCAAGAAGCTGGTGGGGTTGGATATGGTACGTACTGGTGTTACTGTCGGCGACGTAAGGAAAATTCTCTCTGGACTTCCTAATTTGAAAATCATTAATATCTCTCACTGCAAGAACATCTCTGAAGAGCAAGCAAAACAACTAGCCATCGAATTTCCTGATAGGCGGTTTCTTCCTGCAGCGGCGTCTTTTCTGATACAGGCGCAGAAAGCGATTCAGAGGGCCGCTAATGACGAACAGTTTGCGATCGCAATCACGAAGACGATGCAGCGAGTCGAGTTGCTGAAAAATGTTGGTGGTGCGCACAATCCGGAACTCATTCCTGCATATCGGAGCCTCGGGCAATACTATTCACGAGTGCGCAATCTAAGCGCATCCAGGCAATGGTACAAAAAGGCTCTAGAGCTTGCGAACATGATTGGTGATACTAAGCAACAGCTCTATGCCTATAGCGGACTCGATCACGTCGCAATCCTCGAATCGCGAAACCATCTGACACCTAAGCTCGAGCAATCCATACTAAAGACACTTTCATTTGCTGAGCGTAATATGCCTCCCAACTCATTCGAAATGGCGATTCAATATGGACACTTGGGTGATACCTATAAGATGTGTCGGAATTCGGAGGCTTCTATTGCCTGGTACAGGAAAGCATTGAGGACCTACGACCAATTGAAAGATTCTCGGACACCTCCAATGAGGGCTCAACTACATATTCATCTTGCCGAAGCTTTGTCCGACGTGGGAAAGCTTGAGGAAGCAGAGATTCAAGCGAAGATCGGAATAGAGCAATTGTCTGAAATTCGCCCTCTTCCGAGAGATTTTCGAGTCGACTTTTGTCGGGCTTATTCCGCATTAGCTACGAATGCAATTAGAAGTAACAACTATGAACGAGCTCTCGAGTTTAACGACAATGCGCTGGCTCAACTGAAACGCTTTGACATCATTGTTCAGAGATTCCATCGAGAGCTTTACATTCAACGTGCTCTGATCCTTACCAAGCTTGGCCGATCGAATGACGCTGCTGCTGCTACCGGCTATGTAAATAGCCTGCAGTCGAACTAGAGAGCGAGACTATAAGAATTGCTCGCTATTGTTGAAAAACATATAGCATTGGGAAAATCCTATTAACGTGCTCTTGCAGAGAGTGCAGCGCCAAGTCAGTCTCCAGGCAAAAGACTCCTGATGCCGATCGAAGAATGTTCGTCTAGTATCGTGCACGAAGCGCCGGATTTCAAGGTCGGTTTGCTCGTTCTTAATAGATGTAATATCATCGATTTCGTTTCATCGGTATTGATCAACGAATCACATACTGATTCTGAGGGATGATGCGTACCGCTCCAATTGCGGACTAACCCGTCTTTCAAATACGTAGAATAAACGCTTTGGCTACTAAATGTCTTTCCTGAACGCCTCTGCGTATCCAGTCATCTCCACATAGCTGTGTCCTTTCACTGCTTGTCCATCTATGTCTCCAGCCACATTTGCTGAACCTTCCCAGTAAGTGACGCCGGTCGATCGTTTCGTCAACAGCTCCTGATCAACGCTAACAGGGTCAAGCCTGAGGTTGATATGTAAGCTGGGGATCTGAATACTCCAGCCCATCGGGTAGACGCCGCGGCTGTTCGGGCTTTTCCAGGTAGTCTTAGACTTTATGGTGAAGTCGGACAGCGTTAGATGCTTGGTAGAACCGTCGGTATAAATTACGGTACCACTGGAATTCTTATCAAACGATCCGTCTCTTCTTCGCATTACGTATAACATCAACTCCGTGTTGTTGTCGAGCTGAATACTGTACCAGTCCCAACCGACTTGTTCTTCAGTGAGTTGGTTCGAGCCGAATTCATGGTCCATCCAGGATAGACCGGAAGTGACGGTTTCTGATTTCCCATCGATCGTCATCAGACCTTTCGTATCTAGTCTGGTCATCGAGTAGTAGTGCGATGCGCATCCTTTGCATGATGCCTTTTGGCTGACACCATCTTTGCCGTGCACTACTGGTGGTTTTTTCTCGCTCAACAAAAGACTGATAGCTACGCCGTCACTCTCTGCCTTGAGCACATAGTTGTTGCCGAGCTGCTCTGCCGACCATCCCTGATTGCGTACGGAAAAGACGTTGGACGCTGCTGACGCCGTAGGCAATCCGCTTCGACTCATTCGTTCGAAATATCTGAATCGACCAGTTGTTTCGTCGGTCAATGCAAAGTGGGCCAGGTATACGTTCTTCGGGAGCTTTTTGTCGGTTGTCGATTCATGCTCCAACCCATGGCGAAAGAATGTAAGTTCGTAGCCGAATTTTTTGCCACTCTCTGTGGTGATGTGACCAGTGTAATACCACCATTCCGTCTTGAAGTCTTCGTGGGCGCCGTGATCTCTTGGGAATTTATAAACGTACCCTGGTAGCGCTGGTTTAAATGTCCTTGCGACTACAGGTGGTGTTAGAACTGAAACCGTAATACCAAGAAGGAAAAGGGACAATACTGCCCTACGGGTAGAGTCAATTGAACGCTTTCTGTCGCTAGAAAGAGTCATCGTGCACTACCCCCGGTGCCCGGCAGCGACTTCTCATCCATTTGTTCTATGACACGAGAGGGAAGACATACTACCGTACAAGTGAAGCTGCTCAACTACTGATACCTCCGCCGCCTGACCCAAAATGTTTAGCCTTTTGTTCTGAACCAAGGAGGGGAAGAGAAAACAAACTGGAAGTGAAGTTACTCATCTCGCACGACCTCCGGTGCTTTGGTCCGCGCCGCCTGTCTTGCTGGAACAAATCCTGCGGCAAGCGCGGCCAGTAATACTAATAGGGAAGATTGGGCAATGAAATCCCATGGTATCGCCAGTTGGACCGTCCATCCAAAAGACTGTCTGTTTATGACATTCACGAGCAGCAATGACAAAATACCACCCACGAAAAGCCCGGTGCCATTACCCAGACAGCCAAGCAGGAAGGACTGACCGTATACGATTGCTTGCAATTGACCGCGCTGTGCACCCAGGTAGCGCAGAATCCCGAAGTCTCTTCTAGACTCGAACGATAGCGCGAGGAGTGCATTCATTATCGAGAGCAATGCCACCGTCACCGCAATTGTATGGAGTGCATATGTGACCGCGAAGGTCCGATCGAAGACCCTCATTGCTTCCTTCCTAAGCTCTCTGGTGCTGCGAATACAAATAAGTGAGTAACCGTTCACCGCGTTCAAAATCTCGGATCTTGCCTGTTCGAGATCGACATCCGGGCGAAGATAAACCGCGATGCTCGTTAGTGAGTGATCGTCGAAATATTTTTTGTAAAGTTCTCTATCTATCACTACTTGTCCAAGATCGCTCGAATAATCGTAATACACTCCACCGACGGAGAGTGAAATTATACCCTTGTCGGTCGGCACTTCGATTGTGTCTCCCGTGCATACGTTTCGCCTTATGGCAAAACTTTCGGAAATTAGACAAGACTTGGAAGTGAGTCGAGAGAATACTTGATCGACAGATTCGCCGGAAGTGAATCTCAGCCCTCCAAAGCGTTTGATTATGTTGAATTCTCCGCCTGATACTATAGATGGTTCTCCACGGTACAACATTCGTTGTTCGACGAATCCGTCCACAGCAACAACTCCGGGCAATTTTTGAATCATGCCTGAGACTGCCTCACTAAGACGAGCCTGACGGCTGCCTCGTTCTCGAGAGGCGCTTTGAATCCAGAGATCCGCCTTGAGGGTCTGATCTACCCAGGCGACGACCGTGCTGCGGAAGCTCGAGATCATTATTGCAAGACTGATCATCATAGAGATGCCGATCATCAGACTGGCAATCGCAAGGGAAGTTCGACCACTGGCCCCGTACAACGAGCGTGCAGCAAGCGTGCCTTCCACACCGATGATGCGCCTGAAAGCGCGCGTCGATCCGACCAGTCCGAATATTGACTTCACGAGAATTGGTGTGCAAAACGACATACCAAGAATGGCGCACAATGCAGATAGATATCCGAGAAATGGAAAGCCGTTGATTGGAGGTCCTTGCGCCGCGAGCCAACATCCGAGGAAGAGCAGTAAGCCGATAAGCGAGAGCCGACCTGACGAGCCCAGAACCTTGGATTCCAAAGAGCTTCTGCGCACGGCTTCCGCTGGTTGGACGGTGGTTGATTCCCATATGGGAGGTACAGCCGCCACCATTGTAATTACCAGACCAATCAAGAATGCTCTAAGAAGCGAGGAGGGCTCTACCGAAGTCGAGCCAAACGGATGTTGGAAGTAGAAATGCTCCATCGTGCCGGCGATGGCAGACAAAGCACCATCTGCAAAAACCACGCCACAAGCCACGCCGACTGCGGAACCCAGTACTCCGAATGCGGCTGCTTCACCCATGAAAAGTGCGCTCACTTGACGGCGCGGCAGACCGAGCGCTCGCAGCGTACCAATCTCTGCTCGCCTTCTAATTACGGAGATAGTGATTGTGTTGTGAATCAAGAACATTCCAACAATCAGCGCGATGAATGCCAGGGCAGTCAGATTGTATTGAAAAGACCGTGTCATCTTCTCGACGTTGTTGCCTCTAGACTCCGGTCTCTCTACGATCATTGTTGCCGGTAATGACGCCTGGATCTCCTCCTTGATTTCGTCAAGACGATTGTCCGGCACAATAAGCTCTATTTCAGAGATCTTGCTGACGCTGTCTAGTGCGGCTTGCGCATTCTCTATATCAGTCGCGACGACGTTGCCGCTAAACGCGCCACCGAGTCCGCTTTTTTCGAGTATCCCCGAAACGTGGAATTTATGTTGTCTGTCGTTGACCGTAAGATCGAAATCATCGCCGACCTTCAAATGGAAAGTCTCTGCCAAACGCCAACCTACCAGAGCGGCGCCCGGAGCAAACATGTCGTAGGACTCGTTGGTTCCGACGCCCCCCGCGAAAAAATCTTGGTCGGCGAGAACATCGATGCCCACGAGTTGGACCGGCTCACTGCCTTCCTTCCCGAATACTACAGTGTCTTGTAACATGGGCGCGAATCGGACACCGAGATTTTGCAACCAGACGAGCTGCTCCATATACGAGAGTGGAATATATCTTCCCGACTGCGATCTGATCTCTAGATTGGCCTTGCCGGCGATTACATCAACGGTTTCACGAAATTTGCTAAGTGCTGTTTCATTTGCCAACGTGATTGCCAGGAATACGCTGACACCAAGTGCAATACCACCAATGGTAATGAATGACCGAACCCAGTTTTTCAGCAGATCTCTGAGAATGAACGAAATAAAAAGTCTAGAGGAAAACCGCATCAGCGTGCCTCACTCAAAACCTTTCCGTCTCTCATGTCGATCCTTCGGGAGGCGTAGGATGCCGCCTCCAGGCTATGGGTCGCCATAATGATTGTCTGTCCTTCCGCCTGATTTAGCTGCTTCAAGAGCTCGAGAACCAGATTGCCATTTTCGCTGTCGAGATTGCCTGTGGGCTCGTCTGCTACCACTATCTTCGGCTTGTGTATGACGGCACGAGCAATTGCCGTGCGCTGCATCTCGCCTCCCGACAGTTGCGAGGGGTAGAAGCCGACTCTGTGCGACATCCCTACTCGCTCGAGAATATTGGACACTCGGCTTTTGATTTCCTGGGGCTTCGCCCTCCCCTGGATCTCCAGCGGAAGGGCGACATTCTCTTCGACTGTCATTGTCGATAACAGATTGAAGAATTGAAAGACAAATCCTATGCGCTCGCCTCTGAGACGGGTTAGCTTTTCATCGGCAAGCGAAGTTATATCATCGTCTCCAAAAATCACTGTTCCCATCGTCGGTTTGTCCATCAGCCCGACAATGTTGAGCAGTGTACTTTTCCCGCATCCGCTTGGTCCACAGACGGCGACAAAGTCTCCGCTCGAAAAATGCAGTGACACTTCCCTCAATGCATTGACATCATGGTCACTATACTTTTTTGAAACCGCTCGAAGCTCTAGGTTCATTCGATGAAATCGATCTCCAGTGCAATCATGACGTCGACCAGAATGGCACATGCATAATTGTGCCATGAACGCCGAAGGGTTGCAGCCATTTATATAAATGCGTCTGGAGGGAACAAAGAAGTACAGGTTATTCGGAACTTTTAACAAGAGTGGAAGGCGGCTCAAACAATTTAGAAGAACCAGTCGGCTTTAAAGCTGGCTCAATCGTGTTCGACAAGTATCGAATTGTGGAATTTATCTCTTCCGGCGGGAAAGGGCGTGTTTACAAGGTTCATGACACGGCTCTGGATAAAGTGGTGGCACTCAAAGTTCTGGGAGTCGAATCCGATCGGCAAAGCGATTTAGTGCGCTTTCAGAGCGAAGCTCGCATGGCGTCGAAATTGCAGCACCCTAACATCGCGACTGTGCTCGATTTCGGTCTATGGAAATCAAAGACGCCGTATTTGGCGATGGAATTCGTTGCCGGTGAGACGTTACAAGACTTGCTGACTCGCGCCGTTACGCTCGAGCTCAGCGATTTTTGTGAAATCTTTTTGCAGGTGTGTTATGCCCTTGACTATGCGCATGTGCACGATATTGTCCACCGAGATATTAAGCCTGCCAACATCATGATTTCAGAGAGCGAAGCTGGATTGTGCGTGAAAATCCTCGATTTCGGCGTGGCTAAGAGGGTGGACAACATCTCGGAGGTGAGTGGCAACCTGACTGCCAGTGGGAAAATTATCGGCAGCCCGTGCTACATGAGCCCAGAGCAATCCAGGGGACAGAAGGTCACGCAAAAATCGGATAATTATTCGCTTGGCTGTGTGATGTGGGAGTGTTTGACCGGAGAGCCTCCCTTTGTCGCTGACTCTGCATTAGCCACTCTTCTTATGCATCAAAATGCGTCTCCAGGGCGCTTGAAAGATCTGGCAAAAGTCAAAGTTTCAGATCAACTTGCAGAACTGGTCGAAGCACTTTTGTCCAAGCAACCTGAGGAGCGTCCAGGTATAAACAACAGAGTCACGCCTCTACTTCAAAAGCAACTCAGAGGGCTGGACTCATCGGAAAAGCCTCTACGAGAGAGCGGCGACACTCAATCGGCACCGACGAGGAGAATCACTCATTTTTTGATTCTGGGTTCTGTCGTTTTGATTGCTTTAATTTTCGTAGTTTGGGGTTTTGAAATTGATCAGCTCAACAAGAATTCAGGCACAAATCAGCAGACAGCACCAAGAGACCCGTTCAAAGTGATTTCAGAAGTGGCTGACGAAGAAAAGAATGGAAGACTTCGTGCAGTCTCTACAGGCAACGAGACCGTTAATCTGTCTGGATTCGCCACTGATTCTGACTTGATACCGCTTGCCCGCAATCAGGTTATTCGCAAGCTAATCATCTCGAATTCCGGCGTTACCAACGCGATATTACCTGTGCTTGCCAGTCTACCTAACATCAAGTACATCAGATTGAACTCGACTAAAATCGATCGTCTGGATGGATTCGAAAAGCTCGAAAATCTCAGGCATTTGGAGGCGAAAAACAACGATATAAGTGACGAAGGGCTAAAGCCGATTGCCGGAAAAAGTCTGGGTGTTTTAGACCTGTCTGGAACACTTATCAGCGATCGTTCTTTGCCTGTAATCGCTTCCATAAAACCGCTTAAAGAACTTCGAATCATAAACACACAATCAATGGAATTCGACGCAGTGGAGGCGCTCGGTCAACTCCGAAATCTCAAGACCCTTGATGTTTCGCAGACAAAAATAAGACCAAGCGCCGTGAGAAAAATCATGGCTTTATGCCCTGGACTCGAGCATTTGTATCTCAACAACTGTCCTAATATTGATAAGGTCGCTCTTCGAAAATTGCAAGAAGATTTTATCCACGTCATTGTGGTTGACGGAAAGTCTCTCACCGCTGCCTACAAGCAGAAGGTAGCAGAGGAAACCAAAAGAACTCACTATCGACAGGCCGTAAAGATTCAGGCAGAGTTGATCAGGATTTTGGAGCGCCATGAAAAGAATAGTGACGGACTGTTCCGGTTATATCTAGCCAATGCACGTATGTCAATGTACGACCAAAACCTTGAATCTGCCGAATCCTGGCTCGAGAAGGGCAGGTCGATGTCGGCCGGCAGTGAATTGCGTGATCTATTGGCTAGTGAAGTTGCAAACAGTATCGAAGTTGTTCGAGTGCATGGAAAACTCTCTCCGGACCTCGAGAATCGACTTGTTAAGGATGTGACCCGCGCAGAACGTGTTTTTAAAGGTCAAAAGCGCGAATTAGCGATTCGAGTGCGAGGACTAGGAGATCACTTCAGAGACTGTGGTCGAACGCAAGACGCGATCAAGTACTACGAAAAATGCTTGCGACTGTTCGAGCAGTGGAAGTCCGGACCGAACAGCAATGAGTATTGGATCCTTGGTGCGGTGTACATTGATCTCGCGGATTTGAATCGAGTGTCCGGCAAGTATTCGCATGCGAAGGCATACTACAACCTCGGACTGAAGGTCCTGGACGAGTGCCAACCCCAGCCATACGGGGGCGCCCTCTATATGGCCGCTAAGGGATTTTCCGGCTATGCAGCAACAGAGCTCCACACGAATAACGTTAAACATGCTCTGCAACTGAGTACCAAGGCTTTGCAGATCGTTGATCAATACGACGTGATTGGTTGCAAGAGTTTTGTTTACAACCATCATGGACTCGTGTTACAAGCGGCCGGCAGGAATGCGGAGGCGAAGGTATATTTTGACAAGAGCAAGGGAATCTAGGAGATGGAACAGTGCATTGCAACTACCGGCATGTCACTTAGTCTATGCGCTTCGGTCAGTCATCCCTATTGTTTACCTGGCAAGCTTTTCGGGTATGACCGAGTCAAGAGCTACATCGAATTTGCGACTCACATATCTTTGGTGTGAAACAGTAACAGCCTTCTTGTGAGATCTGATGAAAGAAGAGTCGGAGTCTATAGGAAAATTGGATTCTAGGCTCGGCGACTCTGTTGTGGGCTCTATTTTATTCAGTAAGTTTGAAGTCCTGGATGTCATCGCTGATGGTGGCAAGGGCCGAGTACTCAAAGTACGAAACATAGATCTCCAAAGCTTGTTCGCGCTCAAGGTCTTAACAAACAGTACTATCAGCGATGAAGACATGATGCGCTTCCACAACGAAGCGAAAATAGCTAGTAAGCTCTCACATCCAAACATCGCCTCCGTCTTCGATTTCGGGTCCTTCAAGGGATTTCCTTATCTCGTCATGGAGCTAGTCGACGGCATGTCACTAAGCGAATACTTGAAAGAGCGACGAGTTCTAAATCTACAGGATTTCCTGGATGTGTTCCTGCAGGTGACTAAAGCGCTTGTACATGCTCATCGACTCGGTGTAATTCACCGCGATGTTAAACCGGACAACATTGCGGTAAAGAAAGATGATACCGGACTTACTGCAAAACTGTTAGACTTCGGTCTTGCCAAAAAAATCGAACTGGATACAGAAAAAATCGGTCGTCTAACCGCTAGAGGAGCGGTACTTGGAACTCCTTTGTACATGAGTCCAGAACAGACTCGTGCTCTACCAC
>JAIERK010000098.1 GCA_019746975.1 Candidatus Obscuribacterales bacterium
ACAGCAATTCGCCATGTATCAGACGCTGGTGAGCACGTTTTTCCAAGATCATCGAATGTTGACAGCCGTCAGTAAGCAACTCTCTTCATCAGAGTTCGATCCGTCAAGCAACGAACCCAAGCGCATTTCGCTCATGGAGATTATTGCCAACAGATTCTCGCAAACCGTCGCGGCGCGGGAAATTGCCCAGATGGAGGCCGAAGCGAAAGCAGCAAATGCGGCGGATTCTCCCGAATGGCCGAATGTTCAACCGGTTCAGACCGGCTCATCTCCCGACTGGCCAAATGTGCAAGCCGTCCCACCGCGGACGCAAGCAGAACAGCAACCGGTGTGGCCGGACAATGCTCCGACTTCGGACGCCAATCCGAATTGGTCGAATTCAGAAGCACCGACAAATGGGTTTCAGCCTTCAGAGCCAAAGAAGCAGCCGACTCCTGGCTGGCCTGGCGGAACTCCGACGCAGTCCAGCGATGGAGCATGGCAGCCTGCGAGCCCTACATCCGATCGTCACTCAGCCGCAGGTCCGCAAAATCCGTGGCGAACTGAGCAGGCACCGTCGAACCCGACAGGAGGGTGGCAGTCCGAGCCGCCCAAACCGTCAACAGCCTGGCAATCTGAGCCAACCGGCCACTCAAACCCACCAGGTTGGCCGACAGAGGATATGGTGAAACCAACGCATGCCTGGTCCAACCAAGTACCTCCGCCTCCGACTTTTCCGCCTGGGCAAACGCAACTAGACTGGCAATCCCAGTCTCAACAGTCATCGTCCGGTGGCTGGGCCAACGCTGAAGTGCAGCCTTCAGAGACCCTCATACCGGCGCCAAAAACCGGAGACTGGATCAATCAGGACGCTACTCCTTCTCGGCCACCATCAGCGGCATGGTCTCAACAGGCTTCCGTCGAAGAACAATCGGGTACCTGGACGCTCAAACCTGGCGGCGACCCACAACCTGGCAGTTATCCCCTGACCGGTCCGCCCGCCGAAGCAGCATGGCCACCACCGGCAACCAACCAGGGCTGGTCCACGACATCAGCTCCAGCCGACAATATAGTCCAGAACCAGGCTAAGCGGTCCAGTGCCTGGCCGACTCAGCCAGTATCTCCTGGTGACCCGGGCCAGCCACAGGTACCAAATTCCGGTTGGCCCGTTCAGCCTGTCAACCCGCCAACAAGTTCCGGCTGGCCCACTCCGCCCAGCGCTGCAGCGGAGCCCACGTGGCCGCCCCCAGTGAGCTCCGGTCAGGGCAAATGGGCCGATGCCGCGTATAACAACAACAACAACAACAACAACAACAACAACAACATCATCATCAACAAGGAGTTGCCTGCTGCGGCCTGGACCTCGACCAACACTGGCGGCGATGCACCACAGAGCAAAATCCCGGTTCAGAAAATGGCCAACGGCGTAATCAGACCCAGTTGGACTGCACCTATCGGAGAATCCGGACAATCGGGAACATGGACACTCGATCAGGAAGCCGAGAGGCTCAGGCAGAATGCCCTGCGTCGCAACGATCAGCAACCCGCATTTCCACCTCCGGCGGCGCCCATTCCAGCCCCTCAACCCGAGCCGATTCCGCAGCCGCAGCCGATGCCGCAGCCGCGCGCACTAAATTCGCCTCCTACGATAGAGTTGCCGAAGCCTGCATGGAACTCTCAACAAGGTGCAGAATCAGCAGCATGGGTGCCATCGCCCAGCGGAGAGCCGGTAGCACCACTTTCGGCATTCTCGCCACCACGAGCAGAACCGGTCTGGCCAGCAAGTCCGGAGCAGCCGACACCTACGTCAGACCCCGCGAATTCTTGGCCGTCATCACCTGCGCGGAGCGCTCCCACATGGACGGCGCCACCGGCAGAGCTCACCGCACCCACCCCCTCGAACAATCAATCGTGGGCGACACCGCCAGCGACACCAGAGGGTGGCAGCTTCACTCAACCCGTTCCACCGGCGAGTCAGACCATTCAACCATGGTCACCATCTACTCCCGCGGCACCGCCCAAGACACCATTACCTGAGGCATCGGCACAAGGATGGAATCCTCAGCCTTCCACCTCCAATATATGGGGCTCCAATGACGGCGACAACGGACGCGGTTTTGAAATTGCACCGCCGCCGACACCATCGCCAAGTGAAGTGCTTCATTACCAGAGTCAACAACAGCCTCCGTTTTCTCAGCCGTTCCTTCAGCCTCTTCCGATGCCGGATCAGGGTTTTCCGCAGAATCCACAGCCACAACCTGCGGCTTACCAAAATCAGCCGGCAAACTATCCTAATTTCGAACAACCTGTGCAAACCAATGCGGCAGGCGTCGTCCAATCACCAGCACCATATCAGAACGCACCGGCGCAACACCCGGCAAATCCAGATATGCCACCACCTCCACCTCCGCGTTCGACCGGCGACGCCAATCAACAACAACAGCCACCAGGAACTCTCAGCGGCGTGCTTAAACAAATGCGTTCGTTCGATAATAACAGGCGCAGAAGCGATGATGACGACCAGGCCAAGTATGATCCAAACAAAGCCTGGTAGCCTCGATTGAAGTTCCGTTCTACTGAACAGGGATGAACCGGTACGATCGTCCACGAGTAGCGAATTCAGTATTATTGCAACCCAAATCACTAATCGTAGTCACTTCAGTAAGCAGCAACTTCGTTCAATAGATCAGGTGATATGATGACCGTAGCTTCATGGCACGACATCGCTCTAACCTTCAACAGAGGTTGACTTTTGCGTCGCACGAAGCACGTAAAAAAGCATCGCGAGCTAAGGTCGATAGCACTAGAGAGGTAACAGATATGACAACAAGAGACCCACGCCACCTTATCCAGGCGGGAGCTGAAAGAGGCAATGTGGCTATTTTGCACTTGCGCTTCGAAGGCAGAAGCCGCGAAATCGCGCTCGACATACTTGATGTCGGTCCAGCGAGCACTGACGAAAGGATTGCGCAGGCTGTCGCAAGCTACCTCGACGTTTCTGTGGCAAAGCTTAGAGGTTATGTCGTAGAACGACACGACAACGGCAACATCACTATGCGACCAGAGGCCGTCTTCGGATGAGCGGAGGTGGAAACATCGATCCCCTGTCACTCATCAAGCGCTTTTCCGACGAAGAGAAATCTCTCTCGTCGGAACTTTTTCTAGCGCCCTATGTCCCTGGCGCTAAAATCAGAGTAAAAGTACAAAGCGTTGTTTATGAGTTGGAAGTGGTCGATGCTGGACCTCTCTCAAGACAAGGCGGTTTCGGGCTTTTCCAGATGACTCAACCTGGCAAAGTCAGACTCGTGGAAGTCGCGAGTCGCAATCAAGTGGATGCATATTTAAAGTTACTTCCGCGGATTACACTTGTCTTGATCGGCGAGTTCGATCACCACTGGTGGGGCGTGCAGGCGAATCCATCAGACTCACGCTTCAAGCTGGCAGAGCCAGTTCCGATTGGTTTGGCCGACAGAGTAACGGCGATGGAGCAGGTGTATGCTCGCTTCGACGGCTCCTCATTCTGGTATCACGCTGCCAACCGTAGACGTGATCCAATGATCGCACGGCACTTGCGAGAAGCAATGGACACGGCTGTCGCTCCCACAGAAGTTAGAGTCTCTGGAGCGGCGCCGAGTGAATTGCTCGCATATCGGATAGTGTACGCAGACCGATTCCCCAATCAAAATATACAGCGCCCACGCACAGATCTAGAAAGGCTGCGCGATGCCCTCACGCATGCAGGTGCAAGACTCGACGCGTATTGGGCGCAGGGCAACGACGTGATGAGAGTGCGATACGTTATTGATGGACATACTCATTCCGCTGATGTCCGTATCAACGATTTGACTGTCGTTAGCGCAGGAGTTTGCTTGAGCGGTAGAGATCGAGACTTCGATCTTACGAGTCTCGTCGGCGTAATGCGCGAACTGCATGACAGAGGAGGTGCTGATCATGATGACGAATATGATTAAGAATGCCACAGCCAATCATGTAAGCTGCGAGATCGGCTATATCCTTCTGGGTGAAAAAATAAATGGAATCTGGCATGCAAAAATGACATGGCGTCGCACCGGCAGCCCCGTTTCGGTTGACTTCGACTGGCAGAAAGTGATGGATAGAGAAGAGACTCGCGGCGATGTTGTCGGTTTTTTCCATACTCACCCAAAAGGTCTCAACTCACCCAGTGCTAGAGACAAGAAAACGATGAATGCCTGGTCGACTTGTTTTGGTAAGCCGCTCTTGTGCTTGATCGACGACGGTCATGGCACATACGGTTGGATCTACAACGCGCAGGACGAAACAGTAAGCACGGTAAACAAAACTGCCATCTTTCGCCGCAAGGTGGTAGTGGCAGTAGAATGATTACGAAGTTATAGAGGAGCGCATATGGCAACCAAACTACATCACGAAGTCATCTATCGAGGCAAAGACCAGATTGAAAAATTGGCCAAGTCCCGAGTCATCGTATGCGGTGCCGGCGCACTTGGATCAAATCTGGTATCACATATCGCACGCCAGGGATTCAAGAATCTGGCGGTGATCGATCGCGACCGTGTCGAAGAGCAGAATATCGGCACACAAGTCTATGCAATCGATGATATCGGTGCACTAAAAGCGGATATCTTGCGCAGTTTGATTTATAGAGAGGTCGGAGAGAATGTGGAGGCGATTTCCAAAGAGTTGACCGACAAGAATGCGTCGAAGCTTTTGAAGGGTTACGATATTGTTGTCGACGGTTTCGACAACTCCCCCTCAAGAAGAATAGTGACCGAAATCTGCAAGGAGTCAGGCACTGCCTGTCTTCACATCGGTGTCAACGGCGACTATGGCGAGCTCAGGTGGAACGAAACCTATATCGTACCTTCAGATGCCGGTGACGACATTTGCGATTATCCACTGGCACGAAACCTAATTCTGCTGGTGACAGCTGTAGCCGGCGAGGTCTTGATTCGCTACATACTTGAAGGCAAGAAGGAGAGTTACTCAATAACATTGGGCGACCTGAGCATCAATCTGGACGATGCAATTTAAGAAACTGCCTGAAGCAAATAGGGGCAGTTGATGTCATACTCTAATGATCGATGCGTCGCCCCTGCGTGAGGTTGTCTTGGAGAAGAAGAAAGTTCTTGTCAGCTTCGAGACCGACGAACTCGTCGACACATTCCGCCCGTCTACTCAACCAATTCTGCAGACAGGTGGACCAGGGTCAGGGCTGCCGACGCCATATCTGGTCGCGACAGGACAGACAGGCCACGCCGTGGTCGGAATCGATATCGGGACTCGCTACTCTCGGATAGCAACCTACGAGGAGAGCTCCTTTCAGGACCTCACCGCGGCACCGATACCATCGATCGCGTGCCGTCTGCCCAATGGAAATTTAACGGTCGGCATGCCGCCTTCAAGCGATGTGCTGGCAGTGATCCGTGATTTCCGCGGACTGATCGGGACCGACTGGTACATCGAGGCGGAATGCGGATTTTTCAGCGCAGACATGCTGACTGAGTTGTTAATCAAAAAACTGGCGATCATGGGTCAGGGCACACTCGGTCGACCGATATCAAAGGCGGTGCTGACCACTCCGGCAACATACAACAGCAATCAAAGAAAATTACTGCGACTAGCTGCAGAAACCGCCGGTATTGACGTGCTGCAACTGATCAACGAACCAACGGCGGCAGCGATAGCACACTGTCACAGCGACAGAGAATTCCAGGGTACCATGCTGCTCTACCATCTTGGTGCGGGAACGTTCGCGACTTCCATAATGGCGATCCATAACGGACTTCTCGAAGTCAGATCGACGATTGGCGATGATACTCTGACTGGTAATGCTTTCATCGCGAGATTGATCAACTGGATGATCGAGCGATTCGATGAGGAGTCTGGATACAAGCTCGATAAAAGTGCAGCAAACATGTTTCGACTAATGACAGCAGCGGCCAAAGCGATCGAAGATCTGCACTTTACCGGACAGCAAGCAAATATTCGCGTAACAAATTTGGAAACCTTCAAGGACCGAGTCCCGGGAGCTAGTTCAAAAACGCACGGATATCTTCTTACCTCAATCACCATGAACGAATATTTGAAACTCATCGAACCGATCTTGCTCAAGACTCTGGCGGTTGTGGATAAGACAATTGAAGAATCCGGAATTACCGGCTCCAAAATAGATCGTATAGTTGTTTCCGGAGACTTTCGCTCTCTGGTTCCACACTTCAGTAAAGTGTACGAGCGTTGTCCATCGGCAACAATATTGCCGGGCATAGCATCATCCGCGGTGCACGGCGCCGCACTCCAGGCGGCACTTCTGACCCACAACGTGAAAGATTTAGTTGTGTGGGACATAGTCACAGAGCCGGTCTGGGTGGAACAATCGGGTGAACTCAAGCAGGTAATTGCACGCGGCACTCCGCTACCGATAACGGCCTATCACAAATGTGAATCACCAGACTCGACTGTCAATCTCCACGTAGTACAAGGTAATCAAGATCACTTTCCCGCAGCCTCTCTTGCAGAACTCACTATCAGCAACTGTCCTCCCACAACAGCCGGAGAGACTAAAGTCGAGGTTCAGCTACTTGCCACCGCTGATGGCATCATCGATTACAAAGCGCGTCACATCGGATTAGAAGCGCAGCTACCGCTCAACATCCTTGATGGACAGCCTGTCGAGACTTATCAGGGCTGGAGCGAGACCAAGCATACACAATGTTTCGACACAGAGCGGCTCAATCGCCTCGCTCGAATTCTCAATATGCAACCCCTTACTGTTCTAAATCTACTGCGCTCACGCGGGTATTCTGTCGACCATATAAAGAACGGCAGGGCAATAGAGGACATGCTACACAAGCTGAAGCAACAGCGACGTGAGCGCGACGACAACGAATCTTAAAACTGCAACTCGGCTACGACTTCAGCGACTCGCGGTCACGCACTCCAGGTGTGCCTGCTAGATTTCCAGTCGGCATGTTTCAAACTTGTCTTTGTGGAAAATTATCCCGCCTTTTTCGACCGTGCCGTCTAGGACGACATCACCACTGGCGAAGTAGGTGAATTGGTGTCTTATCTTATGCATATTAATGGAGTAGGCAGCAGTTAGTCCCAGTAGCTCTTCCGGTCGAGACTTGGGGCTCCGGCAGTGGTTTGATTCATATTTCGTCGCAGACAACTTCGTAGAACTCGGGTTTTCCAGACTCAAAAGTCTGTGCACTCCGATGAAACCAATATCTCAGCCACACACTTCAGAGCTTCCTGTATGATTTGCCTTGATGAGAACCTATATCCTGCTTATCATTGCAGCCTTGCTAAGCGAGACTTCGATCAACCTTCCAGTTGGTTCGCTTCCTCTTGCGCTCACGCAAGACGGAGCAAATGAGAATCAAGTTTCCATAGCGATGGGATGCGGAATGCTAGCAGCATTCTTTCTTAGCCTTCCTCTCGGAGCCACGGTCGACAGAATCGGGAAGTTGCCTGTGCTGAGGGCAGCCGCGGTGGGTTCTGGTTTGATCATGGTGGCAATGTGGTGCTCTCATGGTGTCATGGCAGCCTGCATCGAGATGTCGATTCGCTCGATTTTGCTCGTCGCCTACATGACCGCGATGTTCGCCTACGCAAGTAACATCTTCTCCAAGGAGCGCATGGTATCCGCTGTAGCGTCGCTGGGCATCATAGGCAACGTCGCATTCGCAGTCGGACCTGCTGTCGGCGTCTGGCTTTGGAAGCACGGTGTACAGCACGACCAATACTTGTACGCCTCCATCCTCAACCTTCTCTCCGCAGGGCTGATGATGTTTCTCCCTAAGAAATTTGATACCAAACCGGAGAAACCTCGCCCATTCAATGTCAAAATAGATCCTCACTGGCTACCGGGAATGGCTTTTATACTGACTTGTTCTTTGCAAGGAGGAGTTAGCTTCGCGCTGGCGGTCCTGGAGTTTCAAGAACGCGGAATCGCGAACGAAGCGCTACTTTTCACATCTACCGCAGTAACAACGATTCTTCTCCGCTACCTCGCCGGTCGCATGGTCGAGAAATTCGGCGCCAGGAAAGTGGCTATACCAACAGTACTCATGCAAAGCATCGGCTGTGTATTCGCGGCAACTGCATCGGACTGGACATTTGTCATGGTCGCCGGCATCTTTCTTGGATTCGCATGGGCTGCGGTCCCACCTATTGGAATCGCTTTGATATTCGAGAAATGTCCAGAAGACGCGAGAGGAACCGCAATGGGTAGCTACAATTTATCAATGAGCGGTGGTTTTGGACTGGGTTCGGCACTTGCAGCAGTTGTCACGGCGCTATCATTTGGGTACGCACAAGCTATTTTGATTTGCGCTTTGCTACCAAGCCTTTCACTAATTGCTCTTCGAAAGGATAGACGCTCCGGATAAAACACATGAAAAAACCAGTTCTTACCACGATTTTGGCGCTCACCATGACACTACCAGTGCTTGCTCAGAAGCAGCAGGGGCACTCTGTCATGCCGAAATCGACAGCGACTAAGTCAAAAAATCCGGTTAGTAACAAAACAAAAACCCCGCCTGCTCAAGTGCCTCAAAAGCGCTCCTTTGCACCAAATCCTGCTGCGCAGACCTATGCTGGTTTCGCCGTCGATTTCCATAAAGCTTGTTCAACTGACATGAAACAAGCAGATCTGGATCAATTGCTGCATGACTATTCGAATCTCACAATGTTTTCAATCGATGTAAATCAAAAGGAATTGCATTATCCCCTGGAAAAACTGCGCAGCGAGCCGACTTACGCTGCCGATATTCAATCTCTCTTAAAGTCGACGAATCCTTATCAAAGAACGCTCGCATATGTGACCCTCGGCTCCTCCGGCGACAGCTCTTTCAATGACAATCTCTTGAGCGCAGCAAAAACTGAAAAGCTGAGAACAAACAAACGATGGGCTGGAATCGCTCTTCTGTTCTTACATGACAACCACACGTCAGACCTATTTGATTTTGTGGTCGAAAATGAAAATTTTGGAGACGCCCATTTAGTGCCCTTGTACTTGCGAATCAATAAGGATGCTTTGAAAAAAACCGCATTCGAGAAAATCGAATCCAATGATCCGAAAGCTAGAATTCTTGCCGCGGAAAGTCTAACTGCAGCAGGACCCGATCCAGAAACTGACAGAGTCATAAAGAAAGCGCTGGCCGATTGGGACCCATCGATTCAAGGCTATGCACTCAATACAATTAAAGTTTTGGAAATCGGCAACCTCAAGCCATTTGTGGCACCCTGCCTGGATATACCGGCACTGAGGCAGGCTGCAATGGATGCCTTCGCTAACAGCCCGATTCCGGAAGATAGGGATTACCTGGCGGCGTTCTTACCAACCAAAGGACTTGTCCCTCAAGACATACTCAACGCTTACTTCCAGTCAACGCGCACAGATTCTCTGCGTAAATGGCTCCAGCTCATCTCCGATCGAGACATCCCGACCGACTATCATTTCACTGCTGCACAACAACCCCAACTGAAATCGAACAATGTGGTGGCAGATGTGAGAAGTGCGATTAGACGAACAAAAAATCGACAGATCTTGCAGGAGCTTCCCCGCGTCCTCGAGGACAGGAAAGACGACGAAAGCGTAGACCTTTTGATTAGCCTGTTGTCGGACAAAGATCCCAAGGTTAGATATTGGGCCGCACACTCCCTGCGAGAGCGAACGTCACCAGCGCTGGTGGCAGTACTTCCAGGTCTAATTCGCAATAAAAATTTACGCACTGTAGCTTTGACAGATCTGGCAATCAACAACAAGGTCGGCGATTTGCAAGATGTTTACGCACCATACGTGCAAAACGATTTGCAAGAAGATCTTGATTGGTACAACACTGCTCTTCACTACCTTGCAGTTTTTCCCAGACAGGAAGACAAGCCTTTGTTGTACGCCATCCTGAAGAGCAAGAAGGATTCATTTGCAAAACGAAGCGCAGCAGAAGCGTTGGGACAACTGCAGGATCAGGAAGCCGTAGATTTGATTGCAGCATCACTACATGACGAGCCGTCCGCCGATTCCAACGCAATTGCCTACCTTAATGCCCTAGGAAAGATAAAGGGAGACAAAGCGAAAGCAATTTTGGAGTCCTACAAAGGAAGCCAGGATCAATCGGTCCAGGAGCTGGTCACTAAGCTGCTCACCAACTGGTAGATTCGCTAACGTATCGACAACGGAGAGACGAAGCGACAACGATGAGACGAAGCACCGGCGTCGCGCAAAAACAGCGATTATTCCGTTGACGACATAGTTCAACCCTGCTTTTCATTCTTTTTGCGGAATTTAGATGCTCGTTTCGATCAGTTGCTGGTAACTGAAGCAGGAAGATTACTCGCAATCGCGCTGCGGTGACGAATCAACACATGTATGCCGCTTCAGTAAGGGCAGATCACAAACTCCGTACCCGATGCTAAATTAAGGGAACCTGTACCCAAACAGCTAGAACATACAAACCTCGAAAAGCGATTTGAAAACTGTTCTAACGAC
The DNA here is from genome assembly GCA_019746975.1 of Candidatus Obscuribacterales bacterium. Classification (GTDB taxonomy): domain Bacteria; phylum Cyanobacteriota; class Vampirovibrionia; order Obscuribacterales; family Obscuribacteraceae; genus JADYXR01. Next base: position 10,472 of record JAIERK010000098.1, read on the forward strand.
TTGTACAGCGCATTCTTTTAAGCGCCTGGGGCGCTAATTTGCGTTTTGTACATACGGGCAGGCTGATCTTTTTCAGTGGCTCGTATTTTGTTTTTGAACAGAATTCAGATCCTGAAGCGACACTATCTCGAGGAGGTGAAACCGGGATGAGATTTCTTGTCGACGTGGTATCAAGTGTTAGTCGCTGGTTGCAATCGTACCTGGAGGAAGAAGTCCAGACGAGTAATACCCAAGCAAATACTTCAAATAGAGGAAGAGGAGGAGCCATGGCAGCTCGCAGACCAAACAGAAACAGACCTGCCGCAACTCACGCAAGTGAAGCAGCAAACTTCGAACGTCTAATTCAGCGTGCGCAGGCAGGCATGGACGAACAGGACTACAGATTGTCGATTATGAACGTATTGCTGCGCACACCTCACCGAGATGTCGCTCCATACATTCCTTTGTTCACTGACGTCCACCAGCGCGACCCGCTGTTCTTCATTCGTCTTGGCGCATGGTATTACGACAATGGTACCGTGCACGACTTGAAGCAGCTATTCATTGCATTCCTTGCAACGTCTAAATTCTCTGACGAATTCAGAGACGCTGGTCTTGCGCTATTGGAAAAGCTACCACCATATCAGGTAGAACGTGTAACACGCATGATCAAGGGTTACAGACAGGGCGAAACATTCGTCGAAGGTCTTGGCTCAGTGCCACGTTCTTACAAGACTGCGGTGGAAAACTATTTGAGACAGAGAGAAGCAGATCCTGCTTCATTCGACTCAGCGGTTTTGCACGCAAGAAAGCCGCTTAAGACCTTGTACGCTTCACTGCGTATCAAGCCAGGTCCATATGCTCAGAAGGTGTTGTTCGAAAACGATCCGCCTGAAGGCAGCAGATTGGCTGTACTTAAGCAGCTAGCCAAGACTAACGATCCAACTGAACAGGCAAGATTGATTGTCGAAAACAAGTTGCCGTACAGAACAGCGGTCTCAACAATCAAGACGGTGACTCCGGCGGTGCTTGTTGCGCTCATTAACGCGATGACACCACAGGAAGTGATCAACAACCTTTCAAGTCTGAAGGCGCGTGGCGCTATGGACAATGCTGATCTCCGTTTGATGATCGAAACAAAGCTAGAAGCTGCAAAGACTGACAAGCGTGTTTCTGCTCTTAAGACAAGAGAAGCAATCAAGGTTGCAGGTCTTGACGCCGACATGAGCGAAAAGGTCGCTTCTGTAGGTGACGTCCAGATCAAGGCAAAGGGCAAGATCTCTCGCCCAATTGCCCTGCTCGTGGACAAGAGTGGTTCTATGACAGAAGCCATCGAGCTTGGCAAGATGATCGCCAGCATCGTAGCGCCTATCTGCGAAAAGGATCTTTTCGTCTATGCCTTCGATACAATGGCCTACCGCGTTAAGGCAAAGGGTAACGACTTGTCTGACTGGGAAAAGGCCTTCAAGGGCATCAATGCCGGCGGCGGCACATCATGCGGTGTCGCTATCGACAACATGACGAAGTCTGGCGCTTATGTCGAACAGATCATCATGGTTTCTGACCAGGAAGAAAACACACCACCTCTCATGATCCCCGCTCTTCGGAGCTACGAACATAAGATGGGCGTGCTTCCAGATGTATTGTTCGTCAACGTAGGTGCGTCATACCGCCCATACTTGTACGACAAGATGACAGCAGAGGGCATCATGGCAGACAACTATGTCTTCACTGGAGACTATTACAGCTTGCCAAGCTTGATCCCTTTGATCTCAGGCGGCACTCGATTGGATCTACTTTCAGACATCATGAATCATCCGATTCCTGAAAGAAAGACACCGGCACTTGTGAACAGCAAGTAATGGCAGTCGAAATCAAAATGTCCCAAAACGGCGTGCTTCTCGATCTCGATATCGAGGGCACGCCTGAGGGCGTTCTCAAAGGTAAAACATTCGTCGTCAAAGATCTGATCGACGTGAAAGACACCATTACCGGTGGTGGCAGCCCGGCCTGGAGAGCTACTCAGAAATCTGCAAGCAAGAACGCAAAAGTCGTCGACATGCTCCTCGGTGAAGGCGCGCGTCTCAAAGGCAAAGCTTGCACAGACGAGCTAGCAATGAGCCTTGATGGTATCAATCCATTTTACGGAACTCCTCTAAATACGCAACTCCCTGACCGCATTCCGGACGGCTCTTCCAGCGGCTCGGCCAGTGCAGTGGCGGGCGGCATTGTAGATTTCAGTATTGGAACGGACACGGTCGGATCCATAAGAGTACCTGCCAGTTACTGCGGAATTTACGGCTACCGCCCCAGTCATGGAGCGGTAGATGTCACGGGTATCATGCCGTTGGGTCGCTCCTTCGATACTGTCGGTTGGTTCGCACAAAATTCTGGTCTTCTCAGAAGTGTCGGAGAAGTCTTGTTGCCTCGTAGGGAGAAATCAACCAAAACAAGAATTACCAAAGTTCTTGTCGCGCGCAGTTTATTCCACATAATATCCAATGATGTATGTGAAGGTCTCCTGGAAGCCGGCGACAGAATCGCATCACAATTCGACTACGTCGAAGAGATAGAATTGTGCCAGTCGCTGCTCGAATCGTGTGCCGCCACATTTGGTATCGTTCGTTCTGCGGAAGCGTGGCGAGTATACGCAGACTGGATTAACAACGACGATCCGGCCCTGTCTCCGACGCTCTTGCAGCGAATCGCACTCGGCAAATCGGTCGACTCATCGCAAGAAGCGCTCGGCAGAGAGATGATGAAATCCATAGCAGAATACTTCGACCGGCTTATACCAGAGGATACGGCAATTCTGCTTCCGACCGCATTCGGAATGCCGCCATACAAATCAGCGACCAAAGATCAGTTAATCGAAAATCGTCGCAACAACTTGCTGCTCACAGCAATGAGCGCGGTCGCGGGATTACCTCAAGCTTCTGTTCCCATGGAAATTGCTCCGAAAATCAAACTAGGTGTTTCCCTGATGGCAAAAAGGCACAACGACAGCTCTTTGCTTGACGTCGTCAGCAGTCTTTTGGAAAGCTAGGTGCCGCGCTGTAGAATCTTCACTAGCTCATGCGGGAACTGACCCGCATTTACATATCCGAAAATACGTCCTTTTTCCTTCCCTGAAGGATCCAGGATCAAAGTGCAAGGATAACCTTCCACACCGTACTTCTTAGCGATTTCGACGCCATCACCCTTTTCGGCATTGGCTTTCATGCATACGAATGACTTATTGACAAACCCTGCAATCTGCGGCAGAGCATAAACTTCTGCATCCAGGCGCTTGCACCAATAGCAGGTGTCGGTGTAGACATCGATTAGCACCCACTTACGACCTGTCCTTGCTATCTCGAGCGTCCTTTTGAACTCTCTTTGCCAGCTTATGCTTGCAACCGGTTTTGCAACAGCCTTGGCAATCAATATTCGGTCTGAGGCTATTTTCTTCGTCTGACCCTCTTCGGCACCAACGCGATTACAACTCAACGGCGAGAGAAGAGACAAAATCAGACCAAGGCAAGCCGACCTCGTGACGAGGGCAGCTCCAGCCGCGCTTCTTCCAATATGCACCTTAGTCAGGTCCTCGGACAAAATTGTCTTATGACGTGAATCAATTATAGATTACTATCTACAGCTCTGCCGAATTTTCCATTTTGAAACTGCGCAAGACTCCTTGCTAGCCGATATCGAATGAACATCCCAGTCCATGGGCAATCGAGAACTCGTTCTAGTGGTGCGTAATTTCGCAACCGGACAAAAGATCATGCAACGCCTGATTGCGCTGGCGTCCGAAGATTGGCAGACAACCAACAACCGTCACAACCGAAATCATCTTGGCGAAATGCCGCAACGTTAGAATCCAGAACGAGGCGTCCTTGCCGTTAACTCTGCTGACCTCGAGATCCATAAACATCTTTCCAGGTGTTCCTCGCGCAGGCGATCCCTCGAAGAAGGCGTGATATAGCCAATTAGTTACGATTGCACCGGAGAAAAACAGATTAGCAAGACTGTAGGTCAAATCCGATATTGCATTCACGCAATTGAAATAAGCCATGGCGGCAGGGATAACGATGATCGAGAACCCATCAGCTAAGTAGACCGGAGCGCTGCAAAGCATAAACCACCAGTGCTGTGGATCCGCGTCCAATAGCCCGGCGGCCATGCCCACCACCCAGAATGCGTACATAAGAATACAGTCGAGAAACATGATTGCGGCTGCATCGATCAAGCTCGCGATCGCTCTCCCGACAACTTCCAAGCTCTTCGGTTGTGTCTCTACCTGAGTCGTCAATATCTAAATATCCAATGATTTTCTGCGGCAATTACGTATGAATGCGGACTGCGGGTACTAAATGGTCACGGTCCACCGAGTATATTCATACCTCGCCCCGCCCGACATAAGCCCCAAGCCTTATACAGTTCCAGGAGTTTACCATGGTTTTCGATGTAGCCACCCAAGGAGGTGGCGACAGTTGTAATGAGCAACAAGTCGCAACTACTGTTTTTAGCAATTGTGTATCCGACGCTACTCCCATTACTAGCCAGTGTGATACCACAAATAATACCGCTGTACAGAGCCTGCCCGAGGTCGAGATCCCAGCCAATCTTCAACAAAGTCGCGGAGTCTTCCGTGGAACCTATGGAGAAGGTGACACACCGCCACCCAGCCCTCGTCCCGGAATCGGTCCTTTCCCTCCAGGTCCGACGCCTACTCCCAGACCTGATGCTATCAGACCGGGCGCCGACCAGCCTATACAGCCGGGTCCTCCAGTGCCTGCTCCGAGACAGGACGGTGGTTTCACCCCGGATCAGGTGCGCCAGATACTTGCCGATCGTGACAAAGCGATCGCGTTGAATCGCGGGCAAAAACCGCCAGGACCCGGCGGCAATGGTCCTCTACCTCCATCTCCGGATGGACGCAATCCATTCCGACCTGACAACATACGTCCAGACGGACTCAATCCCGACGGATTTCGTCCTGATGGTGTTCGCCCAGACTCACCGAGACCTGAGAAAGTTGAATTCAGTAGTAATGAGTTCGACAAAGCTGTAAAAGCTGCTACTGATAGCGGTAGGCCGCTTGTCATCAGCTTCACCAAGCCCCGATGCGGTGCCTGCACCGAGATCGATAAAGCCTGGAATTCACAGCAGGATGTCATCCCTGACAATGCTATTCGAGTGAAGATCAATGGCGATCAGCAACGTGGATTGGCGAAAAACATGAACGTTTCAGACTACCCGACGACGATGGTAGTCAGACCGAGAGAGAATCAGCAGCTAGAGGTCATTGACAGTTCAGTTGGAGCCATGTCCGGAGACGATCTGCGCGGATTCCTGCAGAGAGCCTTCCAGAAGCACAGAGGCGGTGGCTAGTTAGCCAACTAACTCTTCGTCTGCTCGACTGAGCACTTTATGTGGTGCAAGCGACGCTTGATGTCTTTGCGCGTGCCCACAGCGGTTATCTGCTTAGCAAAGGGCACGTGAATCTGAGCTTCCACATGTGATGAAAGCTTCACGAGGGTCGCTTTGCCCTCGTTGACAGACTGTAGCTCCCAAGCTCCATCGAACGACTTGAACTTGTCTGACGCCAAAATTGAATACTCAATCCGTTGATTGCCAATCTCGGTCTCTTTGTATCGGCAAACAACGTCACCGATAATCGGAAGCCCCTTGAATGACTCTACGAGGACTGCAGATTTGTCGTCGCTCTCAACGACCTTACGTCGGTCCGGCTCTTGATAGCGCGAACGCTTGATCGCTTGAAACACTTGAGAAGGAGACGCATTCACCACTACTGAACCAGTGATGGCATCGCCATGAGGAACGAGATCCTGCGCATTAGCTGCAGGAAGAGAAGAAGAAATTAGTACCGCAACTAGTACCACGCCGAAATCAACACGCGAACTCATACCACCCCAGCCCCATAAAATAAAAACTTGCCAACTAGCATAAAAGCCAGACTCCGTCTTATTTGTGCCCAGCTTGCACGAATCCTACACATGTAGAAGAAACTTTTTCTGCTTCTTGACAATAGTGTTACCTGGGTGGCACAGTAATAGAAGCGGCCCAAATAAATTTATTGGTTCCTGGCTCAGGGAATCCCTTTCGCCTTCACTGCTTGCTATGGGAGTTAGCGGGAGAATCGCGTATGGTCAAACATTTATTGCTCCTTCTCGGCATGCCTGATGGCTCGACGGCTGCCGACGTAAAAAAACAGTACGCACGAATGCTCAACCGGCTCAGCGACCGCGAGCCAGTTGCACATGATGGCATCGCTGATGGACTTCAACCGGCTCGACAGCGCCTCAGTGAAAGTTTCGAACACTGGAAAAAGGTCGGCGCACTCGATGGTGAGGAGCTCAAGAAATTCAGATACCTGACCCCGAAGCTGGGGCAGATACTAGTCGCGTCAGATAGGCTCACGCTGCTAGAACTAGTCGCGGTGCTCGAATTGCAAAAGGACCTTCCGGGCAAGCGCTTCGGTGAAGTTCTCGTGTCGGCAGGATTCATTTCGGGCGAGGAGTTGGACTACTTTCTTATGCTTCAGCGAATCATTGAGCTACCGCTAGATCACCCGGAGCGCTGGGGGCAGCGCCTGCTGGAGTTAGGGCTTATAAGCGAAGATAAGCTCAAAATTGCCCTGATCGACCACAGGAGAACCGGATGCACTCTTCGGAGCGCTTTGATTAATCGAGGTTGGCTCACCGAGGATGTCCTCGACCGCATCTTCTAACACTATCGGACATAGTCGTGTCGTTGCCAATCAGGCTCAACTGGTCGAACTGAGCGTTTCAGCATCGCATGAAGCAATATTGTTATTGCCAAGGGTTTCGCCAGGGGAGCCCTATGGAAGAATATATGTGGAAAAGAGTAACTTTTAAGAAGCGAAACCCTTGGTACTCATGAAGCGAATCAGAATCTACATAACTCTTTTAGCATTCTGCGTATTGTCGCAGCCAGCTATGGCAAGGCCTGACGATAGTGGTTCCAAACATTTGGAAATCGCTCAAGCCAAGACAAGCTCGTCGCAAGACGCGGGAGCAAAGCAACAAAAATCTGTCACCGAAAAATCTTTAGCGGAAACTCTACCAGACAAGTCTGCAGTCCAACAGAAGCCTCTCAAAGACGTTAAAGCCGAACCGAAAGGCGACAGCACCGAAAAGAAAGATCAGCCTGTTGCCGGTACTCCCAAGTCACCTGCTCAACAGACGGCAGGTAACAAGAAGCCGATTACAAATGCTCTAACTACTAAGGATCCGTCGAAGCTGGGAAAAAACAACACGGTTATGCAGGCTCAAGCAGAACTGGAGATCCAACCAGACCCTATAGCCGACGCAATTTTCAAAGCTTTCCACTACATCACCATCGCAGCGCTAGGTGGCTCGGCTGTCTTTGGCACCATGTGGTACATTCGTCACAAGAAGCGGTTGGCATCAGGATTTTATGATGAAGAAGACGATGACGAGGACGAAGAGGAAGAACCTGCGGAAAAGTCTAAGAAAGCTGATACCGTAGAGAAGGAGGCACCGAAAAGCCCGTCGCCAACCGGTGAGGCTAATGGTGACCAAATGGAATCGAAATCCGACAGCGCACCTCAACCGGTCGGTTCAGACGAGTCGAAGTAGCATGGCAGCCTTAAATTCCAGGACGGGGTCCATACCGATGATAACAGCGTCGGTCTTTGTAGTTGTCGCAGTTCAAGGATGCGGCTCTCCGGGGGACGGACCGCATATCCCGTCTCGGCAGCCAGCATCACAGGTAGTATCACCAGACTGGGACAACCAACAAGGCTGGATTGGAAAACAAAGAGACGGCGAATTTTTGCTGTTCGTCCAACGATTTGATCGAGCTGACGCGAAGTTCCGCGAGGCGGTCAAATTGGCAGAGGAGTTCGGAGCCGGCGACGCTCGAGTAGCAAGAAGCCTGACCGGTCTTGGGCGAGCACAAGCCGCTCACAACGATTGGCAAAGCGCATTGATACAGTACGAACGAGCATTGCAGATCAAGAGGAAGAGCTACGGCAACGACCATAGCGACGTCGCTGATTTACTGACTGATCTTGCCGTAGCAAAACTAAATCTCAATCAAGTCAAAGAATCAAGAACTGCACTCGATGAGGCAAAAGCAATCTGGAAGCACATCCACGCAACCACCATACCAGAGACAATGTTTGTGGATGCGATGGTAAAAGACAAGGAAGGCAATCTGGAGGCCGAAGATACTTTCAAACGCGCCACAGATATGTACCTCAGTCAGATTGACCTTCACAAGTACCCGCAACCGACTGTCTCATTGCGAGAAGCGCGCGATTGCGGAGAACGCTATTGTGCCTGGCTCGATACGCACGGTAAAGCCGATCAAGCCAAGGAATATAGACAAAAGCTTCAGCCAGTAAAAGAGTGGCTCGACCTGCTCGGTCAAAGCTAGTATCCCGGAAGCAGGCATCGTTGTGCGAAACATCTTGAATTCACGCCATTGTTTCGCATTCACCAGGTGTCTCTTGAACTCGGACTAGAACGCGGCGGTCCCAGTGGCTGCGCCTTCGAAATCGTTCGTTTTGGATTGCAGCGCGAGCTTTCGGAGCGCGAGATTTCGGACGCTAGATTTCGGAGACGAAATTTAGGAGCTGTCGTTTTGGATTGAAGTGCTTTAGACTTTGAGTGAAACTGCAACCATCTCTCCATGAGGCACAGGGATAGAGGTTATCCGCATCTCAACTGGACTTCCAAAAGTCACGGTGACGAACTTCTTGTCTTGCGGTCTATCTACGATGGTCGGATCCAAACCGGCCATGCTCTTAAGGCAGAGAATCAGCATGCCCTGAATTTGAGCAGGTAAGATTGTCTCGTCAAGCAGCTCTCCATCGAACATGAATCTGAGAGCCAGACCATCGGCAAGTGGCTCGAAGTGCACATCGGAACAGGTAGAGTTGACGGCTTGCGAAAGAATCTGTGTGGCAAGATTGAGTATCGACGGATCAAGCTGGGCTTTTGCTTGCGCTATCGCGTCTAGTGCCTCTGGAGAGGGCTTAGAAGTCGCAGACGACGAAGATTCAGGTTTTACATCGACAGTCGATTCTGGAATCGAAGGCGCAGGCTCGGCAGGCACTGGCTCCTGCGAAACTGATTCCTGTGGATCCGGTTCGTCTTTCGAGCTCGACTCTTGCAAGATTGGTTCCTGAGGTGCCACTGCTGGTGGTGCCGGCTCACTTTCGGAAACATTAGCTGGTTCTGGAGTATGGATCGACAGCTCGGGTTTATCCCAACTTCCTCCTGCCGATGCGAGCTCTGACTCGACGATCTCCTCAAGGAAACTTATCTCGGTCTTGTTGCCGGACAGATTAGTGAGGTCAACAGAATCGATGATATCATTGGTAACATTCGACAGATCAAATTCCTCGTGAGATGCCGCCGGCGATTTGATAGCACCGCTTCCTGACGGTATCACTTTCGGTACCAGTCTCACGACGTCCGGCTCTGCAGATGGAATCACTTTAGGTACGAGGCGTTCCACTTTTGGAATCGCCGACGCCGCGGCTCGCTCTTCAATAGATGATTCAATATCGTCTTGCTCCAAGAGTGCCTGAATTCCTGAGGCAGTCAACATTTGTCTATTTGTAGTTTCTTCCTTGACCGGCTCGACTTTTGACGACGGGTCTATCGTTATCTCCGGCTCGCTCAAGAGTTGTTCGTTAGGACGAAGGTGCAATCCTTCCCCTTCACTCATCAAAGCAACAACACCGGTATCGTCGAGGGCTTCGTACTCAATTGGATCATCTAGTGGTTCTTCAGGCTCAGGTCCGTTCTTCTTCCGCTGTGCCTTCCGTTCCTCACCATCTCCAAAAACATCATCATCGTCCATATCATGGACGGCCCTTGCCATCATTGCTCTAAGACGCGACTTGGATTCTGTGACACGGCCGCCTTGCTTAACTTCGGCATCCGACTCTTCTACAGGTTCTGCATCGTTGGCTTCAGATTGTTCATCACTCTCAGTAATCGGCGCCTCATCAGGCAGATCCGGTAGAGGTTCATCGGTTTCTAAAATTTGCCGCTCCTCGGCTGTTTCTTCGGGGAAAAGTTCCACGACTCGTCGCGGCGGGGAGATCCCGTCATCAGATGTTCGGTTCCAAGATTTTACCGGTTCGTCCGGAATGTGGTCGTCGAGAGCGTCCAGTAAGGCGCCAATCGGGAGCTCATCTTTCTTTTCTTGTGTTACTTCGGATTCGGTAGGTTCCTGCGAGCGAATCGGAAACGTGGCTGGTTCGTCCGGAACGTGTTCGTCAAGAGCCGCTAATAACGCCCCAATTGGAAGTTCAGTTTTGTTTTCCTCTGGTCCTTCCGCTACTGTCGGTTCGACGTCCTCCTGACTGGCTACGTTGGGACCGTCAGGAATCTGTTCATCAAAAGCGGCTAGCAATGCGCCAATTGGCAATGCAAACGGCTGAGCGGAATCGAGCTCACTTTCCACCGACTCTGGCTCTTCATTGACTACATTGGCGCCATCCGGAATCTGTTCGTCAAATGCGGCTAACAATGCGCCTATCGGCAGAGCGACTGGTTCGGCGGCATCCGTCCCAGGTTCGGCAACCTCAACTTCTTCATTGACTACATTCGCGCCGTCCGGAATCTGCTCATCAAA
>JAIERK010000170.1 GCA_019746975.1 Candidatus Obscuribacterales bacterium
TTCGGAAGAGCAGACTAGCTCTTATTCCAGTAAGTGACGTACTTGTTGGTCTTGACTGGCTCAGGATCTTCGTATCCTTCAACGGCTTGAACTCCGACTTTCGAGTAGTGGCTCTCAACCTTTTCTACTTGTATCGGCTCGTGCTTCGCTCTCCTGTGACCGCGCGCTCTGGCATATGCCAATTCAGGCAATATCGATGGTGCGTAGGGCGGAGGTGGTGGGATCAGATAACTTTTGCCGCTGCGATATGCGATTCTCTTGCGAACAGGTTTTTTCGCTGCTTTGTGTGCGGCGGTCTTGCCTTGAATTGCAGCTGCTGAAGCATCGGTGGAGCTAATGGTGGAAAACGAAATGAGAGCCATCAGTAGCCCGGCTGTCAGTTGCCTTAACATGGAAACCCCCTCAAGTACACATCCGAGAGCAACACGCTCTGTGCCAATCAGTTATGTCAGTCGGCTTGGCACTAAGGTTTATCTTACCACCTGGTCAAATTCTTAAACCCGGCGCGCTTGGCTGGAAGACCGTCAAAGCCTAATGTGCGAGACTATGCATCGCGAAAACAGTGACTGGTTGAGGATCTGACAAATATGTCAAGTTATCAGAAGCTGTTTAAACATTTATGATTGAACGCCGAGATCGGCTGTTGATGCGGCTTGCGTGGATCTGTCTTGGCAACTGGTCCTAGAGGCGGACAATTCACAGTCAGCCTCGATCTCGATGCGACTTCGCACCTGCTCGAGTTGTCGCTTCTCCGGTTTGCTTGACCGTGATCCAGAACACTACTTTGAGATGCAATGCCAAAGATACAAGCGCAGCTAAACCTTTGCTAAACCTTTGCTAGACCTTTGCCAAACCTTTGCCAACCGTGACGGCTCGAGCTAGCGACGCTTATGGCTTCTTTTTAGAAACAGCGAGAAAGATTATTTGCTGTCGAACCACTTCGACAGTCTCGGGCGGCGCTGTTGGTCGACTGAGTCTATGTTCTTGGCATTGATTGGATCCCAAGTGGCGACCGCTTGTCCCCACCACGCTTTCATATCGACCGAAGTCGTATCCTGTTGTCTTCGATCCTTCCGCACAACAATACGATCGGAGTCAGGAAAGCTCTCCTGAACCTCGTCGCACAATTTCTTGAGCATCGCTTCCGCTTCAACGGCCTCATCTGTCTTAGATGAATAGGTCGTCGGCCTCATTGGGTTTTCTTGATACTTCGAGGCCAGGTGATCCAGATCACACTGCCAAGGACTATCGAGACTCCCTTTTCTTTTGGACTTTCTGCCGAGCAAGCTGCCGAACAACTTAACTAGTCCAATGTTCTTCCAACTAAACATGCTGTGTTGTCCCCGTTTTCGTGAAACTGGTCTAAGGAATCATTCCCATGACAACTGTGCGGTAACAAATTAGGCGGTGATATTTTTTTCGCCCTTTCAAGAAGATTTGCTTGAAAACTACCCGAAAGCATGAATGTCTGGCGCTTTGATTTTTATAACATGGCTCCTGATGCCGGCTTTATTTGCGATATTGTATTGCGAGATGTAAAGATGGCGTCACCAGGCGCCTCAGGACCGCACTTCAAAACATTCGGTGCGCTTCGTCGGCTGCTGGTGCGCGAATCGCGGCGATCCTCGCGGTCACGAGACTTTCTTTTGCAGCGGTTTTAGTGTCTTTTCCCTCGGCTTGAGCATCTACTCATTGACATCATAAAGAAGCGTGGCTCATTGTTTTCTGATGTTTTCGTCGAAATTCGAGAAGCGACGCTACTTTCGTCTACCTGGTGGACGGAACTGATCTGTCTATTAGAGGTGTGATTAAGGTGTTACCGTGAAGCGCCCTTCAGAACGCTCCAACGCAAAACACCCGACTTTCGCCGGGTGCTTTACGTGCGTTGAAAGACCAGTCTTAGCTCGCTACAGGCGCATGCGATTGAACAAGCGCTAGCGACGGCGGGTTGGTTTCACATAGTGGCAACTCGAGTCTGAGTTGATACTCACCCGGTGGTTCAAAACAATGAATGCAACGTGCTTCATACTGCGCGTCGCCGACGAGAATCTGCTCATCGGAGTTGACCATGCGTTGGGTGCGGCAAGCAAAGTCAGAACCGCATTTTCGGCAGACTGCCAGCAGCTTGTCTACTCGATCAGCCATAGCCATTAACTGCGGTACCGGCCCAAAGGATTGACCTCTGTAATCGAGATCCAGTCCAGAGCAGATCAGTTTTTTCTTTTGTCTCAATAAGGTTTGAACAACCCCGATCAATTCCTCATTGAAAAACTGCGCCTCATCAATGCCTATAACTACGGCATGCGATGAATAACGCAAAATCTCTTTTGCCTCACCCACAACGATTGCTTGCGAGGCGAGTCCATTCCGCGATTCAACAAAGTTCGGTTTCGAGCGTGTGTCCGTTTTGGGACGCACGATGATCGTCGGCAAATATGCTAAGCGAGCTCTCTCGATTCGTCTGATTAACTCGCTTGATTTGCCGGCGCTCATACATCCGACAATTACCTCGAGTCTATATCCACTAAGCATTGGCCAATCTGTCTCCGATATATTCGCGGTATGCCTTTTGGCGCTTGGCTATGTCTAGAAAAGCCGTCATAGTAATCGTTTCCGAACCAAACGCGTTCCTATGTTAACCAAATTCGGGCGTTGTGAGCTTCAACAATATTTATCTGATATGACGATCACAGTGTCACAATCGCTCACCTGGTATCGTCCTTGGTGTCTTCCGCCTGTTGAATCTGCGCCAATAATTGAGGTGTGGTCAAAAATTTGTAATGGAGCACTTTGTCAAGGGTGGCTTTCGGGAGAAGATTTGTGGACTGTAAATACTCCCTGACATCCGTGCCGCGTGCGCGTGCCTGGGTGACTATGTCAAGTGCCTTGTCGTATCCCAGTTCACTTGCCAACGCAGCGACCAGAGCGCCTGACTTGTCAAACAGCTCTTTGCATCGCACTGTGTCGGCGGTGATTTTAACCAGACAATTATGGTTAAAAACGTCCAGAGTCTTCTGTAGTGTAGTTATCGAGGTCAGCATGCTGTCGATGATTACGGGGCTGAGGCTGTTGTTTTCTAGCTGTCCAGCCTGAGCCGAGAGACAGACGACCTGATCGTTGCCGATTACCTGATAACACACCATCAGTAGTGACTCCGTGAGTGGAGCGACACCGGTCTTTGGCATTATGGATGGGAGCAGACCGGACGGTTGAAGAATTAGATCGGGTAAGCGAATCTCTCCAAAGCCCGCTGCTGGACCAGAGCTCATCAATCGCAAGTCGCTCGCGATCTTGGCTAAATCTACTGCTAGCTCTCTCAGGCTCGATGACAAGGCGACAAAATCAGACATCGATTGGGTTAAACGGAAATAGTCGTCTGCCACGCGCAGGGGTAGATTCGATATATTCGTCAGATGTTTAACTGCGCCAAGCAGGAATTCTGGCGCGGTATTAAATCCGGTGCCAACTGCCCGTCCTCCGAGGCAGACTTCCTCGAGGCTGAGCGCTGCGTCTTTGATTCGGCGGACGGCGCGCTCGATTGTAGAGCCATAGCAATTGAATTCCTGACCGAGTGTTACCGGCGCCGAGTCGCGCAAGGCACTCCTCCCGACTTTGACTACTCGTTCGAACTCGAGGCTCTTTCGGCGTAGCAGGCGCTCCATCTCGAGAACAGTAAGTTGCAGTTTTTTTGTCGACTGCAGTAACGCGACTCGCATCGCAGTTGTATAAACATCGTTGGTGGATTGCGACAGGTTGACATGCGCCGAGCTGTTTACGGATGTGAGGGCCTCCGGCGCGTCGCCAAGTATTTCTGAAGCTCGGCCGGCAAGCAATTCGTTGACATTAATAACCAGTGCAATACCTGCGCCACCATGGATGGCATCAACGACGATCTGCTCGCGCCACTGCCCATTGAGGATTTCATCACATGTTTGAGCGATTGCGGAAGCTATGTTGCGATTCAGAAAACCGAGCTCACCATTCGCAAGCGCGGCAGCTTTTTTGACCTGGACGATTCCATCAATCAAGCTCGGATGGGTGGGCCGCCCTGCCGAAGCGAAGAGCTCGAGCACTCTGGCCGTGCCGGCGCCCCAATAAAATCCAGCGGGGATCGTTACCTCGCCGAACTCGTCTGTTTCAATCCTGGGCTGTCCCTTGCGTGATACCATCAATTGCGTGCGCGCACTCAATCACAGGTGGATTTACTCTCCGCCTCCGCGCTAGCATACCTGATTGAAAACCCCACCGTGTTAGTCCACCGAAGGTCCGCAAGGACCACCAGCTTCCCGCTGGCAGAGCATTCGAACTTGCTGCACCGCCCATCCGGCGGATGCCCACCGGGACCGTCAGCTTCGGCTAGCAGAGCACTCGAACTTGCTGCAGCCGCCCATCCGGCGGATGCCCACTGGGACCGCCGGCTTCCAGTCGGCTTCTGACGCATGCTGGCCCCGTGTTCCGGCCACGATTTCGCGATCCCGTCGAACCTACTTCAACTCACCTTTGAGCTCTGACGCTGCTTTGTACAGTTCCGGCCTCTGTTTCTCCGTCTCTTCGCTCAATAGGGGCGCAAGTTCACCCAATGCGCCCTGCTTCTCCCCTTGCGCAGCCAGTGCTAGTGCCTTGAGATAAGGAAGCGACGGCTCAGTAAGCCCTAAAGAATCGCAGCGTCTAAAGCTTTTGAGAGCTTCGGCATACTTCCCTTCTGCCAAATATGCGCGCCCCAGCTGTAAGTGCGCGTATCGATTGCCAGGGTCGATCTCGATTGCCCGCTTGTACTCCATAATTGCGTCCTTATTGAACGCGAGCTTCATATACGAATTGCCCAGATTTATACGTAATTCCGCAGAATCCATTCCCACGGTTTTCGCGCGATCGAGGCTCTCCAGGTAGTTCTTAACCGCTTTAGAAGGATCGCCCGACTCGTCATAAGCTAGTCCCCGATAGAAGTAGACTGAGAGATTCCGCGGTCTCAGCGCCACCGCCTGGTTAAGCGAATCCACTGCGAATGCCGAATCACCTGTATTGATCATTTGCCTTGCGCTACCTACCAGGCTCAAGAACTCCGACATATTGTCCTTCTGCGCCGACTTGTTGTCGGGTCCGAGATTTCCCGTCGTTTGCTGCAGGTTTTGCGGTCGAGCGGCTGGATACATCGGTTGAACCGGCTGTTTCGGATATGCTGACTGTTGCGGATAGCCACCGGGCGCGACTGGTGGCTGATAAGCGCCTGGTGTTGACGGGTTGAGATAACCAGCCTGTCCCGGTTGTACTGGGTATCCGCTCTGTCCGCTTTGCCGTGGATAGGCTGTCGGAGCCGGTGGATAGGCACCCTGCGGAGGATGATACTGCGGCGGATAAGCGCCTTGCGGATATTGCGGCGGATACGACATTTGCGACGGATAGCCGGCGTAGGGTGGCTGTCCGGGATAAGGTGGTGTGCCTTGTCTGGGAGGGTATGCGTACTGCGGAGGGACCCCATAGACCGGCGGATACTGGCCATAAGGCGCGACCGGATAAGCACCGGTCTGTGGCACTCCTAAGGGTGGTTGCGCATATTGCTTTGGTGGTGCGGCACTTGTGCCGGGCGACTGTGGACCGCTTTTTTGCGACGCATTGCCACCGCTAGTCTGAGCGCTGGGTTTTACCTCATCACTTGCAATCGGTTTAACCTTAGATCCAGTTGTGGTTGGCTGAGTATCAGCCTTCTTGCTGGTTGGTGCCGGTGCTGATTTGCTCGCCGCCGCGGGTGTCGCGCTCTTGGAGGGAGTTGTAGATGACGGCTTCACTTTCTTGGGCGTGGATGCCGATCCAGGCTTTGGTGTCGAGTTAGTCTGCGAGCTGAGTTCGCTCGTTGGTGGCGTCGCCTTGCCTGTACCTGCCGCCATCTGTGCCGAAGCTCCGTGCGGCTGCAGAAAAACAGCCATCGCCACTACTAAGGGCGATACCAAAAGCTGCAGGCTGCGATAATTCCTAGAAATACCTGATAACCCGAGTTAATACGATTACTGTTTAAATTCTTGCATATAGTCAATATGGTTTCCTGCGATTAATGGTTATCGGCTAAACTTCAGCTGCACAGGCATGTACAGAGGGATGGGCGAGGAAAACTGTTTAATCGAAGGAGGACAATTGCAATGCGCGATCTGCGCTGCGCGTCTTTGCCTCCGGAAACAGGTAATCAACCTGGCTTTGGGCAACATTGACGCGATGTATTGTCTCGAATGTATAGCCAAGAGCAGCATTCGCAAACCGGAAGATGTTTTGATCTCCATGAAATCCTATATATTGTCGCGAGAGTGCTTCAAAAAAGAATGGAGCAAGTACAAAGATGCTAGTTCCTGCCCCTCTCCAGATAGCTGTTTTCCCGATTCTTGTTTTCACTCTGGGGAGGATGATGTCTGATGGCTGAACATGAGCTCGATTTACGCGGTGTTGCCTGTCCTATGAATTTTGTAAAAACAAGGCTCTTTCTAGACAAAATTGCAAGTGGTGACATTCTTAAGGTTCTTCTAGATGCGGGCGAACCTGTTGAGAGCGTTAGTTCAAGTGTAAGCTCAGAGGGGCACACAGTGGAATCGACCGTGCAACTTTCTGACGAGACCTACAGTCTTACAATTCGAAAGGCGTAACGGACATGTTGACAAATAAGACATGGATCAACTATAAACCCCTGTTAGTTCGCAGTTCGAAGCCCTTTGCGGCAACGGTTTTCTGTTCGGTTTTTAAGAAAACATAGATGCGCTCCCGAATTTATTGCCAGGTTCTTGCTCTGAGTCTGTGGCTTGCCACAGGCGCCAACCTAGCTTTTGCAGAGGAGGGTGGCTCCCCGGCAAGCAAAGTCGACGAAGCGCGGGTGGCGAGCGAGAATAACCCTGCTAATGCGCAACTAAAATATCAATACGCTGAAGCGCTGCGTGTGGCCGGCAAGAATGAAGAAGCGGTTCGCGAGTTGCTCGCTGCTACGGAGCTCAATCCCTCATACTATCTTGCTTATCACCAGTTGACCCTTTGTTCTCCTGATGCAAAGTCGCTTGCCGAGGCGGTTAAGCGCCTTACATTCCTGATGAATGACAAGCCGAAGGAGCTGATGCTGCGGGTCGCGCTCTCGGAGTTGCTCGAAGCGCAAGGGCATTACTTCCAGGCGTCCAAGGTCCTGGTAGAGATGGTCTTTGACAATGCTGTGCCGCCGAAGTTCACCACCAAGGTCAACAATCGCATCCGCTTTCTGCAAGCCAAGGCTCGTGGTGAGCACGCTAACCGTCGCACTCAAGACACAGCCTCGACTACCACAGACAATCCGCCACTGCCGCTCCCCGAGGAGAATTTGAGCAGAGGCTTATCTGCCTCGCGTCTCGAAAAGACACAGGAACTCGATGGTTTCGGGCATTCTGTTTTACAGCACTAATAATCAGGTTACTCTAATGACTGACAAACACAGGAATACATCGCACCGACGTCGCGATGCGATTGTTATCATCTCGCTCTTGGTCTTTGTCTTCCCGCTTGCTGCCTGCCGTGGCACTGTGCGAAACGAAGGTCTGTCACAGGTCGAGTATTCGTCAACCCAGCCGGGGATGGGCGGAGACCCGGATATGCAGGCATCACAAGTCAACATGGAAAAAGAGCAGGCAGTTGCAGATGGCTGTTTGCAGGCATGGCGTAAGGCTGTCGCCGGTGACGAAGCGACTGCGATGAAGATGCTCGAGGAGTTAGACTCGAAGTACTCCGGGATTTCGTCCGTTCAATTCATGATGGGTCAAGTTAAGGACCATTTTGGAAAACACAAAGAGGCGGTTGAACACTTCAAGAAAGCGCACTCTACTAATACTTTCAGCTCGATGCAAACATTCAAGCTAGCAGAGTCGATGCGTAAAGCTGGCGATTCTAAAGGTGCAATCCCGCATTACAAGCGCCTGGTGGGCAATCTGGAACGCGCGACCGGCGACTATCACATGGATACTATGGGTCAGTTGCTCGCTTCTGTTCGATTGGGATTGGCTGAAGCCTACCATGAATGCAAGCAGGACGCTGATGCGTTGTCAGAAGTTAAGAAGGTGCTCGAAGCCGATTCAAACAATGAGAAGGCTAAATCGCTTCTTAAGGAACTCGAAAAGGCCGGAGACTAGGCGGCTTCTGTCGTACAATTAGCTATCGAAGGCCCAATATTTGCATTCGGGGGTTAAACCGGTGGTTAAAGAGATTGTTGAAAGCAAGACTCAGAACGCTGTCGTCGAGGAGATTTCCATTGACGGCTTCGACCATGTAGAGTTTTTCGTAGGCAATGCCTTACAGGCTTGTTACTACTATCATCATGGTTTTGGTTTTGACATTGTTGGATATCGAGGTCTCGAAACCGGTAATCGTGATCGGGTCTCCTATGTTCTTCGCCAGGGCAACGTCAACCTCGTGCTCACAGGCGCATTACGCGCTGACGATGAAGTTGCTGAGCACGTGCACAAGCATGGCGATGGCGTAAAGACGATCGGATTTCGAGTACGCGACACAAAGAAAGCTTACGAGACTGCCATCAAGCGTGGTGCCAAGAGCTACGCCGCACCAGAGACTCACGAAGACGAGTTCGGCTCCATGATTACCGCTTCGGTGCATACCTACGGCGACACAATTCATCGATTCGTTGAAAGGACCAACTACAGTAAGGGCAATTTTGCTCCTGGGTTTAAACCTATTGAAGGCACCAAGGACGGTGGCGTCGGTCTCGCTGCTATCGATCACTGTGTCGGCAACGTTGAAGTCGACCGTATGGAACACTGGGTAGATTTCTACAAAGACGTCTTTGGTTTCTACGTCTATCAGTATTTCGATGCTGAAGACATTTCGACGAAGTATTCGGCGCTGGTATCAAAGGTGATGGCCAACAAAACCGGCACGATTAAGCTGCCGATCAACGAGCCCGCTATCGGCGTTCGCAAATCGCAAATTCAAGAATATCTCGACTACTATCTGGCACCGGGTGTTCAGCACATTGCCATCGCCACGCGCGACATCATCTCGACAGTGGCTGCGCTGCATAAGAGAGGAATCGAATTCCTCACAGTGCCGCGCTCGTATTACGATGCACTCCCTGAGCGCGTCGGCGAAATCGACGAAGACATCGAAGAGCTTGCGAAGCTCGGCATTCTCGTCGACCGCGAATCCGAAGGATACTTGCTTCAGATCTTCACCAAGCCGGTCGAAGACAGACCGACACTCTTCTTCGAAATCATTCAGCGCAAAGGCGCCCACGGCTTCGGCAAGGGCAACTTCAAAGCGCTCTTCGAATCCATCGAAAGAGAGCAGGCTAATCGTGGGAATTTGTAAATCGCGCCGCGCTCGCTTCCGAAGATCCGGCACTAAATGTTGTTCCAAGTGTCTGCCAGTGCGTATCTGCTAAGGTGGCTTACATTGGTGGTCGCAATGATCACATTGAGATTGGGGTTCGACTCGCTGAGACCGCTAGCTTGAGCACACTAGCTTGAGCACACAAAATAATGTCACCATCGAGTGCATGTTGATGAGCAAGGGGGCGACCTTCATTCCGTGCGTTTGCCCAAAATACTGCAGCGCGTCGCATTGCCAGAGTATCTATCGGAAGGTATCGAAACTTGCGGCCAAGGCGGTCTAAATGATTAAGAGCATTGCGTGACTTCGTTAGGATTAACTCACGCCTGAGCTCGTAATCTGCTATCTCTGGAACGATTGGTCTGTGCCCATTCTTGAGCAGTCCCTCAATCCAGACTAAAACGGGGTCGTTCACAGCGGACTTTGGATTAGTAACAAAACCGAGCACTCCAGTGTCCAGCAGAACGAGGTTACTCTTCAAAGAGCAACCTTCCCGGCATTCGATTCTCGTTGAGCGCCTTTTTTAGGTCTTCCCAATCTTTAGTATCAGCGCTCTTATCGGATGTCTTTCGCCAGTGCCTAATTAATTTGATTGCCTCAGTTGGATCCCATTCGTCGGTGGCGAACGGATCGTCATTATCTTTAGACGTCGTCATGCGATATTACCTCAACGAATCTATCATCCATTCTACCAGCAGTCTGCGGGTTCGCAATGCGCCTCTTGCGCGGACTGGCAAGACCCTTGCCAGATCTTATTGGTCAGCGATAAGGAAATGCCTGCCTCTCAACTTCCGGGAGAGTCTATTCTCCAAGACCGCAAATACCGAGTATCCTGACGTAAGTCGATTTTCATGACAACTGCTTGGGGTTCTAATAGAATGAGAACGTCAAAGGGCTGCTGCTGAACGTAATGAGAATTAGTAACTGGGCACCGTTTGGAGCGGCACTATTGCTAGGAGCGTCTCCCCTCAATGTGCGCGCGTCAGAGTTGTCGGTACTTGAATCTAAGTTAGTGGATGATACTGCTACTATAAATGCGATGCCGGTGCAGCTAGACATTTACTCACCGCTGGTTGAGGCATCGGAAGAAGAGCGTCGGGAACAAGACTTCTTTCGCGAACAACTTCGAATGCTTTTGGCGCCATACTTAGTTCGAACGCCTCAACTCAATCTAGCGTATAGAATGCTAGGAGTTAGGTTTGGACATAATGAGTCGCGGATAACTCCGCGCTGTCCATGCGGGCACGGTGGTTACATCGGAGAATACTGGAGCACGAGGAGTCTTCGAAGCGAACGTCGATGATTGAAAAAATTAGGTTGATTGATACCATAAGAAATGGTGCTGATCGTCTTGAGCAATGTGCTCGACCATACTTCGACGCTAAGATTCGATCAACTAGTATCTCCAAACATAACCCTGCATCTGCATCACGCAGACAGCAGCTTATCGCACTTTGCGGACGGAACGCGGTGAATGCGCTGGACCGAAAAATCAAAGGATTTCTGGCGAGTGGAACTGAGCAGGAGCAATCTGAATGAGACCGGTGGCACTACTGATGGTAGCGCTAACTGTATCAGGGCTATCGAATGCCGCAACGGCATCCGAGAACTCCTCCCTTGGAGCACGGTTGTTGGAGCAGGCGCGCACTGTTAATGCGATGCCAGTTCCGGTGCAAGAAAATGCGCCGGATGCATGCGAGAAACAGTGTCGCAGTCTTTTAATCGAAAAGCTTTTCGATGAATATGTCTCCAGTTCTCCGGACATACAGTACGTAATGCAAAAGATAATTCCTGATGCGAAGAATCCGAAGCTGAAAAACTATGTGGCAATGATTGTTCGCCGGTCTTTGTATACGCATTTTTATGGAGAAAACCTGTATCGCGGTTGTGGAGTCGGAGATTTTTTTCCTGAAACGTATCAGGTCGTCGAGCCATTTATTGCTGTAGCCACAGATGCGAGGCCCTATGAGAAGATTCCGGCATCAGGGAAGAATCGCTTGACAAAAACCGAACAGATACAGTTCCACAATATGCTTCGCAGTGCCGGCGACAAACTAGTCGAGGATTTTTCTGTCTACGTTGATGGGGTCAAGATAGCGCACTCCGTTGACCTTTCGAGGCTCAGAGCCCAAGCCACTGAGAGCAAAAAAGATCTTTCAGAGATGTGTGGCTCGCACGCCGTCGGTGAACTCGATCGCTCCCTCAAAAAGTTCTTCGCGAATGCTGAGTCTGAGAGGATGCAGTTGCCATTTAACCAGGAGGAGTTGGGACTCGAAGCGCGAAGGGAGCGCTTTCGGCTTCAATGCCTAAACCTGCTCTGGAAGAGCGCTTGCGCTCGTTCTCCGGATATTAATTTTGTATGTGACAAGCTTTCTGTCCCAATTTCCTCGGTGTATTCGTCGGAGTCTTTGAAAGCGCTCTTATCTGGTGATGGTCATTATGGTTCCGCCTACGAGTCGACCGCAGTCGGTGCCGACATTCCTTCCAGTTACAGAGTTGTTCTTGACGGGACTACACGCTCGGCGTTTGCTCTATTCAAGAAACTGATGAAGAATCAAATAGCTACCGAGTTGAAGATGAGCAGTTCCGAACAAGTTCGTTTGTTTGATATGTTAATCAAAGTGTCAGCCGACCTGTCGGACAGTTTTGCGATGTACACTAAAGTCGCCGTTCCGTCAGAGCAGAATAACTCAATTCCGGCGGAAGCTATTCGGGATTTCACCAAGTCTAGAAATAGACTTGTTAATTTCGCCGGTGAAGAAGCCGTAGAAGAAGTTGATCAATTGATTCGAGATTATCGAAACGAGCTCCGCGCGAGCCGTTAGCTGCATGCTCGACCGCCTACAGAGTTGGTATTTAGGCGGTATCGCCGGTCCAAATTGCAATTGTTGTTCGACTTTGAAGGAAAACTGGCGGCTTCGAAACGAATCCAAAACCGCCAGCTCAATTTCAATTTGAAGTGCTATCTATTCGAACACTTCCCTCACGCCGCTAACTGCTGATTTGCCGAGTTTAACAACTGGGCTGAACAGCGATGACAGCTTCGAGGTCGATTGACCGTGGTCGATCTTGTAAGCATTTTCCTGGCAGGTTGCAGCGTGCTTCGCGATCTTTCGCGCTCTTTTTCTGGTTGCGTCAACGGTTTATGCTCTTTCCACCAGTGTTCTGATGGCAGCGCTGGTCCAAGCTACGCACATAACTCTCTGGGGGCTCGGTCCTGTGGAGATGGCTGTTCTTCATGCCTTATCAGTGGTGTTTTTTGTCACCATTATGATACCGTTTTCCATAATGCTCGCCTGGATTTATCGCTATCGCAAACCATCGCCTTATCAGCAACGCACAATATTAATCGACTTGCCGTATTCGGATACTTTTCAGTTGGCTGTGGCTGCCGGGATGACAGTCACTGGTTCTCCAATTGGTGCTCTCGACTACCACTCGGGCAGGCTTTCGTGGGAGGTTCCGCGCAGCAGAGTTTTTTCCAATCCTCAAGATCTTGTTGTACGGATTCAAAAAATTTCCAACGATAAAACAAGTCTGAGTATCAATACGAGCCCTGTACTAAATCCGATTCAGTCTGTACTGTTCGGCTACACACTCACCGTAGGTGGCGCCAAAAGTACATCGATAATGGAGAGCTTCCTTACTTTCCTGGAGCTAAACATGCTATAACACTTTTCCCCAGGGAGGAAACCGCGCAATGGAATTGGGTCTGGCTGGAAAAAACGCGATAGTAACCGGCGCAAGCTACGGACTGGGATACGCCTGTGCGAAAGAATTGGCTGGAGAAGGTGTCAACGTTGCAATCTGCTCTCGAAGCGCTGACAAGGTCGATGCGGCTGCTACTGAGATCGCAGAATCATGTGGCGTAAGAACAATAGGAATCTCGGCAGATCTGACAGTTGAAGAAGATCTCAAAAGATTGATCGCTGAAGCGAAATCTGATTTGGGCGACATTGATATTCTCGTTTTGAGTACCGGGCATCCGCCTACCTATCCGTTCTCCGTCGCAACAGATGCGCAATGGCAGCAAGGTATCGATCTTCTCCTTCGTCCGGCGATTTTGCTCAGCCGCATGTTAGTCGAGGACATGAAAGAGCGCAAGTATGGACGAATTGTTTTCATCGGCTCGATATTCGGTCTGGAGCCTGAGAAATCATCTGTCGTGCAAAGTACTCTGCGGACCGGACTCAATGCGCTGGCGAAGTGTATTGCCACTGAGTACGCGGCAGATGGCGTGACGGTAAATGTTATTTGTCCTGGATACTTCGATACTCCTCTCGTCCGAGATCTGGCTCAGCAATATGCCAACACTCAGGGTGTCTCTAGAGAGCAGATTCTGAGTGATTGGGCTAATTATTCTCCGGTACAGCGATTCGGAAAACCGGAAGATCTTGGAGCTTTGGTCTCCTTCCTTGCCTCACCTCGAGGAGAGTTCATCACCGGCACCACCATCACCATTGATGGTGGCGCCGTTCGACAGTACTGATGAAGCCGACAATCGAATCATGACTTTGTGCACTAACACAATCGTCTTATTTTGTTCGGTTGAGAAGTATAGCGAAGCTGCTTGATGGCGCATGGTAACGCCTCTTTAATCAAGGTCAGAACCTAATTGACCGCAAGTTTTTCTATCAATTCCTAGTGCTTTTTGCTCTCTTGGTACGCACGCTTACCCCGATCGATAACGCTCTGCGAAAACGAAACATTGCGGAAATACTTCACGAATTCGGCAAGCGGCATCTCCATAATTCCGTCATCTTTTCCGTCAGCGGCCTTGTCATCGGGACCAGTGAGCTCGCCGCTGCCCCATGGGTTTCTAATCGTTACTACTCGGCGTTCTGCATCGTATTTCAAGATGGAAAATTCATGAGCGCTGAAACCTCTAGGCTCTTCCTTTTCATCTTCGTCCTCATCAATCTCTTGCCATGGACGAGGTTTTGGAAAGAGTGGGAAATCAATCTCCGGTCTGGGCTTTGGTTCCGGCACTGCATCCGGCTTATCTGGTTTGTCCGGACGGTCTGGCTTGTCCGGTTGACTAGGCTTGTCCGGCTTATCCGGCACCACATCCGGCTTGTCCGGACGATCTGGCCTGTCCGGCTTGCTTGGCACCGCAGGACTGCTTGTGTTGTCACCAGTGCCGGTTCCGTCAGGACGTGAAGGCTTCTTCTCGTCAATTGATTTAACCTGCGAGTCTGGCTTTACGGCTCTGTCTGAGGAACCGGGGCTATCCGAACCACCCGGTCTAGTTTTTCCTGTTTTTTTCGGTGTCATTGTTGATTCGCTTGGGGACGAGCCGGTCCCCTTTGGCTTGACCAGCTCTATGAGATCGATTCTCCTTATCGTGCTGTGACCTCTTTCCGGATAATCTCCGGCTCGTTTTGGCCAATCTCCGTCAGCATCGCAGGTCGAGGCGTCCTTCCCTGAAAAGGAGAGTATGTAGTGCAACTCTTCTGCGTCGAGGTCTCTGATACTGAGCGTCTTTGCTGATTCGCCGGTTAGTAGCTCGATTCCAAATGGTGTTGACGAACCATTTAGCAGCTCTTGCACAGGGACTCCCTTGCCCCGGTTCCTCGCTGCGCCGGTGAGCTTTTCCTTTAGCTCAGGCCTTTCTTCCATGATCTTTCCGAGAGCCTTTTCCATAATTGCTCCGTAAGTTCCGAACTTACCGGTTGACGCATATAGGCTCAATTCTGTGTCGGTCGGCTTGGGAATTGTCGCCTGCAGCTCTTTCCCCTCGTACTTATATGGAAAAGTTACTGTAAGTGTTCCATTGCCGTTGTCTCTAATCATCTTCTCGACGGCTCTTGGATCCTTTTCGAACATTGATGACATTGCGGCGATTAGCCAGCAGTCTCCTACCCGCCCTTGCTTAGGTGCTTCGCCCTGTACCGACCAGTATGGTTTATCTTCTGAATACGTTTTTCGGTTTGACTCATCCAACTTCTTCTTCGTCTCGGAAAAATTGGTGGCAATCTTGTCGACAGAACCCTCTTCATTGTCTGACATCCGTTTTGCTACGTACTCTTTAACTTGAGTTGCCGTGATTTCCGTTGCTCCTTTTCCTCCAATTATTTCGAAGTCCTTGAGCATCGCTTGCACAGCTTTCTTGGTGGTGCCATCCTTGAGTTTGGGGAGCGACTGCTCTAGCTCCTCCTTACTGAGCTTGTCATCACTGTTGGTATCAAGCGCTCTAAAAATTGGGCTACCGCCCGCAATAACTTTCATCGCCTTCAGGTGGCCAAATTCTGCAAGCTTCTTGAGGTCGTCTTTGGTGATGTCGCGTTTTTCGCCATCGCCTTTTTCCAGGTCTCGAATTTCTTTGAAATTGCGGCGACTCGTAGCCAGGGCGACGGCATCGTCACCCTTCACCTCGTCCGAAGAAATTGCTTTAAAGATTTCTTTTCGTTGAATCTTGCCGTTTTTGTCCTGATCGAAGAAATCGAAATTCAGATTCGCGATATTAAACAAACCATTGTAGCGAGCATCGAGCGCCGAACTCGCACTTTCCAGAGAAGTATCTTTTTCAACCATTACGTCTATCCTCGTTACGGTTAATTCTTCAGTTTGATGCTGCGATCGTTCGACCCGTAATCGGAGTTACGAGGCGAAGACTGAAAAATGGATCTGTGTGTTGCAGGGAAATGCCTGTGAGAGTTTAGCGTGGCTTGTGTACCGTCTCACAGGCATTTCGATATCAGGTTTGTTGCTTGTCCTGATTATGCTATTAAGTTAAGATGGTTTCCAGGTGACTGTCCGCATCATGGTTGCGTTTAAGCGCAAGGCTGTAGATTGTTGTCTGATAGCGGGTTTAGCACTAATTGTTGATTTTTGAAAATCATGAGTTAAAAGCCAGAGGAGTGGAAATGCGACGAGAAGTGTATGTTGTCGGAGGAATTGTGATGGGGCTGGTGGTTGTCGCTATCGTCGGTGGCAACTGGTTGATGAGCAGTATGATCGACAATTCGTTCAACATGCGTCCGGAGCTAGTTGCAGAAGCATATTTTGAAACACCCGTCAGTGAGTTCCGAGACGTCAAGGGTGTTGGCATACACTGGTTGGGCTATGAGCACACTGTGAGGTTCCGCTTCGATGGACCAATTGAGATAAAGAATCGCAACGAGTATGAATCGTTTAGTCCGGATGAAAATGACATTCGTATGTTCAAAGCAGACTTTCCGGAAGATGCAGCTCAATTCGCGCCAGGTGAGCCGCTGGAATGTCTTAGAGTCAAGATTCCACCACCTACGCCAGGCAGCTCCGGTCGATATCTCGTCAACAAT
The DNA here is from genome assembly GCA_019746975.1 of Candidatus Obscuribacterales bacterium. Taxonomy (GTDB): domain Bacteria; phylum Cyanobacteriota; class Vampirovibrionia; order Obscuribacterales; family Obscuribacteraceae; genus JADYXR01. Next base: position 16,623 of record JAIERK010000170.1, read on the forward strand.
ACGAAGTCACACATGTACTTCTTGCGTTCCTGGAATGCGCACTAATAGCGGTACCGCGCGTCGTCTGGCCTCGCCCCTATTCGCTTACGCTGGGATTTGAACGTACGGGAATACGATCTAAGACAACAATACGAAGGTGCGGAACGTGTCCGAAGCGCGTCGACGTGAGTGTATTCGACGGCAATCTAAAACAAGAATCCGAAGCCGGGTGATGTTCCGCCGAAGTTTGTCGACATGAGCATTTTGATTTCGACGCGTGGGTGGTGGAGATTGGAGCTCGTTTGGCAAGGGGTCAACGCAATGTCTTTTGCGATAACGGAAGAGACCTGGCAGAAATCTGCGTTATTTAGCGAGTCCATTGCGGCGCTCGATTAGCTCTCTAAAGGTATCGACCTCCCAAACATCAGGGACGTAGTCCAGCTCTTTAGAGGCCTTCAAATCCTCATCACATTCCTTGTCTTGTCCCTTTCCGAGGTGGGCGCCAGCGCGATGAAAGTAGGCGGCGCCTTCTTTAGGGTTTATCTTTATAGCATTGTCGAGATCTTCAATCGCCCGATCGTAGTTCTTCATCAGTAAATAAACGGTTCCACGAGTATCGATGATGTTGCTTTTGTTCTTGTCTTTGTCAATTGCCTTGGTCACATTCTTCAGCGCTTCATCGAGTTGGCCTGTGGGCAATTGACTCCAGGCAAGGTTGTTATTAACCTGAGGATCGTCTGGTGTTTTTTCCAAAACCTTTTTATAGAGATCGACTGCTTCGTCATATCTTCTAAGCTGGTGAGCCACCAGTGCTTTCATAGCCATGATTGGATTTTTGTCTTCAGCTAATTCTTCCGCCTTCTCCACATCGCGCATGGCTTCCTGGTTACGTTTGAGCTCCATGTATGTGTGTGTTCGAGCCATTAGCATACCGATTCGCTCTTTTGTGAATTTCGTTTTGTCGTCAATGGTCATGGTTGAAATCGCGTTGTCCAGATATGGCAACGCGTCATTGTATTTCTTGTCTTGTAGAAGCGCTTGAGCTTCGATGAAGGGGACGAAAGCGGTCAGTCTGGGATCGTCTTTATACTGCGTGAGCATGCCGATGTATGCCGCGAGCGGTGCCACGGAAAGCAGTGCCACGCCGCTGGCGGCTTGCCAGCGTGACTGTTGTTTGTTGGACAGACCGGAGAGGACAAAACCACTAAGCAACCCGCCGATCAATCCGCCCATATGAGCGGCATTATCTATCCCAGCCACGATAAAACCGAACGCCAGGTTGAGGATTACAAATGCGATCAATACCGTTAATCTGCGTTTCAGCGAAGCTCTCGCTTCGTGAATCTTGTCGGGCGATACATAGGAAAATGCTGCGCCAACGATTCCAAAGATTGCCCCTGAGGCACCACAGCTCACCAGGGTCGGCTGGAACTCCGTGCTCACCAGTGCACCCATTAACGCCGACATGAAATAGATAAATAGATATCTTGTAGGACCGAGTGTTTTCTCAATCTCTTTGCCAACGCTAACAAGTGCATACATATTGACTAGCAAGTGAATCAGATTGCCATGGACGAATGCGCATGTAATCAGTCTCCACGGCTCACCCTTGAGCGTTAGCGGTCCAAAATTCGCGCCCCAGTCAATCAGTGTTGGCACCGGTGGCGATACTAAGGATTTGAGATCGGAAGTTGCCACCATTGCGGCGAATAGCACCGTATTCAGTGCTGCAAGGGTGATTGTTATTCGTCGATCTTTTGAAAACAGTTGCATAGTCGCCTGATGTTTAGAAAGTCCAGAAATGATTTGGACAGGCTCGATCAGCCCTGGCTCTTTGGTGCCACACGATAGTAGCAATCCAGTATAGCCGCTGATTCTTGAATGACAATAGTGAAAGCCCGAGCTTTTGCCCGGGCTTTCGAAATTAAGCTGGAAGCTAAAATTACTTGCGAAGAGTAATTGTTGCTTTTTCGCCTTCGAATTTGACTTCGCCTTTGAGACCTAGCTCTTCAGCGAAGCTCTTGATGCACTGTTCGAAGGAACCGCACATTTTGTCTTCTTGCTCTTTAGGCATACCGCACTTCTTCATCGCATCCCACATTCCGCAGGAGTTGTAGAGGAGGTGTGCTTCTTTGTCATCGCCCCAGAATTCGATCTTGGAACCGAACATGTTGGCTTCCAATTCGGCTTTGGCTTTGATTACTTCGATCGGTGTCGAGACACCGAGCTTCTTGTAATAAGCGATCATCGGCTTGCGGCTGACTTCTTGGAACTCTTTGACGGCTTCTTCGCCGTGCTTGCAGAGCACTTGCATTGCGGACATCATCGAGTTAGCCATCATTTGCGAATACATTTCATGCATTTGCTCAGGCTTCCACGTTGGTTTGATTTCGGTTTTTTGAAGGACTTGAGTCATTTCACTCTCCAGTACACAGGTGCAGTAAACAGTTACTTATTAGGTTTCTATGCCGAGAAGTCTAGCGCGGAATCCGGCTTTATTAGCCGCCTTTAAGACTAGCTTAGGTATTCTGCTTTACAAGCTGAAGGCTATAAAACAGTTTTGAGCGCATCGACCACCAGCTGCATTTCTTCTTCAGTTCCGATGGTGATTCTCAGACATGTCGGCAGTCCAAACGGGGCGAGGGGGCGGATCGCGACTCCTTGTCTCAACACACCGTCAAACACTCGTTGGACCTCTTCCTTGGTGCCCATTTCGAAGAGCGCGAAATTGGCGTGAGACGGAATGCGCTTCATGCCGAGCTTATCGGTTTCTTCTGACAGAAATTCCATACCGGCTTCGTTGTTGCTGACTGTCTTTAACAGAAAATCCTTGTCTTTCAGTGCCGCCAGTCCCGCATAGTGAGCAAGCACATTAGGCTCGAATGGCAACTTGATCCTATTAATAAAATCGATCAAGAAATCATGACCTAATCCATAACCCAGTCGAAGACCAGCCATTCCCCAGGCTTTCGAGAATGTCCTCAAGGTTAATACGTTATCGAGCCTGTAGGTCATCGAATCTGGGTAGTCCGGTTCTTTGCAGGCAAATTCGTAATAGGCTTCGTCGAGCACAACGAGTACGTGATCAGGAACGCGTTTCATGAATTTTTCGAATTCGGCGCGTCTGAAAATCGTACCGGTTGGGTTATTGGGATTGCATAAGTAGATGATCTTCGTGTGATTGTTGATCGAATTTGCGATGCCTTCGAGATCGAAGGTGTAATTCTTAAGCGGCACTTTGTGCAGCTTGATCCCCATTGCATTTACGAGGACATAGAGCCCGATGAATGTGCCTTCCGAAGTGAGCACTTCGTCGTCGTCATGCAGAAAAGCTCGTGCGATATTGGCGAGTATACTTTCGCTGCCGCTGCCGATCGCGACATTTTCGACCTTGACGTGATAGCGCTCTGCAAGAGCCTTGCGAAGCGTCATACCGCCGGATTCAGGATACCTATGCAAATCCTTTGCGCCTTCTGCAATTGCTTGCAGAACCGAGTCCGGCGTACCAAGCGAATTTTCATTGGAGGCAAGATTGATGAATTTCTCGATGCCCAGCTCTTTCTTGAGCTCGTCGGGTGGCTTACCAGGCTTATATGGCTGCAGCGACTCTACGTGAGGCGGCACTAGCCTGCGTTGGTTCGGGCTGTTTGAGATTGTCATGGGTCCCTTTGTGTATACCATAATGATTACCTGATACCAGAAGATGGATGGACGCCAACTTACAGACGACGCGAACACCTGCGAAACGTAAGTCTCGCGGGGCGTTGCAGTCATCTCCATCAAATTAACATCTAATTCTTATAAAAACAATTATCTAACTAGTAAGCAGAAAGGTGAAAATTCTCACTTGCATCGGGCGGCAGGGTTATAGTTACGCGATGCACAGTCAAGAGGGTAATATGCCGAAAGGTAGATCTTACTGTTGTTATTTGGCTGTAAGTGCCTCTAAATGCCGCGTAAAATCCCGGTTCTGGCATTCCTAATTCTCATAGTCGTCGTGGGCACTTTTTTCCGGACGTACGGACTGGAGAGCGTAGTTGTCTGGCATGACGAGGCGATGACGCTCATGCACTGCTCAGGCAACCCGTTCGCCGCGAAGCTGGTGCAGGCTAGTATCCGTGCGCCTGTGACCTGGCAGCGTGTGTTGGACGACTATCAAAACAGACGTTGTCCACTGTCCGAGGTCAGCTCGGCGTTAATGACTTCGCATCCGGAGCACGCGCCGGGATTTTACGAAGCTTTCTGGTTTTGGAGAATGATTTTTGACGAGAAGGAGGCTCGTCTGATGAGGCTCTTCCCGGTAATTTTTGGTATTTTGACTTTGCCGGCATTTTATTGGTTCGCCTGGGAGCTCTTTCGGAAATCCGGGCCTGCCCTCCTGGCGGTATCGATGTTGACGATCTCCCCGCTTCAAATCGTGTATTCGCAAGAGTTGCGAGAGTATTCACTTTATACATTTCTGTTTTCGCTGTCATGTGCCGCATTTCTGCGAGCCTGGCGCACTAACCGTTTTCGAGATTGGTTCGTGTACTGTGGACTCACTAT
>JAIERK010000163.1 GCA_019746975.1 Candidatus Obscuribacterales bacterium
CGGTGTCATAGCGGCTCCTTTCTAGTTTATAAGCCGCTTGGCTTACCGTATGACACAAAATATTTTACAGTCTCATATCTACAGCCGCTATGTGGTTGGCTGGATGGTAGCCGGCAGAGAGACTGCTCAACTGGCTAAATTGCTTATTGAAGAAACTTGCCGGCGGCAGGGAATCAAGGAACACGAGTTGATCATTCATTCTGACCGTGGCCCGTCGATGACATCAAAAACGGTGGCATTACTGCTAGCTGACTTAGGCGTTATAAAGTCTCTCAATCGACCACATGTCAGCAATGATAATCCGTATTCTGAAAGTCAATTCAAAACACTGAAATACCAACCTACATTCCCTGGCCGATTCGGAAGCATTCAGGATGCCAGGCTGTTCTGCAGGGCGTTCTTCGATTGGTACAACCAGGAGCATTATCATTCCGGGATTGCTTTAATGACACCGGCTGTGGTGCACTATGGACGAGCCGACGAATGCAATGCAGGGCGGCAAAGCACGCTCTCTAGTGCCTATGAGGCGCATCCAGAGCGCTTTGTGCGAGGACAGCCAAAGACGATCGCATTGCCTGACGAGGTGTGGATTAATCCTCCGCCGAAGAATCTAAGCACGGAGGCCGTGGACCTGCCGCAGTGCCATGCAGCACATGCTGAATAACCGCGCGTAGGGGTCCCAGGGTCAACGCTGGCGAAGCCACACGTAGGCTTGGCGTTGATGCTGGGTAAGCGCTGTTAGGCTTATTCGCCAGCATGGAACCAAGGCAGGTCAGGACGTAAGGTTCAAGTCGGTGGGCGCTTGTCAAACAAGCGTGCACCAGGGCAGCGGGTGAAGAAGGGCGCAAGCCCTTCCAAAACGTGGTATCACTTGCAATAGCAGGCTAAGAAATGCCGGAGGCACTGCTCCCTAAATTCAAACAAAAATCTGTCTCAAACTCATTGACAAGTTCCGTAATTGCCGCGTAATAATCAGTCATTGAGTTCGTACCTGAGACACGAGATCACGGAACCTGATTCACCAGCCAATCGTACGTCGTACCTGTTGCACCAGATGTGAACACCACACCGCGTTCACTGTGAAGCATCCCATTAGGAGCTTGGCTTGCCCGACATGACAGCGCCTCGATACTACATTCAGCAAGAGTTCGTACCTCGCCTGCCTCGCTGATTCCGTTTTGATTCGAGTCACTCCAGATCTTTAGGTCTTGGGCTTCGGCTCCTCTGACAAAGCCATCGTTGTCTGAATCTAATGCAGAAAGTGCTTCGTAACCGTCTTTCCAGAAGATCCAGAATGTAGAACAGCCAAACAGTTTTAACCCTGATTCAATTCTGCCGCTGTCATCGCCATCGAATACAAGCCACCCGGCGGAGCTGGTCGGCCAGGCACCGTAAGCCCGCGGACCGTTGCCATCCAAATCGAATACGACACGATGAGAGGCCATGAGATCTTCGGCCGCGACATCGGCGCGAAGCGGCACCACAATTGGTGTCACTTTTCTGAAACCCGTACCGACCTCCTTCTTCTTTGCGGCCAGGTCTGCCAATTCAGCAGCGTCTGCCTTTGGATCGAGAATCTGTTCCATATATCCGGCTGTTTCGGCAGTTATCGAAGTGCCGCGAAATCCGTCAGAGTTGTTTTTTTCCTTTTCATAAGCAGTCTTGAATATCTCTCTGTATAACGGAAGAGCACTCTTATTGTCGCCCGACTGCTGTAAACACCAGGCCAGACCAAGCTTCGCCGCATCCATCTTTGGGTCTAGAGTGCACGCGGCTCGCAAGTGTTTGATTGCTTCAGCCAGGTGCTTCTTCGCCAAGTCAATTTTCTCTGGCTTCTGGCCCTGCTCGACATAAAACTGCTTGTAGTCCGAGAAAGTGTGGCCGTACCAGGGCTGGAGTGAGGCTGACTCCTCGGTCGAAGAATCTCTTTTCGCAGTCGGTGCGAGTTCAGTTCGTCGAGCATATGCCATCGAATGCAGCCTGCCTATTTGGAATTCTAGCCTCGCCTTGTCGGTCGCATTCCCTGTGGACGAAACACGCGATTGCAGATTGTTCAAAATTCTCGATATTGGAACATTGACGACCTCTACAGCCGCAAACTTAGCGAACGAAGCAGCGCTAAAAGAGTTGAGAAGAAGCAGACTGAGTACAATCGTTGCCTTTTTCATACAATACTCCGCGATAGTGACGCTAGGAATTATAGCTGCACGAATCGGTCAATAGGGCTCGCCACCAAAACTTACAAAACACACAGCCGACTTACCACCGTTTCACAAAGCTGCGTTTATTTTATGTTCCTATTCCCTTGGCCCGGCTCTGTCCACCAAAATCAGGACCAATTCGAAATCGCCAATAGTGGCACCTCAAACCTCAGAATCCGTCAAAAACTGGTCACTGCGAGCAAGCGAAAGCAGCGAGGTAAGGCAGTTTCATGCACCCGCTAATCGCAAAGGAAGAAGAACAATAGCGTTAGAGCTAGATCGAGTGAAAAAGCTCGAGCTCTGACAATCAAAACTACTTGCCGCCCAATCGTTTTAAGAGGTCCACCAGCGGGGGCTTAGAATAGTCGAGCTTACGACCCCCTGCTAATTCTCTCTCGATGAAAGCGAGGTCTGATTTAAGACGAACGAGAGCTTCTAAATTCGCAGCAGTAGGACTCTGAGTGCAGCTAACACTAAGTCGATCAATGGAAACTTGTAATAACTCTGGAAGAGCTCCCATGGGATTCACTCTATTGCTTGCCTTGGTCGTCATGGTACCGTCCGGCCGCACTTCGAATCCAGCAGGCACGTACTTATCGAGTGGAGGTTTATTAAAGTCAGCTTTTCCACCAGCGATTTCCTTCTGTATGAAGTCGAGGTCTCTCTTGAGTCTCGCCAGCGCTTCGGCGTTGGCTCGGGTCGGAGTTTCAATACAAGCGGCGGAAAACTGATCTATCTTCGCTTTCATGGAATCTTGAAGTGTTCCACTTTCTTTAGCTACTGCAACCGCAGTAAGACGACCGTCCGGGTGCAACTTCAAAGCAGGAATGAACCCCTGCCCCTGGGACACAAGAATGTTGCCCTGAAAATCTCTGGTTTTAGACGACGTATTCAATACCGAATTGAACACAACGGTAGCACTGCCATCCGGATCCGCTTGCGCCTTGGGTGCTGTGGGCGACACTGGATCGATCAGCCGAAGAGTGAAGGCACCATATGCGATGTCCGCCATTTTGAGCACGACCATCAAGTTTTGAACACCCATCGCAAGATTAGCAACATGTGCAGGTACGGCACCATCGCGAGCATGAACTTCCGACATATAGTCACACAATTTATTGTAGTAGTCCTGACAGACCTTGAGCTCTGCTGCAACGTCCTTTGGAGTTACTTCACAGACATCAGGATTCCTGCCAGGCTTGAATGGAAGGAATCCAACTTTCCTAACGAATTCAGGAGTAAAGCCGGTGGAGCCTGCCACTGGAAATGCCTTGTCGTTGGTACGCTCGATCGGCTGTCCTAAATGATCCCGCCCTCTCCAAGTCGCACCTGGCTCCAGCTTGGGGCCCATTGCTGTTGCCATCGCTTCAGTTGATTTCATAAAATCGATAATGTATTTCTGAGCTGCCGCCATGGATTCCGTGCTTGTGACCATCGCGGAACCATCGCCAATATTCTTGTCGTCCTTTGCCCAGAAATCCTTGCCTTGCTTCTCTTTCTTGTTCTCCTTCTGAAGTGCGAAAAAGTCGATAGGTCTAACTTGACCTGTCATGGTATCGAGGAAGATACCATCAATATTTCCGTGATCAGCAGTTGATTGCTTGCCTGTCGGTATGTAAATCCACGTTTCATAGCCAGGTAAGCCACGAGCCATGGCATACATTACTGATAGGCTGTTGTTCGTATCACCGCTAAGGTTCGGTTGCTTATACAACCCTTCGAATCCATCGGTCGCTGCTTTATACTCTGCCGAGATGAACTGTAGTAAATCGAGCGGCACAGCAGGATTCAGAGCAGCTTGTGTCAAAGCCTTAAACGGGAAAGCCGCGTTAGGAACTAGATCGGCACAAGCATAAGCGTCGGCAAGCGCATTGGCTCGTTCAACACGCCCTTCCACGGAAAGCGTCCTGACCGCCTCTACGGTTTGAATGGATTCGTTGACGCGATCCATGAACTTAGACAAAGAATTGGTGGCTTGTTCTGCATTCTTACCGTTCTTTCCAAGACTGTAGCTGAGGGTCTCGTCCAAGCCATCCCTCATTTTCGATAATTGCTCTTTAGTTAGTCCCTTGAATTCATTGCCGCGCCCATCTATTGCTGCATTCAATTGATCACGAACTTGAACCGCTCTTTCAGCAAGCTCAGGTTTGTTCATCACGATGATAGGCTGAATCGGAATCAAGCCCCTAATACACCGCTCGAGAATTGCTTCTTTCTGGGCTCCATTAGAGTCTCGAGCAACCGTCTTGCGCTCGGCAGTCAAGTCGCGCACGAGCTCGATATTTTGCCGCGCCTTGCCGGGGACCGCTACCTCCGCGATCTTAGGCATCGTGGGTCCGCCTGCGAGTATGATGTCCAGAGTTTCAACATAGCAATCTAGATCAGGGTTTGTCTCCTTCTTGAATTGATCGAGCTTAGACTCTTTCAGCGCACGCAACCGAAGCAAGTTAAGAACGAAATCGGCTTCGCGCTCGCTCATAATTCTTGTCGCTTCTAACAATTCGCGGGCGCGCTCCTTCCAGGGTTCGTTGCCGACGAAATCTTCTCTCAACTCTTTCTGAAGCTTGGCTCGTGAATCAGTAACCACTTTTACATTGTTGCCGCCCGCTTGTCCTTCAGCGATCGTAAGCTTTTCACGAGGCGTCAGCCCTTCGAATAGCGCCTTCATTCGTGCATTGACCTTGGCCATGTTCGCACTGAGCGTGTCGGTTAACACATTCTTGACGGTGACAACATCCACTGATTCACCACGGCCCCACTGTTCGACTAGCGCGCGCACCTCAGAAGGCAGCGGCTCGCCGAATACAGCGCGCGCATATGCCGCGTCTTTTGCGAGCCGATCAAGAACCTGATTAGCCTTGCCTTGTTGTACCTCTGCGTGGGCAGCAGAGACCTTGTTCGCAAGTAGCTCAAGGTTGGTGTACTCAGCGACTTTCGTCGATTTCGCCGATGCTTCCAATTGGGGCACGAGCGTGCTGTCAGGCGTGTTTTTCCCGCTCCGAGCCGCATTAACGGCATCACTGAGCGTACGGTTGTTTAACTCTCTGCCGGTACGCGCTCTGAAATCATCTTGCAGTTTCTCAGTGTCGCGCTTCTGGGGATCTTTCTGCGATACAGGCGGTAAGTAGGTAAATGCGAGCTGAACGGCAAGCTCGAAATCAGTCCTGGCTGAGCTCATCTCACGAGCCACGAAAGCGCCCACTTGCTCAGGAGAAAGTTTAAGGATATCCGATGTCAAAATCAGCTCGCCAGTTTTGGAGCTGTATCCGGCAACAGCGTTGGGGTCAGCGCTGTACTTAACCGCAAGCCGATTGGTCTGTCCTCTCTGCGCCGTGTTGAAGTCATTCATCGTGCCCGCCAGACCCTCAGTGAAGCGGGTTAACTCGTGGAGGAGGTGAGCATCTGCCACTTGCGCCCGAGCCTTGGCCTGCTGCAGGTTGTCGTATGCTTTCTGAAGTCTCGGCTCAGAAGCACCACCAGCCAGTCGTGCCATGGCAATCGTGCGGCAATCATTGACGTTGAGATCAGGAAACTCCGACTGCAATCGTTGAGTTTCAGGATCCAGTAAGCGATTGAATTCGCCTTCGCTAAGGTTCATTTCCCTTGCGGCCGCCTCAGCTTGCTCGGTTGCGTCCTGCACTTTCTTAACAGACGCCACTTTGTCGGACATCACTTCCGTCTTAAACTTAAATGGTTTGAGATCACCAAAGTTTTCCGGTTTGGGCGGATCAAAAATTTCCAGAGATTTTGCCACCTCTTCTACAACTGGTTTTCGCAGGCTGGGCTCAACTTTGTCGAAATTCTCGGTCGGCATCTCCTTAGATTGTCGAGCCTCGGTTTGTTTTCGATCAGCGTCGTATTTGGCAAAAACCAAATTGCGATGATAGCCACCTGCGGCCATCAATTCGTCTGGGACTCGAATTCCCATCTCTCGAAGCGCTCCTATATAGTCATATTCATTCCAGAAGCTTTTGTCGACTGGAAGATCTTTCAACTTTCCGCTGTCGAAGTCTTCGCATATTCTCTGACCGGATTTGGACAATGGGCCTTCATTCAGTTTTTGAAACAGATGGGTAACCTCTTCAAATCTCGCAAACGCTGCATCTGAATTCGAACGCGTTGCGCGCTCAGGAACGGTAATTCTAAATTTGCCCTGAATCGTGCCACCACTTGTAGTGGGGTTTTCCTGGCATCCATTGAGCTCGTATCCTGGTGCGCGACCATGACTGAAGTCGCCTTCCATCTCAGCCATCATAACCTTAGCAATTGAAGTCTTCTGCTCCACTGTAAGCGCCTGCCTGGAAGTTGGAGATTGAAATGGAAATCGACCTTCCTTACCGACGAACTGCTCGAAGGTACCACCGAAGCCGGAATCACGGCCGGTGCTTTTCAGCCTTTCGAAAAGTTGCTGCCCTCTAGGATGGCGACGAAGATATTCCTTGAAACCACCGGCGGTATTGAGGTCTACCGAGACCGCACCATCGGCTGGTGTCTTTCCTCCTAGTTTGAAATCGGAACTCAATTTAACATCAAATATGGGGCTGAACTCCGGTTGATTTCCGTATCGGAGCTCCACACCGGCCTTTTGCAAAGTCGGTTCAATCTTGGCACTGTAGTACTCGAGCACTCGGTGCATCGCCGCTTCCCTTGCCTCGCCATTCAGATGACTGGCTTCGCGGACCATCCTGCTCATCTCGGTATACGATTTTTCGATCGCTTGGAAGTTTTCCTTTCCAAAGTTGTATTCGATCTTGGCACCAGACCTCGGCAAGCTTTCGGTGGCCCGACCGTCCTCTGTTACGCGCTTGAAATTACCGTCCTTGAGACCGGCGGGAGACTTCGCCTTGGCACTTGCAGCATCGGCTTCCCACTGCGCAAATATTTTTTCGTTGAAACGATAGAGCTCTTCGTAGTGCTTTATTGCCTTCGCGCGGTCAGGACCTGAAAATCGTTTGACGAGTTCCTGATAAGAAAGGTTCGGATGGGTCTTCGCCTGCATGAAATACATGTAGTGCTCGGCGATAATCTCGCAAGGGCAGTGACGATACCGAAGAACATCGACATCATTGCTCACGTACCAGTTGTCTCTCGACATTGCTTCGTCTAAGACTCGCTTCCTCGCCTCCGGATCGTTGATACGGCCGGCAAGGCTCCCAGGAGCCTCGAGGCCGGCTCGATAAGCCCTCTCGAACTCGGCGCTTTTCGCGTCTCGCATTTCCGTGTATTTTTTTGAGACCTCAACAAAGTGGCCCGCTTCATGGAAATAAAGAATCTTCGCGGCCTCTCCAGTGGGCACATTTATCGTAACTTCGAGAAGCTCAGGAACGTAGCTACCACCTTCGGACTCATGACCAGGTCGGGCAACCACACGAACAGAAGCCGGACGAGCTCCCGACGCTTGAATCGCGTCCAGCACACCTTCGACTACCTCGAGTCTAACTGGATCTCCAGCTACGCACTCCAACAGCTTTCCGTCACGAATTCCCAATTTTTGACCGACGATTAGTTTCAAATCGGCACCATCTCTGGTTTTCACATAATACTCGCCACTTGCAAGCACACCTAGTTCGTACCACTCCGACACCTCATTCTTTTGCGAGGCACCATCAGTAGTACTTGTCGGTTCTTGCTTTGGAGAGCTCGAATTTTCTGCCGCGGAGCGACGAGGACTGATTGCCAGTCTTTCCGTATAGACTGTATTCGACATCGATCCGTCAGGCACCTCGGTGATGGTTAGTTTGGTAGGTTCGCGTCCGTTTTGCGGTGCTCTCTCCTCGACTTCAAAGACACCCTTGCGCACTTCCGTAACACGATTTGTGAGCTTGAGGTCGTCAATAACCTTTCGGGTCGCCCCAGCCTCGATCTGCACATGATCCGGCTTTTTAAATCGCGCGGCACCAGCTCTAACCTTTCCTTCAAAAATGTTAGTTCCAACAACTGCGACAACCTGCATGGCCAAACCACCTTTTTCAACGTGACCATGCAATGCCGTCTCTACGCTCTGGTTGCCGACTTCCTGCCAAGAAGTAGATAAGGTGTTACTTTTAAACTCTCGCCCGACTGCAGTGCGCCAGGAATTCATCATTTGCTGACCGCCTTTTGTTCTTACACAAACCATTGCGGCGCGGTCGAATTCTTGTACGAAAGCGCGAGCGCTCGGCGATTTCAATGTCTCGCTAACTGTTCGTTTGAACAGGTCTTTCGATAAATTTGCGCCAATCTTAGCCGCACCGACGCCGAGATATCCTAGCGCTATTCCCTGTCCCCACTCAATGACCATCGGCTTGCCAACGTCTTTGCCGAACTCATAAATTTCGGTGGCCTCGAACAGCGCCATCTGTCTCATTACTTCCGTAGGATCTTTAGCCGCTTCAATTCTGCTGACAAAATCCAGCAGCCGAGGTATAGACTTCTCGGCATATGCTCCAGCATATGATCGCTCTCCGTATCGACCAAGACCCGTGTAGCCGCCTCTATTGATTTGATAGAGAATCTCTTTCGTTGTTTGCGATCCTATAACGCCTAACCCAGCGGCCGCAATGAGCCCAGCACCACAGGTAGTGACCGCCAAAACGGCGACTCCTATACCGACGGCGAGTTCGATTCCATTCTCACGCAACCACTTTCCAAAGCTGCTTGCATCAAAGCTCGGGCTCTTCACGTGTTTAATGACGGCTTCAATCTGCTGACGGTATTCGCTGTCACGACTGAAGTTGTCCAATGTCTTTTGCAGAGCCTCAACCTTTTTGTCGAGCAGTGTTTTCATATCGGCATCTTTGCACTTGTTCGAAGCCTCGCGAAGCTCATCGCGCTGTTTAATCACAAGGTGGCGCTCGGTATCAAACTGCCGGATGGCCGATTGCATCGCATCTGCTCTGCTTCGAAGATCGTCAACCAGGTCGCCGTATCTTCGACCTTCCTCCGCAGGACCGATAAGCTTTTGCACCACCTCCAGATTGTCCTGCAGAGTCACACCCAGGCGGGCAATCGACATCGAGCCTGCTCCACAATCGAGAGCATCTGCCAGATATGTGCGATAAGCATCGACATCGCTCAGTTTGTTTCTGTTATCGCCTGAGAGTTTTCCCTGATTAAGCTCTGTCAGGGCGGCGTTGTAGCGATTCTCCATCTGCCAGGGACTCGTCCCCGACGGCAAATCCGGAAAGCGTGTGATTTGAGCCAGACCTTTTTTCTTGAGACGTTCGAGTCCTGAAATCTGCGTCAAGTCAACTGGCCCTTTTGTGCTTCTTTGTGTCAGGTCCTTGAAAATAGCAGGGGCTTTCGTTCTCACAGCATCCACGCCGTACTCGGCAAGCATTTTAGTTGCCAGCAAATCTGCGGTCTTGCATTTGCCCAATAAGACTAGCTTTTCGTGGCGCGCGCAATCCTGAGATAGTTGCAGCTCCAGAACACTTTCCGAAGCAAGAATCACCTTTTTCTCAGTCGCCTTCAAACTTTCCTGACAATTGCGGATGGAAGCGACTCGTTCGCCTTGCTCCTTCTTCCAGTCATCGACAGGACTGTCCCAGATCACTCCTACTCCAGGGATGGCATCCACCGCCTGGCTCTTGAAACTGACACCATCCTTGGTGAAGTTTGCCAGATCATCGGTTCTCGATTGAATTCTGTCGACGAAGAATGCATATGCGCCCTTGGCTTTCCGAAGCGCATCGTATCGCGCGGAGGACTCACCATCCACTAGATCTCGAAGATCTTTCGGCGCGAACGGACCTTTGACTCCACAGTTGCAATCTTTAGTAGGCGCCAGGAAGGGGAGATCGTCCATAAAATAACCTGACGATAAAGCTTTGACCAGCTCAGCTCCTCCAACCTGTTGCCGCCGCTTTGTCAACTTGAATCGAACATCTTCGGGCAGACTGTTAAAGAGAGCTGCCCGATCCAGCACACCTTCGATGAATCGTTGCCCACCCCACCGTTGGCAGGTATCGGCTATGGTCGAAGCATCCTGTTCGTACCTCTCGTTCGATCGACCGGGAGCCAGGCGGTGCAGTATCGCCGGCAGTGACAGAGCAAAGCCGTCGCCAAGAATTTTGTTGATCTTTTGTCGTATTTCAGGAGAAAGTTCTTCTCGCGTCAAGAATTCACGGAATGCAACACCCAGCTGGTCATGCATTTCCTCATCCAGAGAGGTCCAGTCTAATTTCGCAAATGCCTCGAATGCTTTCTTTCTCACTTCTGGATTATCGGCTTTCGCCATGATCTGCATCATTGAGAGAGTTGCATTTTTCAGTATTTTTTCGGAATCCTCGTCGCTAAAACCTCTCTGTTTTAGCCCGAACTTGCCTTCCGGGAAGAAGACTCGATTATCTTTCACATTGTCGCTTCGGGGCAGATCGCCAAACTTCGCTAAAGCGATCACATCTCTATCATTCGCATACCGTGCGAATAATCCTGAGATCTTCACAGCGGAACAAACTATGCTTGCTGACTGCTCGTCATTTCGCGCACTCTGCAGTCTTGCCCAACTCATCAGCTCAGTTCGCACGTCTGCCGGCAGTTGGTCTTTGACCTTGCCGAGGCACTTGACGACCTCAGCAGTGGGATTGAGCTTAATCGCATCCAGATCCCTGACGGTTAGGTAAGGAGCCAATTTCTCGAGAGCAGCCACGGCACTGGCATGTTGCTTTTTGTCACTAGATTTGATACCACTTTGAACAATTTCAGTAATTCTTCCGGATATGGATGGGCGAAGCAACATCCTCCAACTAATCTCAAGGGCAGCATTAAGAGTGGGTTCGCCAGAGGCTCTTCCAAGTATCTCCGCACCGCGTTTTGTCTCATCCGCTGCATCCATCGCCGCAATTGTCCCGAGCGTGGAAGCGAGCAGACCTCTATCTCGGTTCACCCAATTGGAAGCCACCAACTCGTCGATGAGCGTAGGACGAAGTCCGTCAGATTGAGCTGCTCGCTCTAACCAAAATGCGCTTCTTCGCTCGGCATCGTCACTACCAACAAAACCAGAAGCAACAGCCGACAATGCTCTGATACTAGTGAGATCCGCAAAAATAGCCTTCTCTCCGAATCGATCAACGCTGGCATTAATTGAGTCCGCATCGGCACATTTTGTGAAAACAGGAACGAGAGCGGTTCGTCCGTCCGCATCGGACAACATGATACGGGTCAGATGCCGCATCGTCTCCGGGCGTCCACGCCCGCCGCCATCGCCTGAAAGCACCTTAGTAAGCAAAGTCCGCGCCCTATAGCCCACTTCCGGACTGCCCTGATTAGGGCGCGACTCATTGGTCAAGACATAGGACAGGGCTGTGATCTCCGGTTTTCCTGCTACGACTTTCTTGGCAATTATTGCCGCTTCGAGATGTTTCATCGCAATAAGCTGCAACTGCTGGTAGGAATCGCTATTCAGCGAATCGCCTTGCGGTAAGAATACCGGAAGTTTCTTAACCAGAAAAAGAGCTTGCTCATGCCAATCGCACTTCGAATCACTATTTGCGCGAGCAAGGAGAACGCTCGACAGAGCGCGCGCGGCAAAGGGGTCGCCTTGCAGCGCACGTTGTCCGAGCGCATCGACAGCCGCGATACGTTGTGCCTGAGTAGCATCCGACTTACTGAAATTAGACAGCTCCTTCAAACTCTCTATCCAGGCAAGCTTTTCTTCAGCCCCTTTGTTGCCGGCTAATCTCTCGAGTTTTAGTTGTTCGACCGATTCGGAAAACTGCTCGGCAGTGCTGCGATCATCTAGATTTCGAATAATTCTACCCAGGCGCCATTCATCGATCAAATCTTCAGTTTCATTTATTCTGAGCTTAGCTGCGAGCCGTTTGATCTCAGCCCCTTGCTTGGTCGGATCGTCCAGATTTCGGATGACGGTTGCCCTCTCCTGGACAGTCATTCCGCTAAGACAGCTTGACAAAATTCCGGCGGTTTGCGGACAACGTCCGGCATTATCGAGTAAAGCTTTGAAGCTCTTAACCGCTTCAGAAGCGCCCGTTGGATCCTTTGATGCGGCATCAAGCTTCAAACGCAGATCTCGGAGAATCGAGGAAGTGCGAAAGAGAGCTAACGGTTCGGCAAGCGCATTGCTTCTCAAGGACCTCCTTCTGATCTCCGAGAGCTCTTCCAGCCTCTTTAGAGCTTGAGCTTTTTCCTCTGGCGTCGATTTTCTATCGAGCATAGTTTCAATTACTTTGTCAGCTTCGTCGCGATTTCTATTTTCGTTTTTCTCCAACGTCTCGAGGCGCTCAGCACTAGCAGTTTTGCCGGCGTCATCAGAAGTTCCGTCGGTAAGCGCTATAAGAACATCCGCTGGGTCGGCTTTTTCTAAAGCCGCTATTTTCTTGCGTTCTGGTGAAAGAGCCGCTTTCAGTTGTTCATGCGTCTCAAGGCGAACTCTACTGTTGCTGGATCGGAGGTCACAATAAAGTTTTTCCGGTGTGAGATTATGCTCCTTCAGACACGCGACTATATTTTGAGCTGACTTGCTCTTGCTGTCTCGAGCTAAAACAGCAAGATCGAGTAAAGCCTGTGCTGCTGTCTCGGGCTTGTCGGTGAGCAGAATCCGGCAGACTGCCTCGGTTGTTCTGAGCGCCGTTTTTTGCCCCCGGGTCACGCTTATTTCGATATCACCCTGCGTCCTCGAAGCGATCACTCGCGCTGCTCTATCTGCAAACCTATTCTCTGATCTCCTTGTATCCTGCAGAAGTATCCCACTAGCAACACCGTCTGGGCTGGACGAACCTGAGCCGCGTTCGCCCCGAGCACCGTCGGTAGTACCAGAGAGGGATTTGTCCGGCGCGCCGGATTTCTCAGTAGCATTGTTCGCTTTATCGCCGCTCTGTTGCCGGACACTTGCAGCCAGTGCTTTTCCGCGCGCAATAACTGCACGATCGCGATCCACCGCCCGTCCTTCAATCTCCAGGCGCGCGTTCTGCCGTGCTCGAGCGACGAGAGATTGTCCAACTCCACCCGGATTGACTTCGAGAAATGCATCCCTAACTTCCGTACTCTTTATGAAGTGGCGAGGGATAAAGCCATTCTCCACGTTGTCCAGAAAAGATCGATCGAGACCACCGCTTTCCTCCAGCGTGGCAAGGTCTTCAATAGCTTCGCGCTGTTCACCCACGTTGCTAGCATTATGAAGCTTGAGAGTGGCTTCTGCAGCCGATAAAGTTTTCAGCAACTGAAAGGCATATGCATCATCGTCAAAAGCACCGTCAAGGCAATCTTTCTCCAGACGGCGAAGCACTTCGCCGCGCTCTTGCGCGCCTTCCGCAGTCAGATATGTGCGCACGTAGTGACTGAATTTCCCCTTGTCCCGTGATGGGCTTGAGGTATCAAATATGTCTCTATCGCAGATGATTTCTGGAATACCTGTAGTAAGGGCATCAAAAAGAAGATTTTCATCGTACTTCAGACCAGGATTGAGAACCGCGAAAAGCGCGATCTTCGAATCATCCTGATAGTCCATTCGCCACAAGTATTTCGTCTTACCATCGACGGTCTCGATCTCCTCCCTAGTAACATCCCTGTATCGGGAGGTGTTGTTCTGATCGATTCGTTGCAGAGCCTTACCGAGCTCGCTTCCTGGGTCAGCGATTGGAGCATCGCCAACCTTATCTTCTAGCTGGGATTCCAACTTTGGCTGCTGTTTGTCATCTGCAACCTGCCCCTCAGAATTGATAAACTCAATCGCAGGAAAGTTATAACTCGACTCAAATCCATTTCCCTTGTCCGCTAAAGATATAGAAGCGTGGTCTGCTTGCCGCGCCAGTTGAGTATGGAAGTCTGCTATACCCCCACTGTTTCCCTCAAAACAAGGAAGTCCGTAACTATCGCTCTCAGGCTCAGGCAAACGATCACCGCAACTCCGGCTCATAGAAACACCCCCTCCGCCCGCCCATCTCAAGCATCAACGAGCGTTGATTTCCCCGCAATCAGAGTACGTGGGCTCGCGTAACTTCTGCGTTACTCGAATGACGAGCCGCGCGAAATCCTTTCGTGAAGGCTACCGTTTATTCTCTGGCTTCGTTGAGTAATCCCAAGAGCCCTGTACCAAGACCTAGAACTGCGAAGCCAACGTTGCCGGCAGATGGTCGTTGTGCCGCTCCGGATCCTCGGCTTCGCTTTGCCAGAATATCAGCTGCGACTGCTCGGGCAAGTCTTGGATTAACCTCTCCTGCTTTTACCGATTCAATATTTTTTCCAAGACGATCGAGCAATTTTTTCTCTTCGGGAGTAGCCGGTGCTCCTCGGTCCTTGACTATGCGCTCAACTGCTGCCTTTTCCGACTCCAGATGCTCAAGGAACTGGTCTCGCTGAATCAGAGTCTTGCTGGCAGACCCCTTCGGCTCCACCTCGATACCTCGGTCGGTTACTCTGACAACAGTGCCTTCTGTTAGCACCGCATTTGATGGCGGAAATGGATTGACGATAGCGACGTCAGGTTTAGGAGCCTTAGAGCTTTCTTCCGTCCAGCCTTCGATCACCAATCCTTCGGCCCGCGCTATCTCGTTGAATCGACGAGAGACCGCTTCTTTCTTACTCAAATAATCCTTAACGAAATCGCTAACCACTTCAGCATCTTTCGCCGTTATCCCATCGCGCACCAACATATCCACCACGGCTTTGTGCATGTGAGCTCTAGTCTCGACATCGGACAGCGGTCCACTATTCTTGCCGCTCGTCGCTATCTTCAAATTTTCCTTCAACCTTCTTACGAATCGCTCTTCGAGAGCTCTGTTGTCGGAATTACTTTGCTTTTCGGATGACCTATTTGAGTCCCTTGGTGGTAATGAATCAACTGAAGTGCCGCCGGATTTCTCCGAGGTAGACATTGATTCGGGTGAATGCACATCACGAGATGTAGATTTACGAGGCTCTTCCGGTTGTTGCGCGCGAGGCGCCCTTGGTATTTGCTTAGCTTCCAGATCACGCTTAGTGGCGAGTCTTGCCAGATCAAGATCTTGACCCAACTCTTTACTGCATACTTTTGCGACTTCAACCATCGCGGGCCGATGTGTTAACCCTTCATTGGGTTTTATGGAACCGTCAGATTGCCTGACATAAGTGTGGCGCGCACCGTCTTCTCCCAGGTATAAACGAGCGCCTTTGGTGCGATGTTGGAGAGCGGTGTCTTCATTCAATAGCATCAACTGATTTCGAGGTTCTCCAGAGATGTTGTCGGAATACACAAGTCTCGCCGTAGCGTTGTCGAGTCCGAATTCATTGCCAAGTTTTTGGAGGGCATCATATTTGAGCCGACCGTCTGCACCGTAAAGATCTCTCGGCGATTTGTAACTCTCCCATCCGGGCGCCCTTTCATTTACTCTTTTCTCTGCGAGCTGTCTGGCTGCATCAGACAACTCCGTAGGCAAGAGTGCGCCGAAGTCACCGAATCTGGTGCCTAACTCGAATTGATCTCGAGTCAAAGCGACTCGGCGCGACCCTTCGTTATTAACAAACCCGTCGGCGAGAGTACCAGGACGAAAATCACTCGGGAAGGCGAGACCTTTACTTAGGAGAAAACTGTCAAAATGCGCCTGTGCTAAAGCCGCTGAAGCTGCGTCTTTGCAGTATATTGTGAATCCCTTCGCGCCTTGCCCGCGGCCTGTTGCAAGCGATCGATTTTGCCAGGGTACCTGCTCGCCTAAGTTTGGAATGAAGTGGTGCATCGGATCCATAGTCTTAACGGCTGTTATTAGTCCATTGAGCGGTTTCCCTGTCTCGCAAGCTCTGTAGATCTCCGGGATTAGCTCTGCTTGCAGTTTTACAAGGTCCTCGGGATTTCTCACGAGTACTGTAATTTTGACATCGGCGGAGGCGGATTTTCCTCCTGGCAGATCTGTCGCATAGAACCATGGATCACTGCCGCCTTTCGCCGTCGTGCCGCACTTGAGGCGGTACATTTTGCCATCGACCTCGACAACGCGTTCGTAGACGCCGTCTGTGGAGAATTTTGCTTTGCCTTCGGTCCCTGACTGGTTGGAGAATTCTGTTCTGCCAGCTGGTGGTAACGTGACTGCAGACAATTCTCCAGCTAGAAGTGGTTGTCCTGGATTGAGCCGATGCACTACTTCTTTCAGCGATTCGCATTCCAAATCTGGACGCGACTTCATTCCAGAACTGGAGCCAGTTCGCTCCCAGACCTCATTCCGTTTATCGCAATAGTATGTCTTTCCATCCAACTGTACTACTCTGAACGACTTCATCTCTTCCCTGCTGGGAAAGATGATCTCCGGTCTCTTATCAACTTGCTCCTTCTTCAAAATCACGATTTCTTTTGCTTTATCAACAGCAACGACCTCAAGCTTCTCCTTTCGATCGGTGAACTTGAGTCCAGGCTTGACGTCTTCTGCTGTCTTCAGGGGTTCGGATGTGCGCGCATCCGAAGCACTCGTGCTTGCGATCAGCGTCTTGAATTCCGTAGGATTGCTGAGCAATATCTCTCTAGTCAATATCAGCTTATCTTTTTGATGAACAAAAACTTTGTTGTCTTTGCTCACGAAGAAATCGGTACCGCCGACGTACAGTCTTTTGAAGTCGCCATGCTTACCGGTTTTTGGATCAAATCCTTCTGGAACCGGCAAGCCCTCTTTACCTTTCCAATCTTGTCGAGCCGATGGATCGCGTATGACCATCAGGTCTGTTCCGGGCATTTTTCCCTTTACCTCGTAAGACCGTTCTTTACCGGCACCGTCGGAGGATTTTAGAACAACTTTACTTGGTGCGCCTTCTACCGGCGCAGGTCCAAACTCAGCTCGAATAGCGCGATTGGCAACATAGCGGTTGTATTGACGGCGCAGTATCAAACCTGTAGATCCGAGTAGCAATGCTGCCACTCCAACATCGGCAGCTATATCCTTCGAATATTTCTTGATTTCGGGGTCGTGTTGTGAGGCACCGTATATAACGGCAACGTCGAATCTCTCTTTGAACTTAGCCTCTGGTTGAGCATTACTAGCAGGTTTCACAGCTGCAGTGGCTGACTTGTCTCGACTTGCCCGATGGGCCACGAATGCGCCGCGCAGCGAATCTCTAAATTCCTTGTTCGACAGCAACGAAGGATCACGATCCAACCACTGAGCGATGGTAGACTTTCCTTCCTTGGCCAACTCCGCTCGACCGCTGGCAATTTTTGCGAGAGCAACATTGACTTCAATGCTCATCAAAGCTCGAGTATTGTCGTGTGCCTCTAGTTCATCCTCGAACAGATTTTTTCGCTTCTCTTTGAGCGGTTCAACATCACGCCTGTTAACAACAGCATCAGCAATGGTTTGTGTGAGGTTTAAACCATCAACAAACAGTTGCAAGCGACGAAGCTCTATAACAGGCTGCGCCTTTCGCGCTTGATCAAGGGCTTCAAAAAATAGTGGCTGGGATTTCTCAAAGCCGTCCTTCCAAAACACTTCATTCGCCCTGCTCATGATCGCCTGAGCGTTATTCTGATTCGCACCGAGTATCGGTGGAAATTCTCTTGTAAGTTGATCTCGAGAGAGGCTACATTTCCACGGCGTCAGTTTTAATTCTTTGCGCACCGACGTCATCTGCATGTACGCTTTGATAACAGCCTCGGTAAAATCTGGATCGACTTGCACGGAAGCATTTTGTCGAACAATTTCTAGAAGCTCGAGCTCGCCTTGTGCAATGGCTTTGTCGTCCCCGCTAGCAATGCGCAGTCCGGCAATCTGGACCCTGGCAATAATCGGTTTTTCAATTGTTGTCCGTTCTTGATCTACTTCCTTTTCTACTCTGTCAACATCTTGTTGGAGCAGGTCCAGGCGCAGCCGTAGTCCATCTTTATCCTTGTTGCCGGCATTCTTCTCAATATCGCTCTCAGTGTTCCAAACCCTTTCCAGGTCCTGCAGAAGCTGTCTGTTGCACGCACCAAGACCGACTTTTGCCTTTTCAGCACCCGCAGTCAGCGAACCAAGAGACTTCTGGTTCGCTTCAATTGCACTCTTCGTGCGTTCTTGAATTTTCTCGGCGTCGATGTCTTCATTATTGCTGTCCTCAGATTGGACTTCACAAGATATCTGTAGCGGCGTGAGGAAACGCTCCGTTGTATTGCTCCCCGCCATACGCATTTGATCGACAAGCTGATTATCCGAAACCTCCGACTTAATTTGTTGTTGCCAGTCAGGCGTGAATACTTGATTGTCCGAACTAAACTCTTCAGCAGGTTTGATTGAAAACGACATCGGCTTCCTCCCGTTTAAAAACTTGCCGCAGGACTTAGAAGAGCGGCAATAACACACTGCTACAGGACAAGGTTAATTTGCCGAGCGTCACCTCATCGTGACTTCGTAAAAAATAGACCTCGACCGGCCGGTACCGGACGCGATACCACTATGGCTTAATGATTACCTGGATCGCGCTCGCGCATATGCCTCCTCGCGAAGCTTTGCAAATTGACCTGCTTTTTGAGTGAGCCGAGCTTTTTCTGTCGGTTCCATGGTTCGTAAAGCGAGCTCGTGCACTTGCATTGCATAGTGCTGATAGACATTCGCAGTTGTTTTGTCGTCGCCGACAGAATATGTTATGGCTCTATCGAAAACGGGCTCCACGACGCTCAAATCCAGGCCGGCTTTCAGCAGTGTACCAGCCGCATAAACTGTTGCATAAGAAAGATCAATTGCTTGTTTCGGTGTCAGCCCTTCCTTGTTGGTCGGCAAAAGAGTGATGTATTTCTGACACACTGCAAGCAATGCGGTTTTATCGCATATGTGACTACTCGATTGAATTAGATTGAGACCTTCCAGGCACACCACTCTGCGATCGGCTTCGTTTGCTTGCTTGGAGGCGAGTGCCAACATTTGCTCGTTCAAACGCATCCTATTTTCTGGATCGTGTACGCCAAGGCTCGCTCTAGTTAAGCACTCAGCGTAGAGCTTCGCCCCGCATTTTGCACCCGCTTTGTCGCAGTTTTCCAGAGCCTTGTCGATTAGCGATTCTCTTGATGAAAACCAAAGTGAACTGCTTGGATCCATCTGGTGGCAATGTCTCAAACACTCAGCCAACTCAACGGAATCAGGCGCGCTATCCTTGAATATGTATGCGGCGGAGCGAAAACAATCCAGAGCTTTTTCGAATCCACCACTGATCCCCTGCAGCCGTCTTGCGAGAGCTAGTTTCATTTGCGCGCATTCTACACTGTCCGGCCTCATTCCTTGCTGAAATCGCAAATTCTGAATTTCATGGAACTCGATATTAACCTGACGGATGTCCTCGTTCTGAAGTGCAGTTTCAAGCCGTTTTTCGCGATAAGGGATGAGCTCCTCCAACTTGGTCGGAACGGGCAACGGCTCTGGCTGCGAGAGTCGCGCTTGTTTTTCCTTCACTGAGCGGTAAACGCTAGATCCTTTTCCTATGTGCGTATCGTCGCGAAAACGATCTGAGAGTTTCAAGAACTCTGTACAGAGCTCCAATGCTACATCTTTGTCTTTGGATTTAGTACTGTTGTTGATTGCCTCATTCATCGCAACTGTGATTGTGTAGAGCTCCAGGAGTTGTTTGTTACTGAGCTTGACTCCATCGCCCGGCAGCGATTTCTCGATAAGTCCTCGAAGATGCTGTTTTTCGTCGTTGTCCAGGAGTGAGAAATCGTTAAATACTTGAGCCCACGCGGCTGTGCGATCTTTGTTCGCAACTACTATATCGTCAGCTTTTTGTGCCTGCAAAATTCTCATCGCATACCCTAGGCCCTCCGACTTAGCTTGTTTCGCGATGGCTGTTTCTTTGTTTTCTCTGAGCATTCTTAGCATTTGCCAAGCCGCCTGACGATCCTCCTGCGTAGACTTGCTTGTATCGGAAAGCGTTTCGTCGATGAGATCAAACGCTACTTTCGCTGCTTCCTCACGTACGTCGGAGTCTTTGTTTTCAACAAGCACTTTTAGCGTTTGCCAGATAAGCGCACGCTCTTCCACCTTTAGATTGGGAGAAGACATTCGTAGGCTCGCTAGCTCACAAACCTGTGCGCATGCCTTCTTACGAGTGTCGTCGTCGGTGCTCTTAGTTAGCTCGATTAGTACATTCCACGACGTCTTCAATTCTTCATTGTCTGAGATTTGCGGTGTCCGCGCAAAGTTGGCGACCAAGTGATCGCGTGCGGCTTTAGCTATCACCGGATCTTTGCTGTTCGAGTATGAACGGAGAGCCTCCCATGCACGCACTCTGAGCGCTGACGCCTGTGGACCCTCGATGTTGAGGATTTTCTCCGCGGAGCTTATCACAAATGCTGGATTTGATTCGGACAAAATTGAGTCGAGAAAACCTACCGGTACCTTCGATTTGGAAAGAGCACTCTCGATAATCAGATCGGCTGTCTTGTCTAGCTCCGGTATCGCCTTTTCATTTGCCGGTCTTTCACGCGCGTAGTCTCTGCGCGCCGCTATGATTCTGAGCCTTGACTCCTCGGAGACATTGCCTAGACCACCTATCGCGTGGATTGCCTCTAGACGTCTTACTATTTGCTCTGTAGGTGGACCAACTAGATTTTTTCGACGAAACACTTCGTCGATTGCCTGATCTCTAGTCAATGCCTTTGGTCCGGCTCCCGACGCGCGAAGTGATTCGACGTACCTTTTGTTCAATTCTCTTGCATCTTTCGGCAAACGTATATCATCGAAGTTACCTTGCATTATGGCGATTACGCTGCGATTTTCTTCCAGCAGACTCTTTCTCTGTTCGGTCCTTACATTCAGAGTAGAAGCGATCCCATTTGCAAGAGCTTCTCTTACGAGTGTCCGGACCCGGTCTGGTGAATTGGAGATCATGGACAATGCGGCTGTCCTAGTCGATTCCTGGTACCCTATTGCGATATTTGCGACATTCAACCAAGCCTCGTCGCGATAATGTTCTTCATCCGGTGCGAGATCTGTTCGTGCAATCATGAATGCCGCGGCTTCGAGTTTACCTTCTTCAGTGCGGGACATTATGTGACTCGCACTGAGCGCACGGAGCGCGGCTTTTCTTATATCGGGATTGGCATTCTGATGAAGTCCGATACTTGCAATTGCTTCGGCC
>JAIERK010000182.1 GCA_019746975.1 Candidatus Obscuribacterales bacterium
GAATAACACCACGAAAATAGTCTTGTCTGTTCTGGTCGGACTGCTGGTTGGCGCTTTCTTCCACTAAATGATTTACCGACTGGCCCTTCCGACTAAGCCTTTTATTTATGTGGCGTTCTGATCGATTCGTACCAGAAATGAATGCAATCTTGGGCAGAATCGACGCTTTCCACGCGTATGAACAGCTGGTTCAGTTGCGGTTGTAAGTGAAGTTGTACATGGCGGTTTTATAGTCCGTCGTTTTCTCGACTTCACCGTTAGCTTTGTACCTGTAGCAGTCCGGATCTCTGAAGCCTTGCCAGCTGTGGTCTCCATTGTCATGGATCGTGAAGGTGCCATTGAAGTGTTGATTGGGATTGGCATCATTTTGCCAGCTATCGGTGAAGCTGCCATCGGCGGCTCTTTGCCTCGAGTATTTGTTGCCGTTGAGATTTACGTGCACGAGATCACCTTTGTCGTTGTACGCGAAATGTCTTTCAACCCTGCCGGCACTGGATTGGGCGGGAGTCGTTACATGGACTACTCTATTGCCCAGTCTTGTTATGGCCATGCCGCTGTCCGCAGTGTTTTTTACGGTTGAATCCGGGTTGTATGTCGTGGTGATACTGTCTGCGGTGCCTGAGGCGACAAACTCGCCTTTGGGGGTGACCGTAATACTGGTATAACTCTTCTTCTGGCTATCTGTCCATTTGTCGGTATAGTTTCCATTCTCCTGGACGCGGGAAAAAACATTGCCGTTAGACAAATTTGCCTTTACAAGTAAATCGCCTTCATATTCGAAAGTCGACAATCGTCCATCCGGCTGTTTTACCTCGGCAACTCGACCTTTGTCCTTGCCAATAAGAGTGGTACCGAATTCAGTTTTTTCCATCGTGTAGGTTTTTCCGTCAAGACCTTTCATGTCGGCTACCGGATGGTGACTGGTTGCTTGTTTCACTTTTTCTAGGAGCTGGAGAGCATCGCTTTTATATCCCTCCCTTTTGCCGTGTATTGCAAGATCATTCAGTATCTGGCAAGCTCGTTCGAACATCGGTTGATTGAGAGAGAACTTGTTGGAAGTTAGTATTGTGCTTTCCATCAAGGCTTTTGCAGCCGCCAACTGCACGCGCTGGTTGTCTGAAGTCATTGCGAATTGAAGAGCGAAAACTCCTGGATCGTTCGCGCCATTCATTTCATAACCTTTGTAGGAATTGAATAGCTCTTGAATGACCTTCTCTGCGGACGCTTCTGGACCATGATCTTTCTTGGTGCCTTTCAAAATTTGATTGATTCGGTCTGCGCGTCTTTGTCCGTTGGCATTTTTGTCTATTGGTGTTTCTTCCCACATTAGCGTTACCGAGTCGCGCAGGTCGTTCACGATTTGTCCAGCCTGGGCACAAATCTCAGGAAATTTCTTGCTTCGCTCGGATATTGCCTGGAGCGTGGGAAATGACATACGATATCTGATATCTCGAAGCTCCTGAATCAGCTTTGTCTGGAACGGTTGCGACTGACTGTCGACCTTGCCGATTTCGACCTTAAGCGCATCCGTTAAGGTAGTCGCTAATTGCACTCGGCTAATAGCCGGTTTGTGTTGACCATTTTGCTTGCTAAGATTCTTTAGGGCATCGAGCAAAACAATTTTGGTGTCGGCGTTGACTGAGGGATTTGCCAAACTCTCCGACACGATTGTCGAAATGTGTTTGAATCCGGGCTTGCCTGCCAATGCCATATCTCGCAATGCGTGTGCCGCCATCAACGAGAAGTCTTGATTGTACACGCTTCGATCATTTGTGCGATTGAAATACTGCCCCTCCACATAGAAGTGACCAGGTTCACCCATGAACCCCGACTTGCTTGAAATTATGTGATAGAGGCAATGTCGTGCCTTTTCGCTGATCCTTTCGCCGGTTTGCGGATCGACTTTATCCGCGCTCGCTAGCTGAATTAGCTTATTCCACTGCTCATTGCGTTCGATGCTCAGTTTCTGAACAACTAACCCCTCTTCATCCATGCAGCGTTGTTTCGGGTGCAGACAGCGGGTGATCTCTGCAAGAGTGCTGCCTTCGCCTACTCTTGCTTTAGCCGATTGCTGAAACGAGTCGAGGCTCAAGAGATCGAATGCAGGTTGAGCGCCGTCAATGCTGAATTTCGAAAGCCAATCTCTTGCAGCGTCATAGTTGAATTGACTCAGTTGCTCGAATTCATTGGCTCTCTCGATTCTCTCGGCACAGCGTTCTTCTTGCATATCCCACTCTTTTGAGGTGGGTTCGATCATCTCTGTTTCGCACTTGATTTCTCTGAGTGTTGCCGACACGGAAGCATCCTTCTCCTTTGATATTAAATCCGGTGCCATGGATGCCAGCTCCGGATCCTTCAAACGCTTCAGCCCATTGACTGCCGCCAAACGAACACGCGCGTCCATCTCTTTTGCCACTATAGTTTCATCCCCCACCGATAGCTTTGCATAGGCCGCCAGGTGCCGACGAATCAAGGGTCTTGCTTCTTGGACGTTGAGCTCTGCAAGAGTAGTGATTATTTGAGCTCGCATCTCCGGATACCACTTTGCATACTCATCCTTTGCAGCAGGGTCGATCAGTTGCTTGATTTTGTCGGTGAGTCGATCAGTAATTTCTTGCGATGCTGCTGCTGTCGGTTCGGAGCCTAGAATTGCCGGCATTCGACGTAGTAATGCCACCATCACTTGTTCGTCCTTTTCGGATGTAGGGGACTTTATAATACCGACTGCGTCGCAGCGTAGTTTGTTGATTTGAGTTGCGTCAAGATGTTTGATCCGAGTAGGAAGTAGATGTTCTATAACCCGTGCTGCCAGTCTGGGATCGGTAGTGCTAAAAGATTCTGCTATGGCTCTTGAGCAGTCCTTCTGGGTCGTGTCATCGTCAACCAATCGAGCGAGTGCAAGAGCAGCAGTAAGCTTGTGCTCTCTTATTAGATCGGCGGTGTTAGCCGGAGCACCATCGGGTACTTTGACATTCATGTCGTTCTTAATGAAGATGGTAACGGCTCTTGCGAAGGCGCCGTCGAACTGCCCATTTTGCGAATGCCAACTGGAATTGGCAGCCATCAGTATTTCTTGCCTTCGAGTTACGTCTGGCTCGCAAAGTCCATAATGCACCAGCGCGGCCATTGCGCGAACATCGGCATTTTGACTGTCTTTAGCCACGGTCTCAAGGGTCTTCAGTAAATCAATCGATGTCAATCCGAAACTCTTTCCGATCTCCTTTATCTTATCGTCAAGACTCCTGTCGCTTCTGTCATCGTTGTCCTCGTCATATCTCAAGGCGTCGATTATGCTGGCTAGCCTCGCTCCGGATGGATCAACGAGCGCGCGCATTTTTTCATTGGCAGTTGTCTTGGGACTGCTGAGAACATCTTGAAGCACCGCAGCGTATTGCCTATGTGTAATTGCTCCCAGCCGTACGAGGATGTCACCAGATACGATACTAAGGTTTGCAGCCGTCGGAGATTCGACATTGCGCTGTAAATCGGCAACGACCTCACTTGCATTGAGACTGTACTGCACGCTTCTGGAGGGCACCTTGATCGTCTTTTTGTCGGACCATTCCTTGCCATCAAAGCTATGTTTGTAGCCGACCTCGCGTTCGTACTCGGGAAGGGCAAATTTCATGCTGGCAATCTGCTGCTGGACATTGCCGTCATTGTCTCGAGACAGGTAGATAAGAGCGATTCTGGCTGCCGTCTGTATATCTTTGTCTTTCGCGGAAAGAATCTTCTCGGCCAGCGCTCTGACCGCTGCCGGATGTATCTGCTGGCGAGTATCTTCGTCAAGGAGCTTATGCAGGTCTTCGTCGGAGAGTTGAATCAACTTTATGAAATCTGCATCAGTAATTTTTCGAATTTCTTCATCCGTCTTCCCATCCACTGCAATTTCCGCTTTTCTCTGGTCTTCTAGTGTTTTGACCTCTTCCGTACTGAAGGTCAATTTTGCGAGCAGTTGCTCTCGAAAGTTTTCTTTGTCTTGCTCGGAAGCCTCGGCGCTTAGCAATTCATTTGTCCGATCCATTATTGCTTTTATCTGTGCTCTTTTGTCAGCGGACCCACCTTCCATAAGTGTTTCCGCGAAGCCTGCTAGTACGTTTTCGGTGGCTTCTTTGGCTTTGATGTTCTTGGGATCAAAACTTCCCTTTTCTGGTTTTTGAAGACCTCTACCATCGCCGATTTGAATCTGTGCGTCAGCAAGCGGGTCTCTAGCCTGAATTTCTTGTATGCTCTTGATTTGGTTCGACAGATCTTTTTTGATGACGGGGAGAAAACCATATTCAGTCACCTTGAAGCCCCAGTGCGTTCCTGTATGAGCATGTTTGATCCATCCCATACCCTCCAGAGCTTTCGAGCCGTTAAAGATCTGATTTGCTTTGGTACCATGAATGACACTATGTACCTTCTCTGATGCTGCTAGTGCTTCGCCGGCTTTGGCCCCTCTGACCAGCCCCCAGCCCCCTCGAACCAATCCCGTGCCTATGTCGCCGATAAAGTAAAGATGTCTTGCTGTATTGGCTATTCGACCCCACTGATGCTGCCTGGCACCCGCGTTGTTCAACACACCAGCCAGGGCGACGCTGCCTTTCAGGCATCTGGCAAGAGCTAGCTTAGACGCCTCTCGAGTTGTTATGTTTAGTCCGGTCTCTTCGGCTACTCTGGTCGCCGATACCGCACCGTGCGTCCCAATCACAGCATCAGCCAGCATGAGCGCATCCATTCCGACCATGAGCGCTTTTTCGCCATAGTACGCGACGCGCTCTCCGGACTTGTGTGCTTTCAGGTCACCAGCCTTCATGATTTCTACGACATTGCCGCCTTTGCTCATTGGTACAAAATCGGTTTTGTTGTTGAGTTTGACTTCTTTTAGTCGATTGATTCCCTGGACCTCGACTATCTGATAGCAAGGACCTTTTGGATCCTCTTTGGATTGATAAAGCCTACGGTTTTGGCCATTCACAGATACGTCGACTGGTTGGTAGTTTTTCTCGAAATCTTTCGGAATCTCTCTTGTAAACGAAAGCGGTTTGCCTACTTCTTTTCCCAGATATCTCCAGTTTTGGTAAGCGTAAAAGGGCATGTCCCAACCCTGAATTGTTTGCTCGATGATTACTCTGTTGTCATCCGTCTCAATTACATCGTAGTCATAGCTCAGCAAATTCATCTCTTTGAAGTGCTCATTTGGTCCAAGCTTTTCTTGTCTTGAATTGGCAACGCGCACCAATTCGTCTCGCTCGTTAAAGATGCCTTGAATGTCGACTGTGTCGGAATCAGGCAGCTCTTGATCGCCGTACATGATTACGCGTTCGGGATGCTTCAAGTAATCCAGATGTCGACCGAGTGTTTGTTCGATCGTGTCTGCGTACGTGTCCATCCACTGCCGCATGCGATTAATCTTCACTTTATTGGCTGGTGAATCCTGGCGGAGATCTGCTGGTAAGTCGAGACTTACAGATTCTATGGTCGAGTTCTTGTCTAACAGCACGCTGCGATACTTGGTGACATCTTCTGCCTTGACTGTGTATTTTTTGCCGTCGAGATTGACCGTGATGCTCGAGTTTTTCGGTAGTACCATTGGAAAATCTGCATTGCTTGAACCTTTGAACAGTCCATGCATTGCCTCTACGTGATTTTTTGTTCTAACTGCGAGATCAGTCATCTCAGAAGCAGATTCATACCAGGCATGTTTGTTTTCATACTGGGCTGATCGCCAGGATGCAGGTAGATTGTTTTTTGCAATAGTCTTGTCGAGATCGGAACTCTCATTTTCGAATATTGCGTCACCATGGAGCGAGTTGCATTGTTTTATCCAGTCGAGTCCATGCTTGAGCTTTTCCATTTGGTCTCGACTTGGGAGTTCCGTTTTGCTGATTTCGGTTTCGAAAGTTAGCTTACGATTTGCCACCAATTGTTTAAACAGATCGGGATCAATCGTTCGTTTGTTGGCGTTGAACGGGAGCTGAAATGGATTGCCGGGTGGTGGTTCCAGGCCCATCGACGCCATATTTGATGTGGTCATAGGAACTTCCACTTTTTCATACCAGGTAAGAAAATTTTTGAACGCTTCCTGCGTGGCTGGTCCAAATACTTTGTCCTCTCTTTCCTGTTCGATCTCTTGCTTTTGTTTTGTCAGAGAATCCTGATATTCTTTGGCACTTTGACCTGGTTGTTGCGGTGTGTAGCGAGCAATACGTCCAGTTAACTCTGCTTGCAATGCCTGCGCAACTTCGAGCTGTTCACCCGTTAGTTCTTCCGGCGGTGCTTCTTGAATGTCACCTTCTTGCGGTTCTTCGATAGGCTCATCAGGTGCCAGATCTATCCTCACCGCCGGAAGCAATCCACATGATATCAAATGACTAGTTATCGAGTTCGCGTCAGTCTTTTCTGATTTATTGCCCTCCCAGTCAATAGGCAGTGATTGGTTTGTGCTGTTCGCATTGTCGAAGAGAAAAGGTGCATCGTTGATACTATCAACTCGATTATTTTTTGTCTTGTCTTGCATCGCTCTCCCCCCGCTGGTGAAGGCACTATACGGGGAGATGCGTGGCTCGCGCGTGGCGAGTTATGTGCCACCAAATCTGGCGCGCTGAAGGGGCTGTTTGTGACCGCCGTCTTGGCTGGAGAGGTAGGCACCGAGCGCAGCTATTAAAAGAATAGACACAGCAGTTACCGAGCCCACTACCTGTCCTACCTTAAAGCCACCCTCGGGCCTTGCAAATCGCATCGCTTCGACATTTCTCAGCACTGCATCGTGTACTTTCTTGTTGTTAATGTTGTGCTCTATGAACTTTAGTGCCTCGAGTGTCTTCTTCTCTTCTGGTGTCAGGTCGCCATTCTTCTGGCGGTCTTCGAGTAGTTTCTTCCCTTCGAGCATGCCGCGCAGCTCCTCGTCTGTCAGTCGTTCTTTCCAGCCCAGCTTTGAAATTGGATTTTCTTGGTCGAGAATCGTACTTGTCCCGTCTCCGTTGGGAACACGCTTGACGCTGGATTCTGCCACCATTTTTCCTGCTTCCAATTTTGGTCGAGTCGGATCCTGAACTTCGGAAAGCTTAAAGAAATCACGGACACGCTTTACTGCCTGCACGTCGCCGGTTCTATATGATTCTGCCAACTTTTTGAATGCTTCCAACTCGCCCTTGGACCACTTGCTTGTCGAGGCCGGATCATCGATGAGCATATCGAAAGCTTCTCTTATGCTGTCTTGCGTGACGTTGTCCCCTATCAAAGCTTTAAGATCTCGAGCGGCTAAGGGCATCTGCAGTTCAATCGGTTTCGATTGGCTGTCCGCTACCAGTGGTGGCGGTGCGACAGTCCTTCGGAGATTCGTATCTTCGTCCGAAGCTGCCAATCTCTTCACGATGTTTTTTGTTATCGGGGAATTCTTATCGATTGCTTCGAGTTGTGTTCTCTCTGAGATTAAGTAATTGCGTAAGTCACCTTCAAGTCTTTTCGTCGTTGCATCAGTCTTGACCAGCCGTTCTAACGCCGATAATCGTTGTTGACCGTTTAGCGTATCTATCTTTGTGACATCGAAGCCTATTTCCCGCAACTGTTTGTTGGTTAGCGTAGCAAGAAGTCTTCCCTCGGCAAGTAACTCGGTGTATGCTGACATAACTGTTTTTTGCAAGTTGCCACCGTTATGAAGCTCTGCCCCATCCTTGGTTTTCAGCATCACGTTGCCATCGTGGTAGTAGACCTCCGACTTGGTTTTAGCTTCCACTTCTTTGTACGATGATTTCCTCCATTTGGACAAAGCAAAGTTTGCAATTTCCTGCTGAGCAATTTGTTTTGCTCTGACGCCAAGAGCTGGCGATGCCTTTTCGAGTTGGCTCAGTTTCTCGAAGGTGCCGGCACCCCTCTCAAGTGTTTCCGCCATGTTGGTAAACTTTCCGCGCCCTCGCTCACCTGTTTGCAAGGCTCGTGCTTTCGCCCATTCGATTAGTTTTGTAATTTGCCATTGTGTCGCCTCTGGGGTGCTTCTCTGGATATCGGGAAGTGGGGTCTCACCTAGTTTGAAATCCGGTTCTGATTTCGTCAAATTTTCTATCTGCTTGGAGAGCTGCAGGCGAAATTCTTGAGCCCTTGTTTCGATGTCTTGCGGATTATCCGGGTCGACCTGCTTCAGAGCTCCGCCGCGATCAAAGTAATTGTTGTCGAACAGTATGACTCCGTTTCGTCTCAAATTAAACACATTGCCTTTAGCCTCTCGCTGAGTGGGATCGAGAATAAAAAACTTACCCGTCTTTGTGTTCACCAACAATATATCTGCTCCAATTTTGTCTGCAGGTGAGCCAGGCTCGGTCGGGTAGAGCTCCCAATCCGGACCGATTCTATTACTATTTTTCAATTGGGCAAGAATTCCGGTGCGTGGGTGGTCCATGAGGCGAAAAACATTGCCCTGAGGAATACTTTCTCTAAAGCTGGCGCTTTTCGTGATCAGATCCTTTGTGTTTTTCAACCTGTCGAGTGATATGCCTTTGTAATCTACAATTGCATCGGTGACGGGACGAACTTTATCCTTGATGCTGTTTTCCGAGGCCGGATCTGAGATAAATTGCAAGTTGCCAAGCAAATTAGTTAAGTCGCCGTCCTTATCAATTTGATTTCGAAATACTGATTTAAACTGATGCAGTTCGTTAAGTGAAACCAGCGGCTCGTTGGAGTTTGGTGCACCAAGATCTCGTCCCAATCCAAAACTCTCGCCCTTCATAGAAACACCTCTTACTGGTATCAGCTACGCTACCGCGCTCCTAGCTTATTAATTCAGAATTAGACCAATTCCAGCGTGACGTGAATGTGGCGCATTCTGAAGACGCAGTTTTTGCGTATGGAGAGAGGTAAATGAGTTAGTGGTATCGGAACGCGTCTCGGATTCGCCGAAACAAGTTTCGATTTCGAAGCCCATATAGCCCCGCGAAGGTATTTTATGCGCTTCGATATGACTGATTAATTGAAGAGTTTTGCAGTAGCTTTAGAAGAGTTCTTCAGCTAACGCGACGATAATTCCAGGAGCGAACAACCAGCCGAGACAGGCGAGCCGAGCGAAAACGGCGCCGACGGTGCAACAGAAGTGGACGGCCATTGTCCTTTTCCTGGGCGCATTTTTAATGTTCCACATGAAGAGATCTCAAGGATCATTGAGTTCCGGCGGGCATTAGCGCGGCAATACCGGATTCAGCATGTGCCAGCTCCAGAACGATCGCAAATGTTGAATCACCCCGAGATTGTCTTAGGAAAAGTGACTCATTTCACGAATTTTGTTCTTGATTGTGAAAATGATCGTGCCGATTCAGGGTTTTTGATAGTGTGAAAACCTTCGAGGCTGCGTATGCTAATCGAACTTACTAATCAATTTCTCTACAACGAAGATTTGTAGCAACAAATCGGTTTCTATGAATCGGGAGGCAACATGCGCAAGCGCGTCGTTAGATTTCTGGCGGCTCTTGTTCTAATTTCTCCGATGGCATTGAGCACCTCAATACGCGATGCCTATGGGCAATCTTTCGGAGACTGTTTTAGCACAGCCCCGCTTGAGACCTCAATGGACGGTATGTCTTCGTGTCCAGAGTGTGGCGAGGATCATCCAAACTCTGCTAATTGGCATGATGTGTCGGGAGTATCTCAGAGGCCGCCGCAAGTGCTCGGAGACTTCGGATCACAGGTCATCGGATCACAGGGCTACATTGACGGGTCAAATGGATTTGGCGGCGTCTTTGAGAAAGGTCTGAATAGTATTTTGTCTCTCCAAATGAATATTCTGACCTCATTAGTTTGCTTTTGCACTGCCCTGTTGTGCGTATGGAAGCTGTCAAAAGCAAGACGACATGCACCAGTCGTACTCTCGAGTCTCCTGGTGATCGTGGCTGCCACGCTCACAGGCTTTTTTTGGTGGTACTAGAGAATCGCTACCAGTCAGCGAGACTTAAGTCTATTGAAAATCCATCTGTGTATTCCTGATCGACCGGCTTTCGCTGTTGCCGTCCTATAGAGCAGTTGCAGAGTATGTCTACATCAGCATTCGCTGGGGCGGAAATCGCCCATGAATTGCTGAATTGCAATTGCCAAAAATTTAAATGCGTAGACCGCCCGTCCTACTTTGCACTAAGTGCCATGTGACAAACAGCTCAAGAGTATTGTCAGTCGCTAGTAATTCCCGCCTGTCATTGGTTACACGGGAGGAATACCTCGGAAATCTCTAAACCGAGGTCTGTGTTATCATTGAGCCTACCATGTCAAAACTTTTTTCGTCGGCTTCGTTCATTGCTCCTGTGTCTTTGGGACTTGGTGACTTGATTGTCTCCTTGCCGGCCGTCCAAGCGCTGATCAGGTCAACTGCCAAGACATATCTGGTAATGAGAAGCACACAACAGTATGGATTGGCAGAGCGGATCGAGGGTTTGGCCGGCGTCGTTGAAGAAGATGACATGGCTTCGATTCTTGCAGATTCGGATAATGCGACGTATATCAACTTGAGACTTCACCCGATACAGACGGATTTCTGGTGGGGAAGTGCAGAATTCGAAAAGGCTCATCCTGGCTTACGCATCAACGATATCCTGAAGGTGATTTGCGAAGACTTTGGAATTGATGCGGTCTTCGATCGACCTGCTCCACTTATATGGGATAGACGCGCCGATGTTGTGGGTAAAGTAGTCTTTGTCCCCGGCAGTGACGGAGCGTACAAATGTTGGCCGGAAAAGTACTGGTTACAGTTGTGTGATGCTCTGGTGGAAAACGGTTGGCAATGCATAATGATTGGCAAACCAGATCAGTCGAAAACTGTAAAAGCGCTTATTGATACCGGCCTTTCGTGGGTACCTACAGAGACACTCGGCGAAGCTGTGGATGTGATTAGCAGTGCTT
This sequence comes from Candidatus Obscuribacterales bacterium, assembly GCA_019746975.1. GTDB lineage: Bacteria > Cyanobacteriota > Vampirovibrionia > Obscuribacterales > Obscuribacteraceae > JADYXR01. The sequence continues at coordinate 10,864 of JAIERK010000182.1, forward strand.
CACTGGTGATTGGAGTAGACACAGGTCTCATGCACCTGGCCGTGCAACAGTCCACACCCACCATCTGCCTCTATCGACATAATCCCATTTACTTCAGGGACTTTCCGAAGGCACTGTATATGGTAGCACCACCATGTCATTCGTCCTGTATCGATAGGGCGATGAACACTAGTTATGAATCTGTGACCGATTTTTCCGGTTGGACGCCTGGAGGGTGGGATTGCGCTCAGCCAGAAGGAAGCAGATGCATGGATGCAATTCTTCCGGATGCAGTGTTAAAAACTGCAATGCAAAGTCTTGAAAAAATAGAGGAAGCAATTTGACTGAACTAAGACCAATCGTTCGCACTGTTGTGAGCAGCCAACCATCTGCCAATGTCATGAATTCGCAGCCGGCCGGTATTGGTCGGGTAAGTTGCGCCGGCGATTATTTCTTGGTCAACAATCTCGGTCGCGACATATCAATCTTCGACGAGAAATTGAATAAGGTCGCTGTCTTCGAGGAGACGGCTTTTCCGAACCAAGATGAAGAGTCGCAGTTCGACCTCGATGCTCATGGATTGTTCTTCGATCCGGAAAGCAATTTGTGGTTCATTAATCACTTTGGTCTCGTGCGTGTTTTTGACACAAAGAGCTATGGCTTGTCTTCGGCGAATGGAAGTGCCTGTCGACACCCGCTAGCGACGCCTGGCGTCCCCATGCAAATTCATCCGCAAATCGTTACGAGCTGGGCTGGCGACGTCGAGAGATTCGGACTCGTCTGGCCATACTTACTAAGCAGTTCACCTTCTGGATATCTTTCGCCGACACAGGCCTGTCCGGGGCTGATGGTGTCAGAACCATTGGATAAGTGGCTGCGTTGTAATACTGCAACCGTTGCAGTTAACTCCGAGTTGCAACGGTCTGGTGAGCAAGACCATGAGGACCGTGAGCGGCGGTCCATATCACGGGCTTCCGGAGAGTCTGTGAACCACCGTGCCGCGATTCGAACAAAAGCATATCTCGAAGAGTGGGGCATTCTGACTGGATTTGCTGTATCTGAAAAACAGCGGACAGTTGCTGTTGCGGCTGGGCGAAGAGTTGGTTGCTTCGCCCTGGCGGAGAATGAGGGTTCGCTTAAGCCAAGTGATTGCTTGTTCGAGTTCGAAGTCAATTTCAATGTGATGTGGATTGAGTATTTTGAGGACCGATTGCTTGTAGCCGGACCGAGAAGCGGCTTCGACGTTAAGACTCCTGGGGCTTGGGAAAACCTAACTGGCTGCAAGTGGGTAGTTATCGATCTAGTCACCAGAAAGGTAACTCAGATTAGAAAAATGGATCTCACGCTCGCCTGGGGTAACGGCTGCGAGCCGCTCGCGATAGTATCACGGGACAATCTGTTGATCGGTTTCGATCGAATGGGAAACTACCATGCCTGGAATCTTTCAACAGGAGCCACATTACAGACTCCTGTGCCTGATAACGGAAAAGCAATGGGCATAGCCCATGCTGCTATTAATGGCGACACAGTTTTGGTCGGCTACAACAGGGGCGGATATGTCTTACACAAGTTGGTGTTCGAAGAGAAATGAATGCTAACCGGACCAGTTACGACGTGATTATCATCGGCGGTGGCATGGCTGGAATAAGCTGTGCACTGGAACTCCACGATTCGAAAGTCGACTATCTGGTCATCGACGACAGGAAGAATATTGGTGGGCAGTTAGCCGATGTGCAGTGCACCATAAGGAACTTCGCCGGGTTTGTTCAAAATGGTGCGGAATTGCGAGCCGAGGTAGAGGGGCTGTGCCAGCGCCTCCATATCGAAGTGCTTAGTGAGACGAACATCGATCGCGTCGATTTGACACTGAAGAAAGTCTTCTCTGGTTCCAACATTTTCACTGCCAAAGCTCTATTTCTAGCTACCGGATATCGCGTGCGGCGGCTCGTATTGCCTGAGAGCATGGAATTCGAGTCAAGCTATATCTACGATTGCGAATCAAACGAACAGTTACTCGTTGGAAAATGCGTCGCGGTCGTCGGTGGCGGCGACAATGCTCTTATGGACGCACTTTGGCTGGCAGAGCGCTGTCCGCAAGTGCTTATTGTTAATCGAACCAATAGGTTCAAGGCCCGCCCCGATGTCATTCGAGATGTACAAGCGAATCCTAGAATTACTGTGCTGCAAAACAGCGAGATTATGAGCGTATCGGGAAGCGGCAAATCTATTCAATCTATAGCGGTCAAGAATAACCAAACTGGTGCCTGCTCGAAGCAGGAGTGCGAATTTCTCGTCGTAAAAATTGGCTACGCGCCCAACACCGAGTTGTATGCATCACAACTTGATCTCGATAACGGACATATTAAGGTCGATGCCAGAGGTGCAACCGATGTCGCAGGTGTGTTCGCAGGGGGCGATATAGTTGCTCCTCCCTACCCTCGATTGGCTCGTGCAGCCGGACAGGGTGTCATAGCCGCCGGTGCCATCCGAGATTTTTTGTCTGTCAATTCCTAAGTATCTGATTCCATCGATTGCGGCGGCAAGGTTCGGCTGAAACGCAGTTTCGGCATGTTAAACGAAAGGACTCCGTAATTTTGGTTGGACCGCTGGCATTTTTGTTGTTTGTCGCCCAGACCGGATTAGGAGCGATAACAGGCGCAAAAACTGTTTCGCGCTTCAGGCATGACAGCCACGAGTAACCGACATTGCGCTATAAAAGTGCTCAACTAAGTGATTGACTCTGCGCTAACCACGAAGGATGGCTAATGCGGCTTGTCGGAGCAAAAATGGTGTCGATTTCAGCACTGCTGCTATTCGCCTTTGCCGGCATGCCGGCCCTCGCCGAGGTTCGACTGAATGAGCAACCGGAAGTCGCGAGCGAGCTGGGCTTACCTATAGTGAAATGGGAAGATCCGACGGTCAAGCATGCCGCGATGATTCTTGCAATACACGGTATAATGCTGCTGGTGCCATGTCGAAATCGCGGATCCTCGTGGAAAGATCACTCTCGTCGAGGTCGCGTTCACCTGAAGTTCACCCTGCAGGCGCATCATTATATGCGAGGGTCTATGTCAGGTGCCTTCGCCGGTTTTGAAGAACCGTTTAGAACCGAAATGTAGATGACGGGTGCAGCCAATGAAACGAATTGCTATATCTGGGTCCCATGGACTAGTCGGCTCTTCGCTAGTGCCATTGCTAATGCGGGCCGGCTACGAAGTGCGACGAATCGTAAGAAAAGGCTCAGAGCCGAATGCGGATGATATCAGTTTCGACGCGATAGAATCTGGTCGAGGCGATGAAGTATTCGGAGATGTCGATGCTGTAGTTCATCTGGCAGGCGAGAACATCGCCTCTGGGCGTTGGACCGACGAGAAGAAGAAGGCGATTAGAGAAAGTCGCGTCGAATCGACAAAAGCGATCAGTGAATGTTTAGCGCGCATGAAGCAGCCTCCGAAAGTTCTGGTGTGCGCGTCAGCGACTGGCTACTATGGAGACCGAGGTGGAGAGACCCTCACCGAGGGCAGCCCTGCCGGTAGCGGTTTCCTCTCGGAATTGTGCGCAGACTGGGAGCGTGCTACGTTACCAGCGGCGCGAGCTAGTGTGCGGGTCGTCAACATACGTCTTGGAATAGTCCTCTCGCCGAAGGCTGGTGCTCTCGCGAAGATGCTCCCACCCTTCCGCGCCGGTGCCGGTGGTCCTTTCGGCGATGGTCACCAATACATGAGTTGGATCACGATCGATGATGTGGCGGGAGCGATCTTGCACAGTTTGGCCTCGGACAAACTGTCTGGACCAGTGAATCTCGTGGCACCATCTCCGGTGACCAATCGGGAGTTTTCAGAGACACTCGCAAAGGTTTTACATCGCCCCGCTTTCTTTCCTGTCCCTGCCTTCGGAGCTCGACTCTTGTTTGGTGAAATGGCGGACGCACTCCTGCTCTCCAGTGCACGAGTCCAACCGGACAAGCTGGTCAGAAGTGGTTATGCATTCCAGTATCCGCAGCTAGAACCGGCGCTAGTTCATTTGATTCAAAAGTAGGAGGTGGGCTACCCCTCGGTAGGAGAACGTCATTAGTCAACGACAGAGAGCTCTTTCGAACGTCAGCAATCAACGACCTCGATAACTGTAAATGTCGAGGTCGTTGCGTCGCGAACTCTTCGAAATTTCTCTGGGCAGTGAATGTGGTATTGCCAGCGGTGACTACTTCACCTGAATGGTGCCGACCATCTCATCCAGCAAGGATAGTCTGGACGAGAACTCGTCGTCCGGAATCTTGTCGAGCTTCGTCTTCGTATCAGCCGAATACTGCTTGAAGTTTTGGCTGAATTTCTCGTATTTGTCCTTGCTCCAGGTCGCGACAGAGCTTTTCTCCGGAAGAACTTTAGTCTTTACCGGTACCATTAGTGAAACGAAGTATTTCCCATCGTCGCTCAAACCCTGCATGGAGTAGACGAGTCCATCGTTAGAGAATTCTTCTGGTTCTATTTGATAATTGGCGAGATAACGAACTCCCGAACCGTTCTTGAATTTCACATATTTGACGTGCGAGTGAACTGGTGTCGAACAGTCTCCCCACGGCAAGAAAGGTATATCGTTGACGGTAGCCGGGTGGCTCGTGAGCAGCTTCCGGAGGTCTTTGGCGGCATCAGCCACCGTGGGATAAGCTGTCTTAAAATCTTTGACCGTGCTGTCGAATATTGGAATAACATTAAGATGTGCGTCCGCACTGGTGAACTTCACGCTCCAATGCTCTGGTGCAACATCGTCCGGCTTATCATCGGGCGAAGCCAGTTTGACTGCAGGTATTTTTTTTGAACTTATTTTCGTGCCCATAGACATGGGATAGCTGAAGGCAAAGCTCGTAGAGCCGAAATTGACCCACCCCTTTTTTCCGGGTGACGCTGCCTGCGCACAGATGAGCGAGCTGCCAAGAAGAGCTGTTGTTAGGGACAGTGCAGTGAATTTCTTCATCGAGTTGTCTTCCTATTTACGCACACGGTTTTGTATATGAATTGAAACTGAACGATTGCTTAAAGTATAGCGCTCAGTCAAGTGATTATAGTGAATATGACGACTAATATGGATTCAGTAAACCGTTTGGAGGCATCAAACATGATGAAGAAGCTTGTCCTCGCTTTGCTTGCGGCCGCGATATCGGCACCATCTGCGATGGCAGCCGACTATCCCACTCAGACCTACGACGCTCGTTATGACATGACCAATGCGCAGGGAAAGAGCGAGCTCAGAATGGCATCGGATGGTGCTGGTAAGTTTCTTACGCAAACTACGGTCAATGGTGCGAAGTTCACCACTTTAATGGACTATAAAGCGAATACGAGCACGACCCTCATCGAGCAATCGAAAATGGCGATGAAAGGCAAGCTCAACACTTCGAGTAATGTTAACTCGGATGAAGATTCGATCAAAAAAGCGGGCGGAAAACTGATTGGTACCAAGGTGATCAGTGGACATCCGTGCCATGGCTACTCCTACTCGAAAGATGGTGCTCACACTGAAGTGTGGGTTGGCGATGACGTGAAAATTATGGTTCAAACAGCGACCACAACTCCGCAAGGAAAAGTGTCGATGGTATTGAAGTCGCTTGCCGGCGCGCCTCCTGCCGATGCCTTCAAAGTGCCTGCTGGTTACAAGGTGATGGGTCAGTAAGGGCTCTAGAGCCTGACGAGTTGAAGTCCTTCGGGAAGGTGCGGCAGCCATTCTACTGTCGAATCGATTGAACCGTCTTGATTCAATTCGAAGACTCTGTAGCCAGGCGCCTTGTTATCTACTGATACACCGTCGTCTTCTAGCTTGAACTGAATGCATGTCGATGGGCTTGCCAGGAATGGGACGCCTTTGCGCTCTAGATTATGTTCTGAGTGCACATGTCCCCAAACAACTCCCTTCACATTGCTGTGTTTATCCAAAACAGCGAAAAGAGCCTCGGGATTTTTAAGGCCGTAATCATGCTCGGGCTCTGTTGAAAACGGTAGGGGATTATGGTGCAAACATACCAGGGCATGCTTGTCAGAATTTTGGCTGAGTTCGCTGTCGAGTCTCTTCAGCTCCCGATCTCTCAGGTTGCCTTCAATTCGACCAGTGACAGTCGAGTCGAGAAGAATGATGAACCAATTGCCGTTGGAAAAACTGCGCTCTGACCGAATGTTGCTTTTCTCTGTGTCATTCGAGAACGACTGTTTCATAGTCTCGAAGCAATCGTGATTGCCAGGTAGAAAATATTTCGGTGCGTTGATGGTGGCAACAATCTCTCGCACTCGATCATATGATTCAGCTGTTTCATCCATAGAAATGTCGCCGGTTAACAGAGCGAAATCAATCTCTGGGTGTAATGCTGCGACTTGTTGCACGACTTGCTGAAATGTTAAACCAGTGTCTACGCCGCGCATCCGATGCGTGGAATTCTCGTATAGATGGGTATCCGTGAATTGCACGAACTTCAACTTGTCGGTCACCAGCACTCCTTCGACATGCAGTCTTCGTGCCGGCGACAAGTCGTGGAGAGTCTTAGCCGGCGCCAATCAGTTGTTAAATCAGTTGATCTGTAACCCTAGATCGTTGGTGAGAAGGACTTCTATTTCCTGACCGGGAGAGAGACTTACATTGTCTCCCTGGGAAAACAGTGCGATGGCAGAACTACCTATGGCCGTTGCAATCACGGGAGCTCCCAGCGTCGCGATGTTGGCCGCGACAAGTGCCCCTTTGGTGCTTCCATCTGGATTGATGCCGGCGACGCTTTTGACATTGCCTTCTACTCTGGTACCAAAGCTGGTGCCTGGGTCGAGCTGACCCTGCTTATTCGAGAGACCTTTTTTGAACTCGAGCGTAGCATCGAGTGGGATCACTTCGCCTTGTGGCGTTACGATTTGCTCCAGCTTAAGTCCGATCTTAGCGGCACGACTGAGAAGCCGCGGCTTCGTGACCTGAGCGACACGACCGCGGACAAAACTTCCACGCGGTAGTAGCAACGTCATACCTATGTAGAGATCATCTTTCACATGCGCTTCGAAAATATCGCCAGGCTGACTCTCTTTGGCGTCAACGGCTGTTTCTAACACAAGCTTCAATTTTGTCTCGACCGGAATAGTGGTCGAGGCCAGGTCCGCTTTCAAGGCTGTCCCTGAGCTGCTATCTGTATCACCGCCTGTGGTGGCTGGTAGTTTGGCGCGGTCGGCAAAATCTGGAATATTTTTCGGAGACATTGTATCGGCCGGCTTCATTCCGTCGACGCCGACGGCTGGAGCGTAGCGAGGTTGTCGCGAATCAGCGTTTCTGTACTTCGTGGCAGCCTGGCAGTCTTGACCAATTGCGATGGATAGAGCAAACATCAGGGCCAGTGGCCAACTTCTCGCCATGTATTGTGTTCTCCTCTATTCCCTGGTTGATAGGCTCCACTAATTGTAGTTTTAAAGCCAAACTGACGTCAAAGATTGATGAATAATGGAATGTCGAGGTGTATTCCTTATATATCTAACTCAGAGTGCACCGCTTCCTACTACCGGTACGACGTGAGGCACAGCCAAAAGTGCCTCGACTTTTGCGATATCTTCGGGGACGTCGACGCCAGGCGAGTTGTGTTCGTGTACAACCACTTTGATTTTGATGCCGTTTTCAAGAGCTCTGAGCTGTTCGAGCTTCTCTGTCTGTTCCAACGGCGTGGGTGCAAGCCCCGCCAGCTTCGCCAGGCATTCCTTGCGATAGACATAAAGCCCTGCATGACCTAAACGAGGAGCCCTGGCGCCTTCACCAGGATCGCGCAGAAATGGAATCGGGTGTCGCGAGAAATAGAGAGCGAAACCTTGCCTGTCCGTCACCACTTTCACAAGTTGTGGGCTCTGCCACTTCTCGTCATCTTTCACAGGATAAGCCACTGTGGACATCTCCACGCTCCGGTCGGCGATGAGCGGTTTAATCGCGGCGTCAATCACCAATGGCGAGATTAAGGGCTCGTCGCCCTGGACATTTACGATAATGCCGACTTCCCGCAGGCTATTCGCCACTTCAGCGAGCCTATCGGTGCCTGACTCGTGCTTATCGCTGGTCATCCGGACCTCACCGCCGAAAGCCCTGACTGCGTCAGCGATACGCTGATCGTCTGTTGCTACGATGACGTGTTTTGCCAGCTTTGATTGTTTCGCCTGCTCCCAAACCCGCTGAATCATCGTTTTACCAGCGATCGAGATAAGCGGTTTGCCTGGAAATCGGGTAGAGGCGTATCTTGCCGGGATTATTATGGCGACGGATTGTTCGTGCGACATGGTTTGGACTTGGCCTTTTTGTATGGAAAGCCCATTATCCAGGATCTCTTGAAAATCTGGGTTTACTGGGGCTCACTTCTCGCCTATTCTACCGGCTGTTTTGCGCGTCTATTGACCTCGATGTCAAGATAAACTACCATTAATTGATCTGAATTCTCAGATTCTTACTAATTTCTGCACCTGTCAGGACTTTGAGCTCTTGACTTGCGGAAAAATGAAAAATGAGTAATAACAGTAAAGTGGACCTTCGTAAAATGGCGAGTTACGCCTGTAGAAGGGGGAACAGTTGAATTAGTAATGAGGTATTACTGTGACCTGTGATTGTTGCGCCAAAGAAAAATTACCAGAGCAACTACTTCAGAAATTGGCAGAAGTCGAACAAGAACTCACCGGAACCGCAATGCGAATTGTCAAAGCAGCAAGCGACCCTTTCTCCGGTGTGATCAAATTCCTGGAAGATAGACCAGAGAATGCCTCTCTGCACGGATACTTTGTCGACCGTGCGTTGATTGAAACTTTTGGAAGTCGCGATCAGATTCCCGGCCTCATTCGTGCAATCGCTTCGCACGTTCGCGAAATCATCCGACAATCCAACGTGATTAATATCGTCAACGAACATCCGACTGCGGAGCGTTGGGGACAGTATGTGATTAAACAGACGGAGAAAGTGCGTTTTGAAATCTCCGTGGAAAAAGGATGTTTGGTCTTGAAAAACATAAAGGGATTGTTTGGTATCGAACATGGTATCGAACTTCCGCTCGAAAAAATTGCGGTCCAACCTCCATCCAAGCTTATCGTGACAGCAAGTATGGGTCTCTTGCATCCGCAAAAGGTGTTTGATATCTAGATTGCGAGGCGCGAATGTCTGATTACAAAGCTCTGGTGTACGCTCATCGTGGTGGGCGCGAATGGGCACCGGAAAATACAATGGCGGCTTTTCGAAAGAGCCTGGAAGCTCGTGTCGATGGAATCGAGCTGGATGTTCAACGCTGTAAAACCGGAGAACTGGTTGTATTCCACGATCACGATTTGGGAAGAACAACCAATGGAGTCGGTTTACTGAAAGACTGTAGCTTTGACGAGCTTCAGCGCTTGAGTGCGGGCTCCTGGTTTCATAAGGAGTTCTTCGCGGAGAAGATTCCGTTGCTTAGTGATGTCCTTGCACTTATTGATGGTCAGCTGATTTTGAATGTCGAAATCAAAAACTTGCCTGTGGATTATCCAGGCATCGATGACGATCTAATTGATCTCTTCGGTGATTATCCACATATGGACAAGATCATTTTCAGTTCTTTCGACAATCGAATCACAAAGGCGCTGCAGTCGAAACAACCGGAATGGAAATATGCGGTTCTCCTGGATGGAATACCTCACGATGTTGTAGAGATGGCTTCTGCAATGTCGGCGAAATTCTGGCATCCATACTTCGAGTCTTTGCTAGAAGACGTTTGTAGGGAAGCCAGAAATGCTGGCCTGAAGGTTAATGTTTGGACCGTTAATGGTCAGAGAGATTGGTTCAACATGCTCAAGATGCCCGTAGATGGCATCATGACGGACGATCCACTTGGCTTGTTAAATTTCATCGGAATGGTTGCCAAGGTGCGCGCCTGACCACTCTTTTCGAGGAACAAAATATAAGCGACGGCCGATGTCCGTTCGCCTAAATTGCCGCGCTGAACAGTCTCACCTCTGGCAAAGTTCGGTTTTAAGAAACGGAAAGATTAATGGACTGGACGCTCTCATCTATCAACTGGCCACTGGACGCAATCGACAAAACGATTGCAACATACGCTGTTTTTCTCGGCGTATACATTTTGTTTTCAGCGCTGGTTCTCGTGCGGCTGCGCAAGCGACTCTGGAGCTACCTCGTTCTGTGGACGATTTATCCCCTTGCCTGCATGTGGCTGGCATTCTTCCTCGGTCGCGGAATTTTCGACGCTCTCAATTTGATGGCTATGGCGGTTTTCATCGGCGGCACGGGACTGCTTGCTACATGCGCGGGCTTCGCCTGGCCGACCTACAAAAAGTTTGCGACCGTGTTCGCCGTTTTCTCTCTGACGCTTGCCGTTATCGGCATTGACGCCTTCATCATTGAGCCCGCCTGGCTCGAAGTGCGGCACGAGAAAGTTGTTTCCGCTAAGGTGCATAAACCAATCCGCCTGGTCGTCATCTCTGATTTGCAAACCGATCAC
>JAIERK010000195.1 GCA_019746975.1 Candidatus Obscuribacterales bacterium
GGTTGCGGTCGTAGGCGATGGCCGCCGGAAGGACAGCGACCGGGCGCTTGCTCCTATCGGCCGTCTTCTTGGCGATCATCATCGACCCGTCGAAGAACATCTTCCGGTCGAGGTGATTGTCGCGGACCAGCTCCCCTTGCGGGAAGACGATGCAGTCGGAGTCTTCGTCCTTCTGCAAGACCTTGATCATGCCGCGCAGGGAGGCCATCGGGTTCTTGTCGTGGTGGACGGCGACGATGCCCATCCAGGCAGCCGCCGGGACGCGGATGCCGAAGAGCTGCGTGACCGCCATCAACGCCCGCACGACACGGAACCGCATCCCCAACGGGATGACCATGGCATCGCGCTCGGTCTGGTGGTTGACGAGCACGATCAGGCGTCCCTTGTACTTCGTGTTGTGCCAGCCGATCTTCTTCATCGGTCCGACGAACCGACCGCAGAAGGCTTTGCTCACCAAGTACCGGGCGACGCGAGCGAAGGCGGGAGCGCGCGGAGTGATGTAGCCGGGCTCCTCGACGAGCTTACGGCCTTCCTTCCACCAGTAGCGGACGCGCAGGGCGAGCGCGCACGTCGCTCCGAGGAAGAGCAAGACGCTGGCGACGATCGTCCAGGTCCAGAAATCGATCTTGGACGGGTCCAGCAGAAGTGAGCTGCTGTCCGCCAGAGCGAGGATTCGAATGTAGTTGTGTTCCATGAGAGACGAGTTCCTGTGAGGATGGGAATTACGACTGGCCGTCAAGCGCCAGCGCCATCTTCTTGATGGCCTTCATGTCGAGCTTGCCGATGCCGGCAGTCGGGAAAGGCCCTTCGACCCGGTGGAAGTCGGCGGCCTTCGGAATCCACAGCGTATGCATCCCGGTCGCGGTCAGCGCCTTGGTGAGCTCACCGGGGTTGATGGTCTCCGGGATGTAGAGCACCACCACCTTCTCGCCCTTGCTCTCGTCGGGGATGCCGACGACCTGCAAGTCGATCTCGTTGCAGCCGGCCTTCTCGCGCAGGGCCTTCTCGACCAGGATCAGCGGCACCATCTCGGGGCCGACCTTGGCGAAGCGGCTCTCACGGTCGGTGAGGAAGATGAACCCGTCTTCGTCGACCGCGCCGACGTCGCCGGAGTAGTACCAGCCGTTCTGGATGACGTTGGCGGTCTCGACCGGCTTGTTGAAGTAGCCCCGCATCAACTGCGGGCCCGTGCAGAAGATGCGCCCTTCGTTGGCCCGACCGCGCGGCAGGATCTTGCCGGTCTTGGGGTCCACCACCGCGAAGGCGGTACCGGGCACGGCCTGACCGACCGAGCCGGGACGGTTGCCGGAGATGTCGAGGCCGGTGGCCGGCGACTTGACCAGCAGATGCACGCAGCTCGAGACGACCGGGGAGAGCTCGGTCATGCCGTAGCCTTCCAGCGCCTCGAAGCCGAGCTGCTTGCGGATGTCGGCCGCCAGCTCCTCCTTGAGCTTCTCGGAGCCGAGCATGAGCATCTTCATCGAGGCGAACTGCTCCTTCTCACAACGCTTCAGGTAGTTGCGCATGAAGGTCGGCGTGCTCGCCATGATCGAGATCTTGTTCTCGCCGACGAACTTGCACAGGCCGCGGGCGTCCAGCGGGTTGTTGTAGGCGAACACGGACATGCCGAGCATCAGCGCCGCGCACTGCGTGACGCCGTAGCCGTACGAGTGGAAGTACGGCAGACAGCCGAGCATATTCTCGCCCGAGCCGACCTGGGCGTGGAGCCACAACTGCAGCGCGTTCCAGCAGAAGTTGCCGTTGGTCAGCACGACGCCCTTCGGCTCACCGGTAGACCCGGAGGTGAACATGATAGTGTTGACGTCCTCCAGCCCGCGGCCCAGACCGGGCAGGACGTGACGCATCAGCGCGAGAGGCAGGCGCGAGTAGCCCCACGCCTGCGCCTTCGTCCAGCGCGTGATCGTTGGGACGATGTCCTCGAGGAAGATCGGCTCGGCGTCGATCGTGAAGCGCTCCCACACCTTCTTCGACGTCAGCACCTTCTTCAGCCCGGTCTGCTTGATCGCCGAGTTGATCGGATCGTTGCCGGAGCTGTAGTTGAGGTTGATCGGCACCTTGCCGATGAAGCTGGTCGCCAGGTTGGCGAACATGCCGGCCTTGGACGGCGGGAGCAGGAGACCGACGTACTCGCCGTCCTCGCGAAGGATGGGGTCGAGAGTGAGCCCCAGCGCGATGGAGGCGACCAGCCCGTCGCCGTAGGTGGCTTCCTCGCCGCTGTTGTCGCGGACGAGGAGTTGCGAAGGCCGCTTGTGAGCCTGCACGACGAAGCCGGCGAGCGGCGAGGTCCAGTCCGCGGGCAGAGCCGGGAGCGGACGGTCGGGAAGAACCGCGAAACGGGGGGGGAAGAACAGGTCGTTGGATTGAGTCACGTGGAATCCCTTTCAGAATTTCAGGGGTGGAACTTTCGAACCACCCCGATGGATACCTGATCGCGAGCGCTCTCACCATGAGAGCGATTGAGCATCCGTAGTCGGTGACGACCCGGCTGCTCTTGGGTAATGCTCGATGCGAATCAGGCGGTTAGAGCTTGTGGACCCGGCCACAACGCAAAAACCCACAATCTTCAGCCTGGCGTCAACACTCAGCGTTGGCGCCGGCAGCCCGACTTCGAACTAACCCGCGGGCAGCGACCGCGAAGCCAGAGCAAGTCTGTGAAAAACACCTAATTGTTCAGCGCCGAGTTCGGTCCGAAGACATGCAACATGTTGCCCGGCACCGAGTAGGAGCCCAGATACACATTGCCATTCGTCACTTTGGCTGTGTCCACCGGTGAAGCGGTAGGCACCACCTGAAAGTGCGTCGTCATCTTCGGTCCGCTATCGTCCTCCATGATGTAGAGGTTAGGCGCGGCATAACGTCCTTCTACACGAAGGACCTGCCATTCACCCGTGAGCTCAAGGGACAGGGTCCCCGGTTGGCAAGGCAATCCGTGTTCGCGAATCACCTTTTTCTTTTCGGCAGTCACAGTCATACGACCTCCTCCGTAGCGTGCAATTGTGTGAGAGTTAGCTGTTCCCTAGCGAGAAAGCCAGCAACATCAAACGCTCACGACGAGCTGCTGGTCGTCTACAGCTACACCAGTCCGCAACAAGGCGATGAGACGAGTGTAAGACAGTCGTGACACCACTCTTGACAAGCACCCCAGTCCTCATCAGGGTTTTCTCCACCATAGCCTGCGGATAGACGGACCTCTACCGAGGATGTCACTCCTTTGGGCGAGATTGAAAACTGGCTGCCTGACTTGGTTCTAGGGGGTGGTAGCAGGGCAAAGTAGACTGAGAAACATGACTACTAATAACAAGGCTGTACGGGGAGATAAAGGTCGGGAGCCGGTTTGTAACACCCCAGAACAGGGTGCTCTCGGTTAAACATCTACTCACCTTGTGTTAGACAAAAACCGAAGATAAGCATCCCAGGCTGTAATACATAAAAGTGTGAAGAACAGCAGGTAGTCAAATCACTAAACACCGTCTAACAAATAATTGAGGTTACGCAAACAGCGCTAAGACACAATCATAAGTGATATTGACAAGTGCGCTAGCGCAACATTTTCTCTAAGACTCTTTCAAAAATCTCGCTTAGCGTATCGAGGTCTTTTATATCGACGTACTCGTTTATCTGATGTATAGAGGAGTTGATTACACCGAGCTCAACTACCTCAGCTCCGGTCGGGGCGATTAAGCGACCATCGGAGGTACCACCAGATGTCGAGAGGAGAGGATCGATATTGACAACCTCTTTCACTGACTCTTTGACGCACTCCAACAGCCTTCCACCAGCAGTCAAAAAGGGATGACCTGACAACCGCCAATTCACCTCATAATTAACGTTATGCTTGTCAAGAATCACTTCAGTAGCCATCCTCAGCTTCTCTTCCGTTTGCTCCGTTGAAAAACGGAAGTTGGAAATCACTTCGAGTACACCTGGAATGACGTTATCCGCACCAGTCCCTGCGTTGATGTTGGAGATTTGAAAAGATGTTGGAGGAAAAAACTCATTGCCATCATCCCAATGGGTAGATGCTAGCTCGTGCAATGCACCAAGAGCCGCATGAACAGGATTTAGAGCTTTCTCGGGATAAGCCACGTGACCCTGCTGCCCTATGAACTTGAGCCGGCAGTGAAGCGAGCCCCTTCTCCCGTTCTTGATCGTGTCGCCGACAACGCTTGCGGAGCTGGGCTCACCGACCAGACAATAGTCGATTTTTAAACCACGAGACGCCAGGTGCTCGACGACTTTTATAGTGCCATTGCTGGCATCAGCCTCTTCGTCACTGGTTAATAAGAGAGCCAATGTACCAGCGTGCTCTTTATTCTTGCCCAAGAAGCGCTCCACGGCAGTAACAAAAGCCGCAATGCCGCTCTTCATGTCGGCAGTACCCCGCCCATAGAGCTTGCCTTCTCTCTCTTCCGGGTCAAAGGGCGGCGATTCCCAGTCTAGTAGTGGTCCTGGAGGGACGACGTCTGTATGCCCGACGAACGCCAACAATGGACCACCCTCGCCATGTGTCGCCCACAAGTTTGAAGTGGTGCCGAAATCCAGCCTCTGAACGGAAAAGTCCATTCCGCGCAATCGACGAATAACGACATCCAGACAGCCTGCATCGTCCGGACTGATTGAAGGTTTTCGCACCAGCTCTATGGTTAGATCTAGCGAATCTGACACTGACAATCTCCTTTTCTGGGCGCGCCCATCTCAATCAACTTACCCCGCTTGCTTCGCGGCCCAACCCGACGGTCTCAGCTCAAGGGGTTCGTAGAAGCTCATTAAGACTGACTTTGCTGCGTGTTTTCGAATCCACCTGCTTCACTATGACAGCGCAATAAAGGCTGCAACTTCCGTCTTGACTAGGCAAATTACCGGACACTACCACAGAACCGGCCGGCACACGACCGTATGTAATTTCGCCGGTTTCGCGATTGAAGATCCTGGTGCTTTGCCCGAGAAAAACGCCCATGGAGATAACCGATCCCTCTTCGACCACAACGCCTTCCACCACCTCCGAACGGGCGCCGATGAAGCAGTTGTCCTCGATGATTGTCGGACTGGCTTGCAACGGTTCCAGCACGCCGCCTATACCCGCTCCACCTGACAGATGGACATTCTTTCCGATCTGAGCGCAGGAGCCAACTGTCGCCCATGTGTCCACCATGGTTCCCGAATCGACATAGGCGCCAATATTGATGAAGGATGGCATCACAACCACATCGGAAGCAATGTAACAACCTCTCCGCACCGCTGCCGGTGGCACAATTCGGAACCCACCCGCCTGGAACTGATCTTCCGTGTAATTGGC
Source organism: Candidatus Obscuribacterales bacterium (assembly GCA_019746975.1). Lineage (GTDB taxonomy): Bacteria > Cyanobacteriota > Vampirovibrionia > Obscuribacterales > Obscuribacteraceae > JADYXR01. The sequence continues at coordinate 5,318 of JAIERK010000195.1, forward strand.
GAACTTGCTCGGAACCTTGTCCCAATAATTGGTATAGGCGCCAGGCATAATAGCGTTGTCTTCGATACGGAAAGACAACAAGACTGCCTTTTTGAGCCATTCGTTGACAGTCCAGCATCCATCTACTTTTTCGGCGACCCGACAAGTACCGGCATCAAGCATGGCAAGAGCCTCGGTCACGGCGTCACGAAGCGCTTTCTCGGCATTGCTCGGTTTGATCGAGGCTCGATTTTCAAAGGACTCTTCAATGATTTGTTTTATGTCAGACATACAAGCTCCGTTTTCGACACCAATAACCGAATCGCCCGCCATCATGATTGGCGGTCATTTGCGACGCTCCACGAAAGAGGCCAATCGTTGCGCGCCCTCGACACATTCTTCGTACGGAGCAACCAGAGCCATTCTCAATCGCCCCTTACCCGGGTCTTTGCCGCCATTAGTCCGTGATATGTAAGAGCCTGGCAGCACCAGCAGATTTTCTTCCTCGAAAAGCTGTTTTGCAAAAGTCGTGTCATCCATACCTGAAGCGGGCCAGAGGTAGAAAGAGCCTTGCGGGCATTCAACCTCCATAACAGGATCGAGAATATTCAAAACCGCGTCAAACTTCTGCCTGTAAAGCTTTCGGTTATCGCGCACATGGTCCTCGTCTTTCCATGCCACAACGCTGGCCGCTTGCGTAGGAGGCGGTAAGGCGCATCCATGATAGGTTCTATACAGACGGTATTTGGAAAGAACGTCCCTGCAGCCCGCCACAAATCCGGAGCGCAATCCCGGTAGATTCGAGCGCTTGGACAAGCTGTGAAAGACGACGCAGTTCTTGAAGTCAACGTTACCAAACTCGGTTGCAGCCTCTAGAAGCCCGATTGGTGCCTTCTCCTCATCCAGATAAATCTCAGAATAACATTCGTCCGATGCAATTACGAAGCCAAAGCGATCAGCCAAACGCAAGAGTTCGTGCCACTTTTCCATACTCAGGCAAGTTCCCGCAGGATTGGACGGAGAGCAAACATAGATCAATTGCACCCGCTTCCACACTTCCTCGCCGACCGATTGAAAATCGGGAAGGAAGCCATTATCACTGTCCAGATCAATAAGAAAAGGGGCGGCACCAGCCAGCAATGCGGCGCCTTCGTAAATCTGGTAAAACGGATTCGGCATAGCAACAAGGCTCTCACCACCGCCGTTGACCACAGCTTGGGCAAACGAAAACAACGCCTCGCGCGTCCCCGATACGGGCAGCACTTGCGTAGCCGGGTCGACAGCTCGCGCTGGAAGCTTGAATCGCCAAGTCAGCCAGCTCGCTATCGCCTCTCTGAGCGCGTCAGACCCAACAGTAAGCGGATAACTGCTCAACCCGGACAAATGCTCAGTCAGAGTCGTCTTGACGAACTCCGGCGCCGGATGAACCGGTTCGCCTATCGACCAACGAATCGCTCTCTTCGACGAATCAGGCACGCTATTGGCAAGCAGCTCCACGAGCCTCTCGAACGGATAAGGCTTGCATCTGTCCAGATTTTTGTTCATCGCAATCTTAAGTAAGCCTGCCTGAATGAAGCCGTCGCGGGCATCACCGACATCTTAATTCCTTTCGTTAAAATGACCGATCAGCCGCTTTGCAGTCTCTGCCAAAATCGCGGTTCCTATGTACAATCCGGATTCGTCAATATCGAAATTCGGACTGTGATGACTGCGGCGATCTCCTTCGATCTCTGCTCCCAAAAACATAAATGCAGCTGGAGCTTTCTGCGCGAAGAAAGAAAAGTCTTCGCTCCAGGTCTTCGGTCTAATATCAATCACATTGTCTGGACCGATGAGGTCAATCGCAGCCGCCCTCATCACACCAGCGATCTCGTCGTTGTTGACGGTCGCCGGATAGCCGAGGTGGAACTTTAGCTCGTAGTCACCACCGAGCACTCTCGCAACGCTGGCGGCCCGTTCCAGTTCGGCGCGCAGAAGAGCTCCAGTCGCCTGGTTGAAGCTCCTGATCGTGCCCTCCATATACACCTCTTCGGCAATCACGTTGCCACGAGTGCTCGAGCTCCGGAAGGAACCGATCGTCACTACGGCAGGTTCGAGCGCCGATACCCGCCTGGAGACGATTTGCTGAATAATCTCGACCACTTGCGCACCAATGACAATGGCATCAATCGTAGTCTCCGGATAGGCGCCATGTCCGCCCTTGCCTTTGATGGTGAGTGAGAATCCGTCTACCGCGGCCATGACTGGTCCGTTGAGGATTCCCACCTTTCCTGCCGGCAAGCTGGCATCGATATGCTGCCCGATAACGGCGCTAACCCCTTCAAGCGCACCATCTTCGAGCATTCGCACAGCTCCGGACACGCCCTCTTCGTCGCCATACTCCTCGGCAGGTTGCATCAGCATGCGAATCGCGCCGCCCAGCGTCTCGGTCGAGAGTATCTTCGCCGCGGCCAATGCGCAACTGACGTGAGCATCGTGACCACAAGCATGCATAACCCCAGGATTCTTCGAACAGTACGAAGCCTTATTAGCTTCCGCAATCGGCAACCCGTCCATGTCCGCGCGAATCGCAATCAAAGTGCCCTTGCCGTAATCAGCAGTCACGCCGGTTTTGCCGACCTTGTCTTTCACCTGAAAGCCCAGGTCTTTGAGCCGGTTAGATGCGAGTCGAGCCGTCTCATTTTCCTCGAAGCTCAGCTCGGGATTTTGATGAATGTGACGCCTGAGCTCCACAATCTCATCCTGAAGCTGTTTTGCCTTATCAATGGCGGTTAATGCGGTCGACATAGGGCACATGGTCCTCTAGAACCTCTTAGGAGTTGGGTAATTGCCGGTCTGAGATTAAGCGAAAAACTGCGGTCTTCCACCACCGCCACCCGGCTTCCAACTTGCAAACGCCTCTTCGACGGTGGTGGCGGATATCTTCAGCATCATCTGGCTCAAAGCCTTGATTTGCTCTTCGGTGAATTGAGCGTCGCTCTCTTCGATGGCTTTTCTAATTACTCTTTCGGCTTCCGATTTCAGCATGGCCTGTTCCTCACATATGTGCGCTTCTCCAGCGGCAGCGCCGCCACATTCAAACGGAACGAAGGTCGTCACCCAAACCGGCAGCACGTCCTCATGTCCGCAGACACAAGAGTTTATCGCACTTACTCTGGCAATACCGTCGAATCAACTCACATTTCGATATTGCAACCGGAACAAGAACTCAACCATCAACTTGCGCGAATGTCCCGATTTAATAACTGGTTAATATCTATCGCTCGTAACACTCCAGGGTCTGGGTTTTACCAAAATTTCTCTTGAAAACCAGATCGATCGCTCTAGTCCCCAGCCGGGTTACGAGCCCGATATTATGTGACACTGCTAATCTACCGACAGACGCAGCTCCATTCTTCCAGGTTAATTACCATGGGCTGGGTACAATGAACTGGATCCCGATCATGAACAGTTGGACCAATGCTCAACCAGTCTGAAGGTTCTCAGAGACACAAGGTTCTCTCAGATAAGCCGACAGCCTCCGATCTTCGATCACTCATCGAAGCCGCTTCGCAGGAAAGCGGCGCAAAGTTCTATCTTGGCTGGACTGTCAACAACACCGACAACTATGCCATCTCACTCGTCCATGAGGCCGAGCAGTGCGACTGGCACATGTTCATCAGCCGCGGATCAGAAGAGACACAGGAGCTCTGGCAACTGAAAAGCAACGAAGTCGCTCCCGTGCGAGATCGAATGCTGGAAGCACTAGGGCTCAAGCCCACGGTTCTGCGTACAGCCCAGTCACAAGTCGGGCATGAATCACTGACAAACGCACCACAAGTCAATCTGATGGGACAGGACTCTCTGACTCAAGTCAGCCAGGTGGGGCAGGACTCATTGACGAGCGCACCGCAAGTCAATGTCCAGATGACACCTTCAGTTGAATCATTCTCAGCGCCTGCACCAAAGAGCGTTTCTAGAGCCACGGTAGGGGAGCTTAATCTCCATACCTTCACCAATATACCGGTGGAAGACAACATGAGCGCGTTGATGCCGCGCGAAGAGATGCTGAAGGGCAATCTCAAATTGGTTCATTTCACCAACCTGGTGCAATCGATAAGCATGGGCGCCATGTCTGGACGATTGAAAATCCAACGCCATCCAACAACCTGGGCGGATATCTACTTTGTGAAGGGCGTACCTGTCCATGCCGAAGGCTCCAAAGGCACAGGCGAAGACTGCTTTTTGCAGGTCGTCTGTTGGTCCGACGGCGATTTCACCTTCGAACCGAAGCTGATGACGGACGAAAAAACAATCAATCGTGGACTGGAGATGCTGCTTCTCGAAGGCGTTCTCTTGCTCGACAACACGTCATACCTGATGAAAGCTGGTATCAGGATGAATTCAATTCTGCAGCACGTCAATGAAGATTTGAGCGAAGAGGAGTTCGAGGAAACCATGACTCGAGGTGAGCCTCTCAGCATGACACTCCTCAAGCAGTTTTACATCGAACTCGACGGTCGGGAAACTCTGGAAGACATCGTCAGCGACCTCAATTTACTCAGATCACAGTGGGTTCCTGTTGTCGCCAACCTGCTCAAACAAAATGTTATCGCACTTGTATCAGCACATCCCGCCTCGCATCTTGATTTACAGCCTAAGCAGATCGACAGCGGATTGATAGACTCGGTAAGGAGAGCAATGGTTTCCGGTGAATCGGGGATCTTTTCTTACCCGGCGCTCTTGTTCCTCCTCGGCGTACAGATCAAGTGCGCGTCGTCAGCGATATCGATACTGATTATGGAGATTCAGCCAACACGCGCTACGTTAGCCCGAGGCAAGACCGTGCTTTCCGCCGGCGAAGTGCAAGAGCTAGCTGAGCGAGTCGACCAAGCGACTAGCGGTCGCAACGTGCTTGCTCACTACGACGACCGAGATTTCGCTGTAATGTTGCCAGGCATTCGTGCCGAAAAAGCGCATCGCATAGCAGAACGGATCTTCAAATCTCTAGCTACGAGCCCTCTCGATCGAAAAGAAGGTGCTGGAGGCATGTTCGTCTCCATCGGCATAGCATGCATCCCTGAAGACGCAATTGACGTAGCGACATTACTCGGTGAAGCGGAACGAGCAAAACTGCAAGCTTCCAAAAGCGGCACCGGCATTTGCTTGTCGAGATCCAGCAAGCACGAATCTTCTTGATCCTCTTGATATCACAAAACGCTGCTTGCATAGCGACTTTGGCATCAGATACGGTGCTTAGAGAAACATAAACAATGAAACGATATTAATTCAAGCTCAATAGTGTTTGAAAATGCTTACGGCACAAGAAGTTCCAGGGACTGGGGTTTTCCAGCACCGACTTTGATATTCAATTACCGCTCTACCTATATTTTTGGTATCGCTTGCGATTTCACAACTAGTTGAGAGGCTTCTCAAACCACACGTAGTTAATAGTTTCGAATAGCCAGCCTAACAAGTCCTTGCGTCGGAAGCGCAGGGCAATCTGCCTGTGAGTGTGTCTCAGTCACAGAGAACATCGGCAGAAGAAGTAACTGCATGCAAGTTGCGAGCTCTGCGCTCGGCCTCTTGCACGACAACATCTTCTTCACCTGTTAATTAAGGAAATGAGGCAATGCTAGTAAGAGCTGCTTTGATTGGTGGTCCGAACATCGGCAAGACGAAGCAGATCAGCCTGCTCCGGAAGCGCGGGTTCAAGACCATCAACGAGAAGGCGACCGAGGTGATTCAGGAGGGCAAGCTCTGCCCGGTCATCAACCCGATCGGATTCCGGCGCGAAGTCGTAATCCGCCAGCAGGAGCACGAGGTCGCCATCGCGATGAGCGGTACGAAGTTCGTCTTCACCGACCGCGGCGCGTACGACGGGCGCTACTACTGCGAAGCGACCGGGTGCGAAGAGCCGTCCTTCCTCGCGGACCTGCCGAACGGTCTGGTCCAGTACGCGTTCGTCCTCGCCCCCGTCCCGTGGGAGGAAGACGGCATCCGCTACGAGGACCCCGCATTCACCCTGCGCGTCAACCCCATCGCGCGTCGGGTGTACGAGGAGACGGGCGCGCGGGTGTTCGACATCCCGCTGCTCCCCACGCCCGAGGACCGAGTCGAGATGATTCTGTCGGTCCTGCGCAACGAAAACGTCATCTAAGCAGCACGCGGAGGCCGGTCAACACCGGCCTCCCGTGCCCGCCCATCCACCACAACCCCTAACCGCTTTTTTGCCTTTTTGATCATTTCCAGCCTGCGCTCCATGCGAGAGGAGGACATCCACCATGCTCCGACTTACTTAAGGCCAAGCGCGGCGACATCGTAGACGTCACATTCATCAGCTCGGAACAAGGCGGTTGCGAAGCCCAAGAACGCATCAACGGCATGGAAGTGCGCCTTGTCCCACCCTTTCCCACGACTGGTCTCAAGGTCCAATTACACGCGACACAGCGCTGCCTCGTGAAGCTCAACTTCGACAACGGACGTTCGATTCAGCACGATGACCTCGTCGAAGTGCTCGAGACCGGCGACGACGGCCAGCTCACTCAGGTTCAATCCTTCTGCTCACTGTCCGAACTGAGCCCCGGTAGAGCCGTGCGGATGCTGCACGCTTGCATGTCCAAAGAAAAGGAGCTACGCCTGCTGCTCACACTCAGCCCCAAGACCTCGTCTCTCACTCGCTCCAAAAATGGAGCCTACCACCTGATTTAGTATGCCAACTATCAAGCTAAAACCACAGTCGCAGAGGGTTGCCCCTCCACGACTGTGATAAACAGAACAGCGTCAATCGAGGTTTACTTGCGACGACACTGCTTCGACAGCCCCGAAGTCGATCGATGGCAATCCAACTCTGTGGCAGTCATGGCATGGTGTCAAGAACTTTACCCAGAAACTTTCTCTAAATGGAGTTGCATGAGAAATGTTCCTGCCGATAGTCGGTCTATCAGATCAGGCATCTCTCTGGCGAGGTCTTGATACGCCCTCACTACATGATTTTCGCTCAGTTCAGATCCTGACAAAGTTCGAGAGACCAGCACATTGCCGTCCTTTTCGCCACCACCATGCACAACCGCTAAAGTTAAGTCCATGCGCACCTTGGAAGTGCATCCATCAAATAGAACACGCTGGAAGGCTTCCTGAATGGTCTTTTTGACCGAAGACGCATCTGTGAGTGCGTTGAAATCGGCTGATTTAGTTTTCATCCAGTCCTCTCAAGTTATTTTAAGGCTTTTAGACTAAGGCGACGTCTCGATTCTCCACGAATGAGAAACCCGGCTAGCGTCAGCGCGCTCTAGCCTTATTGACACAACTGAGCGACGCGCATTCGATATTCCTCCCTGCGAGCTGACTGAGCAAGAGCGTATAGTCGCTTGCGGAACGCATCATTCAATCGCGCAAAGCTTGCTGAAGCACGTCTCACCGCATCATTTGTGCCTTCAAGGTCGCTGGCGTCGTATCGCTCTTGAGCCGCAGACACCCAGGCCTCAAAGGCTTTGAAAGATGCAATCCGGCAAGTGTCGGCACAGTCGCGACCGACCTTCGATATCCATGTCAGATCGAGTAACTGCCGCCACAGACGGTGCCATTCGAACTGTCGTTTAATCCAATTTATAATTTGCTTTCTCATTGGAACTCCGTTGTGTAGGGAAATAGGACGAAATGGCTGGCGGCAATAATCGAAGCCGATTCTTCTGCAAAAGACCTATCAGTTCATCAGTCGACTTCTAACAGGCAGATGACGAGACTGTTTACATGAGATCTCCAAGATCTCGTTGGCAGTGCCGACTGATTCCCCTGGTCGCTATTCGACTGCGCAGGTGCGGCATGTACAAAAACATCAAACTCACAACAAAGTTGAGTACTAACGCTCAGAGCTTATTAGCTCCGTGTCGAAAAAGATTCGTTTGCATTGCTGTTATAGTGCTTAGTGATTATTTTTTGATTTGGATAGAAACTGAATTCGAATTATTCCGATACTATGTCGTCCTGATTTCATTAGGCAATGGATTTTTGCAGATAATTCAGAGTGTGTGCTAGCGACGCTCGGACTGGCGCCTTGGAAGTGTCGAGGCTGGTCCCAGGCCCATCACAATAAATGTGGTTTGGGCAAAAACGACTGAAAGACTATTTTTTAAACTGCCTAAAAGATTTCGCCTTCAACCATCCGTTTCATCTTTTGAAACTGCCGCACCATATACGATGCTAGTGCTAGGAGACCCTCTGAACCCCACAAAACTCCTTCTACGACCGACAGCTTTTTGTCTGAGCGGAGTCCACTAACCCAATTTAAAGGCGTCCACCGAGAAGCAGGCCATGCACTCCACTCAAAAATCTTTGAGTTCAAATTTAAACGAATGTAGTCCAAATATGCCGAAGACAGTGAGTATCCGTGAGTAGAGCCATACAGCGCTCCGAACAATTGATACTTGAGTATTTTCAAGAGACTTTGTCACACTGACTCAAGACTACTTTCTCTAGCCTCAGGGAGCATCATTACCAGCAACACCAAGCAGATCTCTTTGCTAACGAGCGACTAGAGACAGGTAACTGCTGGCTGCTTGTCGGTAATTCGTCTTAGACGTTGACTCAGTCTTGGACAACTTAAGGACGGCGAGTTCCTGGGCGGAACGGAGCAAATCGATAGAACAGAATTTCGTGATATAGAACTCCAAAAACCAACCTGGAAAAACGTATGAACCAATCAAACCATTCTGCTGTTACTTCCCCGCAAGCTCAATCCGATAGAGGCCAACGTCAGCCTGACTCCAAAAATGAAAAATCTATTGACAGGCTCAGATTTTCAATCACCTACTGGCGCCGCGATTGTGCCAAGTTGCAACAGGATCATCGCGAAGGTCTTCACGGACTCACCGGAGCAATCGCCTTTGGTGTCGAACAAGGCCTGGAGCTGTTTCTAATCGCGTCAAGAGAGTATGAACTCGTGCTTGAAGGTGATCTCGTGCAGACTGGTTACGATGATGTCGGAGACTATTCGATGCGCACTTTCGAAATTGGCTGGTCAGAATCCGCTAAGCAATCCGGTACCGGCAGTGGTGTCTTGAAACTGTTTAATCCGCAATTCCCCAACGAACCATGCTACTTCAATCTCACTGTTGGTCCTTGTCGGTGCGATTGCAATGGGTGAAGAATGAGTGAAGAAGCTGCTGACGTTTTTTATCCAAGAATTACCCCATCCACCAGTATTCAGAAGAGGACCCGAACGATGTTGCTCGCCGTTTCTTACGATCAAAGTTTGTTGTTAGTTGCACTTCAACTCGTCACCATATTAGTCGGCGCAATCGTGACCAAAATGGTCTTCGACTACCAGGACGATTTTGCCACGCCACCACATCCGAAATGCGCGATTACAGTTGGTCTTCTGTATTTGCTATCCATTGCTGCCAGTTTGCTGTTCCCGCTGTATGGCTTTTGGGTTCTGGGAGTCGCTCTGGTACCACCTGGTCTAGCTCTTTGCATTTTGGTGTCTTTTGAACTTACCAACCCGAACTGGTGAGTACGAAATGCTCGAACGCCTTTTCTGTGGACTGGCTGCTGCCGCCTCGGGCGCTCGCAACCAGTCGTCCTCCGGTAAGAAGCTGTATTCAAGGAGAGCTTATGAAACAGATACACCTCAACACTGTGATTTGCATTACCTTCCTCGTTCTTACGGGGGCGATCGTCATATTCTCCTTGCAGGATATTGTGCGGTGACCAGCCAATTCTGGCGATGGCGCTGGGACCGCTCATATTTATAAAACAAACTCCAACCAGGATTTACGCGTGCCTCTGACGGTGTTCCGCCCGTCAGCACCTCAATGCGGATTGCCCTTGGGATCTTAGCAAGTCCGCTAAGACCTACCGGTTGTTTACTTCGTCGGCACTTTCCTTTCAGCCATAGCCGCCTATGGCGCACTGTTTCTCACCGCGCTACCCGGAGATGCCGATGCGCTTCTCCGACGTGCACTTCCTGCCGTTCCTAGTTGTCTCTTCGATTGTCAGCTTCGTGGTCGGTTTTGGCTGCCAACTCTGGTACATGCAGAGGCAACTGGGAAAAGACAACCTCAGTCTGAGGCGCATCGTCGGGCTCAATCTCGACAGTCTCAAAGGTAGCAAGTGGTCGGCTCTCTGGCGTGGACTGGGCCGCGCTTTCCTGGGAGGGAGGCGCGGTTGCCCGACATGTTTCAACAGCACTCACCAGCAAATGATCAAGACATGCCGATGTTTTCAGCCTGGACAGGCCTGACAATAACAGCAACACTCATGATTGGCACCAAGGCCGGTGTATTCTGATCCTTCGCCACCGGAGTATATTAACTTCGCAGATTGCTGTCTGTAACATTGACAAGCCAAGCATTTGGTTTGTCGATTTATGGGGTAGCAATACTTAATTTGATAGTAGCAAAAGATAGAGTGGAAGACTAACTCAGATGATCATCAGCGGCAGTATCAAATAAGGTGGCAAATTAAATGGCGATGTTATTGGCACGGGCAGCCGCATGCCGCGGCAGTTCAACGTAAATCGCGGCATCCTGGGCTTCAACATGACTAAGGAATGCGCCATGAAGCTTTAGCCACGCAAAAGACGCGCCCAGCGCTCAAGTCGGGTAGTCATATCGTCCTCTTCAAGCATCACGAAAGCGATTAGAAACTCTCTGTCTGCAGGTTGCTCACAGTAATACGATGTTGTCGGGATAACTGAGAGTCCAGCCAATTTGGCGGTCTCGATGACGATGGCGTCGTTTATCTCGGTGTTGAATTTCACTAAGAGCTGCATACCGCCGCTTTCATTTGCCCACGTCACAACATCGCCGAAAAAACGCGTCAATCCGAGGACCAAGTTTCTATATCGATTTGCGTAAGTGGTTTTCGTCTTTCTGACATGACGCTCAAAATGTCCGTCGTTGATGAACTCGGTGATTGCGAGCTGGTCGTAGAACGGAAGACTAGTGCTTATCTTTGTCCAGCTGAGCGACTGAGCGTGCCGAAAAATATCAACTAGACCTTTCGGTAAGACCAGATACCCGATATTGATCAGCGGAAATAGTGTTTTCCACATGTCGCCGATGTAAGCCACGGTTTCATTCCTGTCTAACGCCATCAAAGCGGGAAGAGTCGACCCTGCGTGGCGAAACTCGCAATCGTAGTCGTCCTCCAGAATCAGGCAGTCGTGGTCCTTCGCCCAATTTAGTAATTGTGTGCGGCGCTCCAGTATCAACATCGCTCCAGTCGGGTCTTGGTGAGATGGTGTTACGTAGATCAGGCTCGGCTTTTCTGGAATCGATTGGAGCTCTTCAACTCGAAGTCCCCCGCCGTCTAAACCTACGGGGATGATTTGCGCTCCCAGGGAGGAGAATAACCGCCTTGCAAAAGGAAATCCAGGGTTCTCCACCACAACTGAATTGTTTTGCTCGATGACAATTTGTGCAAACAGCTTGAGGGGGCTGAGTGCGTGCGAAAATACTATTAGTTGTTCAGGGTCACACACTAGAGCCCTGGAGCGAAACAGGTAAGAAGCGAGCGCGCTGCGAAGGGGGAGGTACCCGAATGGGTCAGTGTCATAATAGACTTGCGTTAGGTCACACTCTCTCAGCTGCTTCAAAAGAACCTGACGCCAGGTCTTGATTGGCAGCTCTTCCGGAGGTGGGGCGCCGAAATGTAATTCCGGAAACTCGCCTTGGTTAGTTGGTCCTGAAGGATAGCTCAATAAACGTTCGGCGTATTCAGTCAGCCGGCTACCGGCTATCAATTTTGCGTCAGTTGGCGGAGAGTCCGTTTTGGCTAATTGCCTGACGAACGTGCCGACGCCAGATTCGGAGGTTATGAACCCCTGGCTGAGAAGTTCTTCATAGCAGCGACTAATGGTCTTTCTCGATACGCCCAAGACGGAAGCCAGCTCGCGACTGGATGGAAGCAGTTCTCCAGGCATGAGCTGCAAATTTTCAATTGCCGCTTTCAGCTGGTCGAAAAGTTGGCGATAGATTGGAACTGGCAGTCTTGGTGAAATCCTCAATAGAAATTGGATGCGCGACGCGCATTGGCGGTCTTGCTCGAGTATCGATTGGTTCTCTGGTACGTCCAATTTAAACTCCAAAGCATTCGAGTTTGGCTTCAGACTGAAGTATCGCGTGATCCGTCTGCCGGGCCTCATACTCAAGACACGCCAGGATGTCCTCATGTTCAAGAGAAGGATAATCTCTAAGAATCTCCGCATAGTCGGCACCAGAACTCAACAACTGAAGGACATCCACAACGCGCTTTCGAGTTCCGCGGAGGCATGGACGACCCCCGCACTTACCTGATTCAATGGTGATTCTCTTGAGTAATTCAGTCTTGCCAATCAAAAGCAAGCTCTCCCGGTCACTGTGGATATCATACCGTTAGTTATTTGTATCTTGCCATACCAGCCAGAGCAGACTTCTTCCGGTCTCTTGCGTTAGCACGTCCATGGCGAGAGGATTTGAACCGTACATGCAAACAGAGATCCTTTCCTCTGAGTATTGCTTTCAGAAAGCTCTCGATGAAATCGATGCTGGATTCGACAAGAAACTCCCGCATCGAGCGATGACTACAAGAAGGAACTTGACCAAGCCTTGAGGATACACGATTACGCAGATGACAAACTAGTCTAAACCACATCCGGACGACGCAGGTAAGATCTCCGTTTATGTTTTTACGACACAGTCGGCGACTTCAGTCGACCCTGAGGAAGGAAGGACTCACTCTTCTAATAGTCGTGAACTTGGACCGTGTCGCGTGCTTCGGCGTGAGCGCGCGTCCCGGTCTGTTCTCGCTGCTGGCACGGCTGGGAGGCGTGGAGATCCGCCCACTCAGCCTGTTCGAGAGTCTGCTGTGGTTGCGCCCTGGTTGAGTGATCTCAGCTCTGGACGCAAACATCTGTGATTTGTCGATTCGACAAACACTATACGATTTTGACAACCAATAGAGCGTCGGGTTGTCGCGACTTGGAAGTCAAGGCTCTCAGATCCGCGTTCGGAGCTCGTCAATCATTGTATGCTACATCCTCGAGGCTGATGGATCTCGACAAGAGCCTGGAGGAATCATGAGCACCATTCATCAATTGAGAGTAGTCGGAATCGCTGAAGGAATATCCTTTATCGTCTTGGTCTTTATCGCAATGCCGCTTAAGTACCTGGCTGGCTACCCTCTGGCTGTCACCATAGGCGGAAGTATTCACGGCTTTCTTTTCGTCATCTATTTGATTGCACTGGTGCGCGCGCTGGTTGAGCACAAGTGGGGCGGGAAGAAGGCACTCGAAGTCTTCGTCGCCGCTCTCTATCCGTGCGGTACTTTCATTCTCGATCGCAAGCTCCGGCTGGAGGAACGCAATGGTGCGGATAACTAGGCAGTGTGCTTCAGGATTCAGAGGCGCGTGGGCCTCAACACTTGGCGGCTCCGAGAGGAGCCGCTGGTCCAAATTCTCTAGAGGTAAACGTTCACTTGCGGACGTTTTGAGGCTGCTTCGCTGAGGACTAGCGGCAGAACAGGCGGCGCAACATGTTCTGCAAAACGGCTCCAGAGGGCGAGTCGCCACGTCCATCAGTGACCATTTACGCCTAGAGACTTGCTCTACTGCAGTATATAAGAGCTTCGTGGATTAACGCGAACCGGGAAGAGGCGTGCGAAGCACGCCACCTCCGATTCGCGCGTCGGTACGGCCGCCGTGCCGTTACTCGACGATGTTGTTACACGCGAAGTCCACGAAGATGTTCTCGACCGTGATCAGGTCGATGCCGTCGAGCAGCACGCGGACCCGGCCGCGGAGACGGTCGATGCGGCTGAGGCAGCCCGACGCCAGGACAGCCTGCTCCCGGTCAGGAGCGGCCTGCTCCGCGGCGTCGAGGAGCTGGGAGGCGGCGTGCAGGCTGGCCACGGCGGCGTTCAGCGTGTGGGTGATCGAGTCGAGCAGGTTGTCGGCGGCCGCCGGCAGCGCCTTGAAGTTGGCGCTCGGATGGGGCGTGAACGTGCGCATCCGCAGCTCATCGACGCGGGCGGCGCATTCCACGACATCGGCCGTCAGCACGAACAGTTGCCCCTTCGCGTGCGTGCAGAAGTCCGCGAGCTTGCGGTCATCGGGCGCCGAACCCGCCGTCCACAGCCCGGTCACCTGCGAGATGAGGTGGTTGCCGGTCCGCTTCAAATCGTCAGGCTTGCCGAGTTCAGTTCCGAGGAAGAGCACAGGCATGTTGTCTCCAGCGTTCGAGTACAGGTTGGTGTCAGGTACGGACGATGCGGCGCTGACGCGCGGTGCGGTTAACGAGCGTCCGAAACTCGCTATCGTTGTGACAACGATCCGCGGTGCGTTGTTGCGAAGCCAGCTGCGAGAACCAGCAATCATGCCGTTCTGAGCGAGCTCGGATACCATCGACGTGCACTGCCCGTGAAAGTTATCTAGATGTTTTTACTCTCAGAGCAGATTCTTCGATTGTTTCTCCAGGCATGTGTAGTTGAAAGAGCTGTAGATCAAACATAACAGCGTACATCAGTTCATACAAGATGGTTTTTTGCTTTAATCATCACCATGCCGATCGCAGTTATCGACTGCAATACCGGCTCCGACAGCGCCTTTTCCGAGACGGTCGAGAATGCTTGCCAGAGCCGATTTTCAAAGATCAATGAGCGCGCCTGTACTTCATATCTACTATGAAAGCAGCTGGCATTGATATTGGCTGTATTCATAAGTGTTTTGATGACGTGAGTGCATCCGAAATGTGACTTAAGTCACTATTTCGGACCACCTCCGAAAAGATAGAACAGAGACATGGAGTATGGAGAACATTCAATGCAAAAGCACAACGTCGAAAATGGTGCCGTTATTTCCTGTTTGACCAGTGCTGTCGCTACGCGGATCTCCGGCCGCAGCCTCGACGCTTTTTCCGCAGCACGCAGAGCCACAGCAAAAAAACCGCTATGGTCATTCATGCTCGGCTCGGTCGTCATCGCAACCCTCTATGTGGGCTGGTTTTGGCTCGACCACTTCTTCGCCTCTCCGGTCGAACTCTATCATCGCACATGGAAGGCCGCGCTCGAAAATACCTACGATCCGTCCCAGCTGAAAAATTGGAGTACGTACGAACACTGCTACGACAACGCCATAAAGACCAACAAAGACGCCGTTTTCTTCGCCAACAAAATGCTGTCTGCAATAGGCGATCCCTACACATTTCTTCTCGGACCTGAGGAATACCTTCAGCAACTAAAGCTGCAGAACGGGCGCTTTGTCGGCATTGGAATCATGTTGAAAACAGTCAGAGGAGAAGGTGACAAACAATTTCTCGCTGTAAAGTCAGTGATGCCTGAAAGTCCAGCACTAAAAGCAGGACTGCATGCAAATGACACCATCCTTAGTGTCGCAGACAAGGATTCGACAAACATGTCAGGCTGCCAATTACAAGAAGTTCTCCGTGCGAAAGCGAACCAGGCGGTCAACCTTGTTGTCAGAAGAGGAAACCGGATTCTGCGATTGTGCCTGACACCTACAGACGTACGAATGCAAAATGTAGTGCTCGAGCCATCCAACAAAGATGTCGCTCACATCGTCATCAGAGACTTCGTACAAACCAAGACCGCCGATCGAGCCATGCAGATACTGCAAAGAACCGCTCACCGTGCAGCGATAGTGCTCGACTTGCGCAACAATCCTGGCGGTGCGGTAGAGGATTGCCTCAAGCTCGCCACAGCATTTATCGCTGAGGGACCGCTCGTGACTCTGAGAGTACGTGAAACTGGCGGGTACTACACTGAAACCTACACTGCCAAGCGCGATTGTCTCGAAGTCGTCCGCAAATCAGGTGGCAAGGTGGTTAAGGTCAACCGAGTAGAACGCCTGCAACCGATCGCCGCGAATCGCCCCATGGTTGTGCTGGTCAACGGCAACACCGCCAGCGCCGCTGAAATGATTGCCGGTGCACTAAAGGACAACAAGCGCAGCACTATAGTCGGTACTCGCACCTTCGGCAAGGGCATCGCACAAACTGGGCTCGCCATCGCGAATGGCACCTTCCTCTCTGTTACTTGCGTCCACTACTTCACGCGAAATGGCAGCTTCCTTGGCTGCGGTCGTGGAGACATAATCAAGCACGAGGGCTTGCAGGC
>JAIERK010000126.1 GCA_019746975.1 Candidatus Obscuribacterales bacterium
TGTTGAAGAAAACACTTCAGCAAGTCAAAGGTTCGCAGTCAGAGCCTATGCCTGAGAAGAAAGACGACTCGGATCGAAAACCAGTTGAAAAACCGCTGTCAGCGCTAAAGTCCGGAGAATCTGACTCAGACGACGAAGAAGAGAATGATGATTCATTCATCTACGCCAACATTGAAGATGCCATTAAAGAAACTCTCGGCGATGAGATTGCCATGTATCTGCATCCAAAAGACGCCGGCATAGTGAAGCTGAAAGGTGGTTCTGCAATGCCGACTGAAGAGATTGAACGAGTGCTACCGCGACTAAAATCATTCAAGCTGCGACTCCACATCGTTAGACGAGAGAAATTAAAGAAATGGACGGTTTATCACTTCGGCTTCATCGAGCCGAAAGTACAGCTCGGCGACGGAAGCGAAGTGGTACTCGTGCACTACAGAAATCCGTCCGGTGAGAAAATTCCGGAGCCGGGACCAGAGGTCGATTCGAACTGACACAGCCCCGCTTGTTATCAATATCTACAACGATTGATTCAGGTGTTCAACCGATCGATCGCGCGGTTTAAAACAGTATCAGTATCGCTGACACATTCCGACTTCAATTCGCTTATGAGTCAAAACTCAAGATCCGAAGCGGACATCGCGGTGCACGCGTACAATTATTCAACCTTCATAAGAAATACAAGTATTAAAGCCCTGACCGAGTATGATCACGGATTCGTATACAAGTTCAGGTCGTATTCGTGTCCGTGTCCACGAAATCTACCAAAACCGAGTTGTTGATCTGGAATCGGCAAGCTGAATGCATGCCGCGTCAGGAGCTCGAAGCGCTTCAACTGAAGCACCTCGGTGAGACGCTTCATCGTGTCTATAACCAGGTCCCGTTCTACAAGCAAAAGTTTGACGAAACCAAAATAAAACCGGATAGCTTGAAGTCGCTTGACGACCTGCGCTTACTGCCATTTACAAAAAAATCCGACCTGAGAGACAACTATCCATTCGGGCTCTTCGCCGAGCCTCTTGAGAATGTGCGACGCATTCACGCGTCCTCGGGCACGAAAGGCAAACCGACGGTTGTCGGCTACACGGACAAAGATCTCCAGGACTGGAAGGAAGTTTGCGCCAGGTCGCTCGCTGCTGCTGGGGCAAAACCTGGTGATATCATCCATAACGCCTACGGTTATGGGCTCTTCACTGGCGGACTTGGTATGCATTATGGCGCCGAAAATTTCGGCGCCACGGTAGTGCCGGCCTCAGGCGGCATGACGCAGCGCCAAATAATGCTTCTACAGGATTTTGGCGCCCGAGTACTACTTTCGACGCCTTCTTACGCGCTCAACATGGCGTTCATGATGGACGAGCTCAATGTCGAACGACAGACAATCAAGCTCGAAATTGGAATTTTCGGTGCAGAACCATGGACGGAAGAGCTTCGAGGCGAGATTGAAAGAGCGCTCGACATACGCGCGCTTGACATATATGGTCTCAGTGAAGTCATGGGTCCGGGCGTATCAATGGAATGCTTTGACGGACGCAATGGACTGCATATCTGGGAAGACTATTTCCTCCCTGAAATTGTCAATCCGACAACTGGAGCCTCGCTGCCGGAAGGCGAAGAGGGCGAACTGGTATTTACCAGCCTCAGGAAGGAGGCATTCCCAGTCATCCGTTATCGAACAGGTGATTTGTCCCGACTCTATACAGGGCGTTGCCAGTGCGGCAGAACGATGGCGCGTATGGAGCGCGTGCGAGCTCGGTTGGACGATATGCTCATCATCAGAGGGGTCAACCTCTATCCCTCCGAAATCGAGAAAGTGCTTTTGTCCATCGAAGAGCTATCACCGCACTACCAGTTGATGGTAGACCGAGTCAAAGCGTTGGACGTCATGGAAGTCCATGTAGAGCTCACCGAGGAGCTCGTGAAGCGCTGGGGAGAGTTCTCCGACAAGCATCTCGAGTTCAAGTCATTGACTGCAAAAATAACAGGACTTTTGAAAGACACACTCGGCTTAACGGCGGATGTAAAATTAATGCCACCGAAAGCGGTGCCGCGCAGCGAAGGAAAAGCGGTGCGTGTTATCGATAAGAGGAAAGAAGGCAAAAAAGGGGCGAAGTAACTAATAGGAGAAAAGGATGAAACCGGGACTGGCGGTAGGACAAACACACAAGATTCAAGTCGAAGTAACTCCGGATAGGATTGCTTGCTTCGAAGGAAGAGTGACCCAGAAACTCTACTCCACGGCTGCGTTAATCAACGATCTGGAGCTCTGTGCCAGGAAGATCCTCGTGCCTTTTCTCAAAGACAGCGAAGAAGCGATTGGCTGCCAGGCTGAGATATCTCATCTGGCGCTGACACTGCCAGGAATGATCGTCAAAATCAGCGCAAGAGTAAGCGAGCTACGCGACAACAAAGTGGTTGCGGAAGTGGAAGCAACCAATCTTCGCGGAAAAATCGCAAGAGGAACGATAACACTCGCGATTGTAGAGAAATCCTGGCTAGAGAATCGCATGAAACAGCTCAGCGTTATACAGAACATCACCGCAGACGGACAAAACGCCGCCTGCATCAATTCAGTTTAGTTGCCGAAAGGTTGCGTCGATACAAAACCCTCGTTGACACTTAAACAACCTGGCACCAAATACAATACTAAAGGACTCTCGAGTTTACCGATGCCAGTAATCAACGAGGACCTCAATAGAGGAAATGAAAATGGTTCAGACCGCACAAAATGATTCGTTGCTCAGCGGAGCCACTCCTGAGTCATTTAACTTTCGTAGAATTATCTATACGAAGAAAAACTACACAGCGACTATCGCGATCAACCGTCCGGACGTTCTCAATTGCTTCGACATGGTGACTCTCAATGAGTTGGGTCAGGCATTCCAGGATGTACAGAGGGATGACAACATCGCCGTTCTTGTCATTACCGGAGTCGGTGACAAAGCTTTCTGCACCGGCGCCGACTTGAAAGAGCAGGAGGAGGCCATCCTCAAAAAGCCCAACGACTATTACAAGTGGATGTATGCCTTCATCGAAATGCACGATCGGCTGCGTAACATCGGCAAGCCCACCATCGCCAGACTCAACGGAATGGTCGTAGGCGGCGGCAACGAGTTGAATATGGCTTGCGATCTGGCCGTCGCAGCAGACCATATAATAATCAAGCAAGTCGGAGCGGCGCGAGGAAGCGTTGCAGCAGGCGGAGCCACTCAATGGCTTCCGTTGATCATCGGCGATCGGCGCGCCCGCGAGATGCTACTGTTGTGCGAAAACATCGATGCATATACGGCTCTCGAATGGGGTCTGGTTAATCAGGTAGTACCTTATTCGCTGTTGGATTCCGCAGTAGAGCAACTAGCAGAGAAGCTGTACAACAAGCTGCCTGAATGCACGCGTTATACCAAACAACAGCTCAATTTCTGGCGTGACTTCTCCTGGGCGATGACCATCGGTCATGCGCGCGACTGGCTAAGTCTGCATGCCGGAGCCTTCGAAACGGCGCAAGGGCTGCGAGCCTTCCGCAAAAAAACGGAAATCGATTACACCAATATCCGCGAACATGCGGCTGGTCAACCACCAATAATCAATCCCGGACACGGCATGAAGCCATGCCCGGAATGCAACGCGATAATGGCAGAAGAATTCAAATTCTGCGGTGAGTGCGGAAAACAGATGACACAAGATTAGATAGGCGAACTATGACTCAAACAATCACAAAAAAATCGGAGACGAACATGAAAGAAGCGAATTACAAGAACATTCTGGTAGAGCAAGATGGTCCGATCGGTATCGTGACTCTCAATCGCCCGAAAGTGCTTAATGCCCTGAGCCACGAACTGATGGACGAACTCGTAACAGCACTGGAAGCTTTCGATCAAGACGACAGCATCAGAGTGATGATCATTACTGGCAGCGAGCGCGCCTTCGCAGCCGGCGCAGACATCGGCGAGATGTCCGACGAGACCACGATCAGCATTATGTTGAAGGACAGATTCGCGACATGGGACAAAGTCCGTCGCGTCAAGAAGCCAATTATCGCAGCAGTGAGCGGCTACGCACTCGGCGGCGGTTGTGAATTGGTGATGACCTGCGACATCATCGTCGCATCGGAATCGGCACAGTTCGGTCAGCCGGAAATCAACATTGGTGTCATCCCTGGTGCAGGTGGAACACAACGCTTGACCAGAATCGTCGGCAAACACAAAGCCATGGAAATGATCTTGACGGGCAGACCGATTACTGCCCAGGAAGCTTACCACTATGGGCTGGTAGTGAAAGTCGTACCTGTCGAGCTGTATCTCGAAGAAGCAAAAAATCTGGCCCAAGAAATCGCCAAGAAATCGCCGGTCGCTCTGAAGCTTGCAAAAGAAGCTGTTTTGAAAACCTACGATGCATCCATCTCGGAAGGTCTGGAATTCGAAAGGAAGAACTTCTATATGCTCTTCTCCTCAGAAGATCAAAAAGAAGGAATGAAAGCTTTCCTCGAAAAACGCCAACCGACCTTCTCCGGTCGCTAAGACCAGCTAAAAATCTATCGATCGCCGCCAATCTTCGAAAGGGATAGGCGGCGATCTAATCAAAGAAGAGAAAATCCATATCCAAACCAAGGAGCAAAAGCAATGACCGAAGAAAACATTCTATTGACGGAAAAGAAAGGCAACGTAGGAATTATCACGCTCAACCGACCCGACAAGCTGAATGCCTTCAATGATGAGCTGACCTTTCGACTTCAAGACGCTCTGAAGGAAATGGAGAAGGACAAAGACGTTCGAGCAATCGTCATCACTGGTTCCGGACGGGGCTTCTGCTCCGGTCAAGACCTGCAGAGCCGTAGCATCTCGCAGGAAGTTGGAGAGCGCCCATCACTTGGTGATTCAATCCGCCGCCGATACAATCCGATAGTTTCAAAAATCCGCAGAATGGAAAAACCGATCATCGCAGCCGTCAATGGCGTCGCAGCCGGTGCCGGTGCCAGCCTGGCATTTGCCTGCGATTTTCGAATCGCCTCGGAAAACTCCTCTTTTATTCAATCTTTCACCAAGGTAGGCCTGGTTCCTGATTCCGGATCGACATTCATGCTGCCCCGACTGATTGGAGCAACCAAAGCATTCGAATTGATGTTGAGCGCAGAAAAACTTCCAGCCGCTGAAGCATTGAAACTGAATCTGATCAACAAAGTGGTGCCGGATAGCGAAGTAATAAAAGAAGCCCTCGTGCTTGCTGAAAAATTGGCTGCCGGTCCAACGAAGGCCTTTGGTCTGACGAAGCGCGCCGTCAATCGAGCGCTGTTCCACGATCTCGAAGACTTGCTCGAATACGAAGCAAGCCTCCAGGAGATTGCCGGTCGCAGCGATGACTTTCAAGAAGGCGTCAAAGCTTTCGTAGAGAAGCGGACTCCTGCTTACACCGGCAAATAATCGCAGCCATCACGAATCTTTCAACCCACCAGACCCTGTCCAGTCAACTATTTTGACACCACCAGCGGTACCCGGTGGGTTTTTCACATCGTAAATTGTGCATGGGTCAAACAGCCCACCGCAGCTGTTTTGCAAGATTTGAGAAAGATTGTCGCAAGTGTCTGCAAACCAGCACCGAATATTGACAAATGTGCTATGCCCATCTTGATTGAATCTCTCCTCGCCACTCCCTGAGTAATCTTTTTGAAAGTCGCTTAGCGACCCTTTAATTTCGAAGTTGCTCTATCAACGACCTGGAATCAAACGATCGTTGGTTTTTATTACCTAAATCTGGAGTTATATCACGATGCTGCTATTGAAAAAGCGAACAAAGGTACCTCGTTACTGCCTTGGCGAACTGCTTCTGGAAGCAGGTGTGATTTCACCGTTGATCCTCAACAACAGCGTCTTCATGGCACAGCGCACCAACACGAAATTGGGGCGCATCCTGGTGATGTCCGGTCATCTGACGGAACTCGATGTGGACAGTGCGCTGCGTGCGCAGAAGTATCTCAGAGAGGGATACATGAATTTGAAACTGGCTACAGAGCTTTTACAGTATGGTCATGAACATCAGTTGACTATGGATGAGGCGTACCTGGCCAACTACAGCGTAAATCGCCAGTACGGCTACGTCAGTAAGCTCGGAAAGCTCCTTCTAGCAGCCGGAGTGATTGATGATGTACAGCTCGATGTCACGATGAACTATGCCCAGAAGACATCTTATCCTCTCGGTCAGGCGTTGATCCACATGAGCTACATCACTGAGGAAACGCTGGTCTCTTGCTTCAACTTGCAAGTGCTCGTTCGAGACAGCTACATTTATTTTCTTGACGCGGCGAAGCTCTTACGACTGGTCGAGAAAGAAGGACAATCGCTCGAGCACCTACTCCGGCTACTCGGACTGCGTTCGAATACTATGGATATACACGCGCCGAAATTGGGAGAGCTTCTTGTCTCCGCCAGCGCTATCAGCCTCGAGGACAGCTTGATTCTCGCAGAGCTTGGAATCGAGACAGACATGATGTTCGGAAAGCTAGCGGCCACCTATCACCTGGTGTCTCAAAATGTCCTTGATGCGGCAATTGATCTTCAAAGGCAATTTCACGAAGATCCGCTTTTGACAAACGTACAGGCCACACAGATTTTAGCGATGGTACATAGTACAGGAAATTCACTGGAATCGGTGCAAGAAGAGCTGGCTAATCTGGACAAGCCACGACAACGCAAGCTCGTGGCGATGTAATTCGCCCCCCCCGTCGTGTAAGCATGCCACCATGCTCGGTGCCGGAGAGACCAGGCGGTCCCAGTGAGACGTCGTTTCGTGAGGAGCTCTCTTCGACGATGGAACTCGGTATCTGATTGAACATAGAACGACATCATGCATGGGTCGCTTGCTTCGCTGATGGAAGTCTTTGCTGTGCGGATTTTCTCGGTGCCGACGAGACGCCGGCGGTCCCTTTGACGTCGTTTCGTCGGGAGCTCTCTTCGATGATCGTCTGATATGGTAGTATCCTACGAGGCATCGACCTAATCGCCGAGGTTCTCCGGTGTTTTCCCCAGTCGGCAGCGCTAGATTCAATCACCACAACTACATGGTTTTGGAGGAGTTGGGCCGCGGCGGAATGGGCGTGGTCTATAAATGCAAAAATCAAAAGACTCTTCTCGACGTAGCAGTCAAAGTTATCTCTTACGATCCATCGGATGACGATGTGATTCGCTTCCACCGCGAGGCGAAATTGCTCGGTGCGATGCAGCATCCGAATATACTTCCAATTCTCGATTTTGGTCATTCGGACGATGGGTCGCTCTTTCTCACGATGACACTGCTGACAGGAAGGGGTCTCGACCAGATTCTCGAAGGCGGGGAGAAGCACGTTCCTTTTCTCGATGCACTCAACATCTTCGTTCAAATTTGCGATGGACTAACATACGCTCATTCGAAGGACATATTGCATAGAGACATCAAACCTTCCAATATATTCGTCGAACGATTCAAGAATGGTGATCTGAAAGTCACTATCACCGATTTCGGACTAGGCAAACTGCTTACAGAGGATCAATACCTGACGAAAACCGGCCTCACACTCGGCTCCCCTCCGTATATGAGTCCCGAGCAGTGCAGCGGCAAACCAGCTGATGCGCGAGCCGACATATACAGTATCGGTTGTTTGATGTTCGAAGTGTTGACTGGTGCGCCACCATTTCGGGCTGGTGCCATTCCGGCCGTGATGATGCAACATGTGCGAGATGTACCACCCAAGCTCGCCGATGTGGCACCGGATTTCAACTATCCGGAAGAGATGGAGGCAATAATCGCAAAATGTCTTGAAAAAGATCCGAATGCACGGTATTCGAAAACAATCGAACTCAGAGAAGATCTTTATCGCCTACACGAGCAAGTTCGAAATGCGCCATGCGACTACCCGAGCGCGAGTACAGAGACCGGAGGATTTTTGAAAACCGGCGCGTATCTTCGAACCGGATTTCACAAGTTTTCGAAAGCAGGAACTTCCAAAGTACTGGTGGCGGTAATTCTTGCCGTTGCAATTGCAGGAACCTGGGGAGCTTTTCAGATATACAAGTCGAAGTCTGCTGTCAAACCACATGAGCTAGATCAGACGGAGCCGGTCATCGGCTTTCAGCTTTCATACAATCAAAACCTTGCCGCTATGAATCCCAGCGAGTTTGCATCAAAACAAGAGAAGAAGGAAACAGACGAAGCCGGAATACATTGGGCGAGATTCAATCATAAGAATGTCGAGCCAAAGCTCAAAGAGCTTTTGGAGGCCAACCAGAGAGTGGCGAAGTTGGGCATCGAAGCGTCGCAGTACATTGACCTCAGCAATAGTGACATTTCAGACGAGAGCCTGAAGCTACTGGCTGACTTGCCTCTGAGAGGACTCAAGTTGAATCAGACCAAAATCAGTGATGATGGCGTTAATACTATTTGTAAAATGAAACACCTTGCAGACCTAGGCTTGGATAACACAATGGTTACTGATCGAGGCGTGACGCAGATCGGAAAAACGTTAGGTCAACTCACAAACATCTCGCTAAGCAACACGAAAGTAACCGATGCTGGGGTCAAGGCTCTGTCCGGTCTGCAGCTGCTGAAGTGGATATCGCTCAATGGATGCAAGCAAGTGACCGGAACAACATTATCTTCGCTGACCGGTATGAAAGAGCTTTTTCTCAATCTCGGTTCTAGTGGAGTGAAAAGCAGTGCTTTCACGCAGTTGAAAGATGTCGACATTTTGTTTCTCGATTTGTCTTCTTTGAAGTTGAACGATCGAGACCTGGCAATTCTGGAATCGACCAGACTGCCATCGATGGAAACACTTATTCTCAACGACAATCCAGACATCACCATTCCAGGCTTCTACAGCTTAAGCAGCTTCAAATCGCTGGTCGCCTTGTATGTTATTCGTTGCCCAAACATCACAGAAAAGGCTGCGATAAATTTCCACGAGAAGCATTACATCCCGCCGACGGTTGTATATAGGGAATAGATCTCTGCTACCGTGGATAGGTGTTTGTTTAGTACAAGAATTTCGATGATAGTTAGGCTGCGAATCACCGCTATATCACTAGTTTCTAATCAAAAACAAATTCGACAGAAAATTAGTTTTTGCCAAGTCTTGGTCGAATTCTTCGTAGTACGTTTATGATCGAAAGGGCAGCAACCAGTTCAAAAAGTTCATGGCAATTTCACAACTTATTCGGAGTATGCATTCCACGAATAACCTGAATATTGGGAAAGTCCATTATTTATGTAGAGCGGAAAGTCTTTTGTACGACTTTATCGGACTCGGTATAAGAAACTCGGTGATAAGCGTTTGTCGATGAGCGCATTCTCAACCTTACATAGACATCGTGAACAGATCGTGAAGAGATGGCATGTTGACAGGGAGGTGAGCAATTAATGAATCACTTCGGATGACGAAACCCAGCTATTCATGAGTCTCTTCTTAGAAATATACGCACTTCTGCTATATATAATTCGCGAATTCACAAACACAACTTACCAACATAATATTGAGAAAGATAAGCGTTAGTTTCCAATTTTTTCCTCCGAAGAACCTGAAGCAGTTCAGGTGCGCAGCTTTACTATGGAGTTTTGTCGATGCTAGCAGCAGCAACCAAGCGTAATCGTGAGCCTCGCTACAGGCTCGGAGAGCTGTTCCTCGAAGCTGGAATTATCTCTCCCATAGTGCTGAACAACAGTCTTTTGGTCGCAAGAAGAACAAGCATGCCACTTGGTCGCGTACTAATTATGTCAGGCCATGTAAGCGAATTGGACATTGAGTGTGCACTCAAGACTCAAGGCTCAATCAGAGCCGGGTCAATCGACGCGCAACTCGCTAAGGAGTTGCTGCGCTTCGCCCACGTCCACCAGGTCACGATAGACGAAGCGTATCGCTTGAACGGTCTCAGCCGGGATCTCGGTCCACTGAGCCGCCTCGGCAAGCTGGTACTTGCAGCAGGCGTCGTCAATGAAGACGACTTGAGCGAAGCGGTTCAATACGCACAGGACACCGGATATCCATTGGGACTGTCATTAGTCCACCTCGGCTTCATCGAGGAATCTACTCTTACTATTTGTATAAACCTGCAAATTCTTCTCCGCGATCGTCACCTTCATTTCAACGACGCGGTGAAAGCCCTCAAATTCATCATCTTCGAAGGCGAGACCTTTGAAGGTCTGCTTCATGCGCTCGGTCTGCAAGGCGACGGCGACACTAAGCCGGCTCCGAAAGTGGGCGAACTTCTTGTCGCAGCCAAACTGCTCAGCCATGAGGACAGCATTGTCTTAGCAGAGCTGAGCACCGAGAAAGATTTGCAGTACGGCGAGATGGTGGCAGGTACCTATAATCTCGTTCGCAAGAATGTGGTTGATGCCGCACTCAGATTGCAAAAGATGTTCAACAGCCCGATGTTCACTATAGAACGTGCGGCGCGTCTTTTGCACCTGGTCAATTCAATGAATACGACTCTCGAGCAAGTCCTCGTCGAATTCGACGTTCTCGAGCAAGTCGTCACTTTGTTGAGAGCGGCTGAACTTCTCGACGAAGGTATTCTGCGCGAGACCGCAGCCAGCATCAACAACTTCGAGATGAGCGTTCCGGAAGCGCTAATTATGAGACATGCAATCTCCGCGACCCAAGCGAGGATGGCGGTGATGTGCTTGAGCCAGATTCAGGCAGGCACAATGACCTATGAGGAAGCACTCGGCATACTCAACAACACTTCTCGTGAAGAGGAATCTAAAGCAGCTGTAGTTGCTGCATAGCAAGTTAAACGGAGCCGCTTTCGATGTTCCGCCACCCCAAAACGGCGGAACATCGATGCACTTTTTGGGTTATTTTCCCATGTCGCGGGACACAGATCTCGGACAAGAAGGTCGTAGAAAACGCTATTTGCCGGCGGCGTATTGTGTTGAAATATGCCGCTGAAGGAATGGGTAGGAGGCGGTGGCGGTGAAGCCAGTCACCAGGAGCGCCTGCTTCTCGTCAAGCTTCTTCCAATTTTGGAACCTCAGGATTGTCCTCATCGGTCAACCATTTGGTATAAACGATCGCCGACGCAACAGTGAATGCGATGTGGCACATGAAGGGGCCAAATATGGTGGCGCTTGAAAGAGTGGCTATCCCCAGGAGCATCAGGTCCAAAAGCGCTAAAGGGATGAAGACAAAGTCGGTGTCATGCCAGCTTTGACGCAACGCTCTTATCGGTCCATAGCCTCGATCCACAATGTAGAACGCGGCCAACTGCCACTTTAAGAAAAGAAGCGCACCGGGAATCACGAGAAAAGATCCTAGCCCGATAAGCACCGAGGAGATTGCCAACACGGCTGCCGCGCTCAGCATCTGTGGTAATGGGCGAAACATGTCGCTAGCTCTGACCGGAATGCCACGCGCCACCTTCAAGGCAATCAAATTCCAACCGGCCCAAAGCCAACCGATAACCAAGCCCGGGGTCAACAAACCAGCAATCGTCCACCAGGCGCCCCGATCGAATCCCGCCTTGTAGTCCAGAAAGAGACCGGAGCAGACCGTGACGAAAAGAACTGCCACGGGCAATGCCAGTGATACGATCCATCCGATGAAGAGTGGGAAGAATTGCCGAAATGAAAGAGCCCATGTGTCGCAGAAGGTGCCGACGGCATATGTAGACCTTCGTTTAGCAAGTTCTAGCTTCTTTTCCAATTGGTTCTCCTGATTGTCGCCAATATGGAGCTAGTGTATCAAAACCCAGAATCACCCTTTCTTTGCTTCTCTTGCTGATCCTGACGGCGTTCTTGGTCTCCAAGGTCATATTCGGTCTTCATTCTTTCTCCAGTTTGCATCTGCATGTACTGCGAGGCACCGGGCCGCTGGGGATTTGTCTCGTTCGGCGCAAGCATGTGCTCGATTTTCGTCAGACGATCTCTCACATGAGCAATACGATTGTCCGGTTTGTCTTCCATCAGCCGGAGGAACTCTTTGTAGTTCTTCGCAGCAGAAGAATAATGCCGCTCTGACTCTAGAAGCATGCCGACTTGCAACCACACTTCCGCATCACGCTTGTCGTAATCCAAAGCCCTGTGCCAGTTATCGAGCGCACCCTGATGGTCGCCTATCGCCAGCCGGCACAATCCAATGTCCTTATGCACTCGCGCGATAGGGAAATGACTGCCACCATAGTCAGTGTGTATGAGAGCATTAAGCTCTTGGATAGCGTCCTGCCACTTCTTCTGTTTCATCTTGCATTCGCAAAGCATGACCCAGCACTTCACCCACTTCCAGGGTTTCAAGCCCATCGCTTGCTCGAAGTGACTTTCTGCAACCGAAAGATATGAGGCTTTAGAGCTCTCTTCCTTCTCCACCTCGGCTCGCTTCTCATACATTAAAGCCTCAAGGAAATGGATCTGCTGCCTGATCTTCGGCTCCGGATTGCGAATCGAGTCCAGAGCGCCGCGACATTCATCCCAGCGCTCGTTGCGCATATGAATCTCTGCAAGAGCGAGATATGCCTTGATTGGTTGCGACTCCGATTGGCTTACGCAACGTTCGAGCGATTCGACCGCCTTCTTATCTTCCCCTTTCGCCATATACGCCATTCCCAGCCAATAGTGAGCGTCCGGGTAATAGCCGTTGCGCGAAAAGTAGGTCGCTTGCAGCAGTGCGTCAATGGCACCATCCAGGTCGTCGTTGTCGTACTTAGCCTTACCTTCCTTGTAGTGCATTTCGGACGGAGACTCTGTGTACTTGCCCTTCCGCCCCAGCTTCGCGTGGGCCACTGAGGAAGTACCTAAATAAGGCAGCTCAGCCAAAATCAATGACTGCAGAGCCAAGACAATAATAACAACTGGAAGGATCAGGCGACGCTCAATCATGTTGTGCTGCATCATAGCTATCGAGTTGTGTTTTATCAAGGTTAAACAGAGAGAAAGGGAAATGCCAGGATTATCCTTCATTTTCAAATTCTATCGAAACGTCAACAATAAAGCTCGATCAGCTATTGAGCAACTCCAGAAACTGGGTCTCGTCGAGGACGGCGACGCCAAGCTGTTGGGCTTTAGCGAGCTTAGAGCCGGGCGACCCGCCGACGACCACATAACTGGTGTTCTTCGATACAGAGGAGGTTGCTTTGCCGCCTCGATCTTTGATTGCGCGCTCCGCTTCTTGCCGCTCTAGAGTAGCTAAAGTACCTGTGATGACGAAAGTCTTGCCGACAAAGATTTGCGGCAAAGAGGCGCTGATTCGCGCTGTCACATCGTCTTCCATCTTGACGCCCAGAGACTTGAGTTCATCGATTAGCGACGCCACCTGAGGTTCCTGGAAGAATTCAACGATTGTTTCTGCCAGTACGGGTCCGACCCCTTCGATAGCGGCTAGCTCAGAGAGCGAGGCGGCGCGAAGTAACGCGATAGAAGGGTAGTGTTCGGCAAGAAGCTCCGCCATTGTAGTTCCGACGTGCCTGATTCCCAAACCATTGATTACCCGAGCGAGCGATTTGGTTTTCGAACCTTCAATATTCTTCAGAGCCTTCTCCGCAGATTTCAGCCCCATGCGCGGCAACGTCATGAGCTTGTCGATAGTGAGCTTGTAAAAATCGGATGGTCGATTAACGAGATTGGCTTTCACTAACTCCGCCACAAGAACCTCGCCGACTCCCTCGATGTCGAGCGCGTCGCGGCTGACCCAATGCTTGAGACGCCTTTCTCTCTGAGAAAGGCAACCATAAGTATTTGGGCAACGAACAGCGACCTCATCTCCTTCTCGAGTAAGTAACGTATCGCAGATCGGGCAACGAGTCGGGTACTGGAAAGCAACACTGTCGGCTTTACGTTTCGCTGGATTGACGCTCAGAATTTCCGGAATGATATCGCCGGCTTTTCTGACAACAACAACGTCACCGACTCGCACATCTAGTCGAGCGATCTGATCGGCGTTGTGCAGACTCGCTCTTTTCACCGTCGTACCGGCGAGTTTAACTGGGCTCAGTATCGCAACTGGTGTCACCGCACCGGTGCGTCCAACTTCGAACTGCACATCCTCCAGGACAGTCTCGGCCTCTTCAGGTGGATACTTATAAGCTACGGCCCAACGTGGGCTGTGCGAAGTCGCGCCAAGCGTACCCCAGAGATCACGCTCGTTTAACTTCACAACAACGCCATCTGTTTGGTAATCCAAACCATGTCGAACAGTGCCCCAACGATCGCAGAAAGCTTGCACAGCGACAACTCCATCCACCACTTCATGATTGGGCTCGACTGGCAGGCCGAGCCGCTTCAAGAGGGAGAGACTCTCGGAATGTGTCGCAGGCTGCTCAATCACGTCATCTGTTATGTAGACGAAATAGACCCAGATTGACAGTCGGCGCTTCGCAGTTACACGAGGATTTTTCTGACGCAAACTACCGGAAGCAGCGTTGCGCGGGTTGGCGAAGGTCGGCTCATTAGCATCGACAAGCGCCTCGTTAAGACTTTGAAAGGCTGAGACAGGCATATAGACTTCGCCTCTCACTTCGACGAGTTCAGGAATTCGCTGCTCGGCAACATCCTGGTCGCACCAGCCCTCCGGTAGAACCCGCCCGTCGTCCGCCACCGGCAGTGGTGTCAGCTTCATAGGCAGGGCCGATATCGTTTTTAAATTCAAAGTCACATCTTCGCCGACGGAGCCATCACCTCTGGTGGCACCCTCGACGAACTCGCCTCTCTTATAGGTTAGAGCAATGGACAAGCCGTCAATTTTCAGTTCGCAAGCATACTTGAGCGCAGCGGAATTAGACTGTTCCGGAAGGTCAAGACCTTTGACGATGCGCTCTTCCCATTTCGCAAGGTCTTCTGCGCCCATCGCATTCGAGAGGCTGAGCATCGGTACTCGATGCTCGACCTGCTTGAATTCCGTGCTGGGCGGCGCACCGACCTTCGCTGTCGGGCTATCAGGGGACTTAAGCTCCGGATACTGTTCTTCCAGAGCGATAAGCTCCTTGTACAGTTCGTCGAAAGCGGCGTCCGAGATGTCCGGACTGTCGATCACGTAGTATTGAAACCGGTGATGTTCGACCGATCGAGACAACTCTTCCATCCGCTGCCTGGCAGCATCTAAGTCCTTGACGGCTTGCCCGCTTGTCATAGTTAGTTCAACCCCTCACGCGACAGAATGACGCAGTCTCCTTGAGCCGTTCCAGAGCAGATCGCTGCGGCACCATATTTGACACCACGACGTTCCATCTCTTTGGCGAGCGTCAACAATATTCGTGCACCGCTTGCTCCAATCGGATGCCCGAGAGCGATGGCACCGCCATTGACATTGACCTTATCTTCGCTGATACCCAACATCGACATTGATTTGAGAGCAACAGCAGCGAAAGCCTCATTGATTTCCATGAGACCCAGATCATCGACACTCAGACCGGCCTTCTTAAGCGCTTTCTGCGTAGCCAGAGCCGGCACAGTGTGCAAATAAGGCACATCCTGACCGATTGATGCGTGAGTCACGATTCTCGCAAGTGGTTTCAACCCTAAAGCATCGGCCTTCTTGCGGCTCATGACGAGCAATATGCAGGCACCGTCGTTAACACCAGGTGCATTGCCTGCAGTAACCGTTCCTTTATCGTAGAAGACCGGTTTAAGCTTGGCGAGAGCATCATATGACGTGTCGCCACGTGGTGCCTCGTCACGATCGACGACAGTTACTTTACCTTTGGATCCGGCGATCTCGACCGGCAAGATCTCAGACGCGAAGACTCCTGACTCAATCGCCTTGACGGCCAATTGGTGGCTTCTGAGCGCCCATTTGTCCTGCTCTTCGCGACCAATACCAAACTCTTCAGCGACTTTTGCACCATGCACAGCCATGTGCACAGCCGTCATCGGGCACTCCAACCCATCCGCCAGCATTGCATCTTTCAGCGGAGTGTGACCCATGCGCTTGCCGAACCGCGCCGAGTTGGCATCAACCAGATAAGGCGCCTGGCTCATCGACTCCATGCCACCTGCCAGTATAATTTCGCCGTCACCGGCTCTGATGCGCAGATCAGCGAGGCTGACGGCACGCATTCCCGAAGCACATACTTTGTTGACGGTGGTAGATTCACAAGTCAAAGGCAATCCGGCTTTAATGAGCGCTTGCCGCGAAGGAATTTGCCCACATCCAGCTTGCACAACTTGTCCGATAATTACTTCATCGATCGCATCTCCAGCCACTCCGCTGGCTTCCATGATTTTCTTGATCAAAGGCGAGGCCAAATCGACAGCTGAAACAGAGGCGAGTGCGCCTCCCATTTTGCCGAATGGAGTTCTAATTCCCTGGACGATTACCGTCTCATTTCCGTTTGCGGTCATGACTAAGCTTCCCCTATTTTTCAGGTCTGAAATGGCATTACAAGCGCCAATTAGATCTTATCGGGCATAGAGTAATTAGCTCCCCAGTCTTACTATTTGTTCAATTTTGATCGCGTATGCCCGATATCACAAACAGAACTGCGCCGTTGCTTGAAGTGGCGCGGAAATGGGTAGTTTAAAACTCATGACAAGGTCACCAGGCGGCTCCGGACGCCCACCAAGCAGACCCTATAGGGATGATGACGATGAAGGCTATCTCGAAGAAGAGATGGACGAACAGTCATATGTGGAACCAGACGACAATGTCAAGCTGCCCACAAGGAGCACTCGTCGACCACCTCCCTCCAGGCGAAGAGGCGCGGTTCAAACTCGCTTTGATGCAGAGCCCGAAAAAGCTGTGTCGCTCACAGAACAAGTAGATATCAAGGTCAGGGGCATTGCGCTGATGCTTGATGTAATGGGGGCTTTTGTCTGTAGCCTTGTCGTAATGCCGATTTTCCTCCTTATCAACCGCATCATTCCATTCTTAGGTGGCTTAGTCAGTCCGACGCTCCTCATGATTCTTGTCTGGCTCGTTCGCGATCACCTGTTCGAGGGCCACGGCATAGGAAAAAACCTGATGAAACTTCAGGTTGTCGATGCAACAACAGGGGCTCCGCCAACATGGTTTCAGTCGATCAAGCGCAATATTCTCTTCCTGATACCTCTTCTCGTGCCGCCCATCCTTCTCGAGGTACTCAAGCACCTCAGTTTGCCACCAGACGTCACGAACATCGTGGTTGGCACAGTCAACGTGGTAAGCTCGCTTTATGTAGTAGCTCTAATTCCGGCTGAATGCTGGTTCGCGTTCAGTAGCGGTAGACGGATTGGGGATAAGATTGCAAATACCACAATAATCCAGTCTGGTTCAGACTTTTCGAAACTTCTTTAGTTGAAACTGCTTGAAAAACTCCGCACAAGGTCGACCATAGAAGGAGATCTGAAGTTCAGATTGGACTTCTAAATTGTTACGAAACCAGCCCACTTGGCAAACCGGAACAGCCCTTATGTTTTCAGTAGTTGTAAGATATTGGGCGTTTCCCCGTGAAGAACGAGTTGCGGTCGGCTGACAGATTTCAGCAAGCCAAGGGATGCATTGATCGATGGCACAAAAAACAGCCTACATCTGGGGTCCGATTTCGAGCTTCACAGGTCCGCTTGTCGCCTGGCTGGTAAAAAAAGGCTGGCACGCGCATGTGGCTTGCAAAAGCTCGCTCAATCTTTTTTCTCTCTCTCCTCTCGACCTGCGCTCGTCGGTTCAAACCGCTCTGGATGCGTCCTTCGGCGGACATGGAAAAGCAAAAGCGTTTCAAGAGAGAATTAAAATCGTCGAACCGCAAGAGTTCGGGAAAGGCACCACATATGATGCCATTATTTTTTCGGGTATGCCGCCAAACTTCGATGAAGCCAGAGCGCCCCGCGCTCCATGGTCCGCAGCTGAATTGAAGGATGTTCTCAACGGCGCGAAAAACGCTCCTGTATTCATTATTTCCTCGATTTACGGTGGAGCTCAGGCTGATGGAGTCGTGCCGGAAGAGTTCGAGTTCACTCGCCGAAAACCAGTAACCAACTGGGAAAACATCTGCCAACAGTACGAGCTGAAACTGCTCGAGAAGATAAGCAAGTGGGAATCTCCCTGGTACCTTGTTCGCCTTCCGCTATTATCCGGATCAGCTGATGACGGCTCCACCCTCAATTACACCGGAATCTACCCGCTGCTCCGCGAATTGTCCACCAAGGCTCACGAGAATACCATCGCTGGACGGCAAACCGAAATCAAGCTGCGCTATAACCCCAACTCGACCTTGTGGTTCATGCCGGTGGACACTGCAGTCTATACATTCTGGCGCTATCTCGAAGATGACAATAGAACCAGGATACTAAATCTGATACCAACAAATCCCACACTCAACACCGAGTGGCTCGGATTCGTAGCCAAGAGCCTCGGCGTGCCGGCGATTAAAGATGAAGATGACGACAAGCTCAACGTCCCATCAGTATTGAGAAAAATGCTCACCGACAATGTGCAGGTCAAGACACGAAATCTTTTCGAAGTCGCCGGGAAATATCATATTCCGCCAGTGCAGATGGGCGAAGGATATTTCGAGCAGATCGTCGCGAAAGCCAAAAAAGATAACTGGGGGGATCCGACAGAACGCCGCGAAGAAGGAGTCAATTACTCCGATAGCCTGGCTAGATTCTATTTCGAAGAATTCCTACCCGAGGTATTGAAGACTGATTCGCTTCTCGATAAAGCGCTTGCACAGGGACAATCCATTGGATTTATCATCAAAGAAGCGTCGGATCTCAGATGGTACCTGACCAGAGCCGAAGGTCAGACAGTGGTCAATCGTTACGAGCCTTCCGACGAGCGTCCGGCTGTATGCTACAAGCTGTCGGGCAAAGCGCTCGTTGATTTGATTCAAAGCAAACTACCACTTCATCGCGCCCTCTTGCTTCGAGCGGTGGAAGTGGAAGGACCAGTTCTCGAGACTTTGAAGGTGACCAACCTCGTCGAGAAATTCCTAAAAGAGCATCCGGTCAATCGCGAAAAACTCACAAGCCTCCAGGTCGAAAACGCAAGCATCTAAGCGGTTTTTGCTCATCGCGTGACTAACGAATACATTTCGGATCATTTCGGATACAAGACATTGTTCAAACGCTCAGCCACTGGGTCCGCCGGTGATCGGCAAGTCATTTTGCCGGTTCGTCGCTTGGCCGCAAATTGTTCTATCGCAAGAACACGACAGCAAGCAAACACAGCAATGGAAAGACTTGGTGTGTTGATCAACTTTGCAATGAATAAATATGAGATCGATGGGAAGCCGATTATTCAGAAAAATCCGGTTGATCGCCTTTCTCAGATAAGGGCATGGCATCGAATTGCTCCGAGGCAAAATGTGATACCAGATTACAAATTGGCCGAGTGGTATAAAACGGTTGTTTCGCTAAACGATTCCAAAGTTAGAGACTACCTTCTGCTATTTCTGTTTACAGGTCTAAGAAGAACAGAAGCGGCCACCCTGAAACGGACCGATGTCGATCTCGAAGGAAGAGTTTTGACAATTCGTGCCGAGATAGCAAAGAATCATCACGAACATCGACTGCCGTTGACAGACTTTTTGTCAGCTTTGCTCGTCCAGCGAAAGCAGAAAACTGGAGACTCCGAATTTGATTTTCCCGGTCGAAGTGAGAAGGGACACATGGTCGATTCCGATCATGTAATCCGCGGGGTGGCGAAGAATTGTGGCTGTAAGTTCACTCTTCATGATTTACGCAGAACTTTTTTGACGACCGCTGAAATTCTTGAACTTCCTCATTACGCGCTCAAAAAATTAGCGAACCACATTTCGCGGCAAGACGTAACGAGCGGCTACATTGTTGTTAACGTCGAGAGGTTGCGCAATTAGATGGAACGAATTTCCGATCATCTCGTGAGTGTTCTTAACGCGAACATTGATGACTTAAGTTAGACGAATTTTTCGCATCGTCTGTTTAGAGTTTAAAGCGATATCAGATATGGTGACACTTCCAACGTGTCACCATATTGTTTTTATGCCGCTCGACCGCAGCTTGCTATCGACCGTGATCAATGGTAACTCCAAGTGAAGCGCGGTCGCGGCAATAATTCGATCTGGCATATCCGGAACAGCATCCCTTGGCACCTTCGATAATTCTTCCGAAACTGCCAGGTCAAGAGGTGCCAGAATCCAATTTGACTTTGGGTCTTTAATTCCATCGATCAACCGATCGGCTGCAACTTGATTTAGCTTACCCTTTTCGACGAGATAGATTACTTCAACCAACGATATTGACGCCAAATAAATACTATCTCCGCTCTTAAGAGTGTCGTCAAAAGCGGCATTTGCCGTCGATGAGAGCCTGCTCGATCGAAGTAAATACCAAATCGCGGATGAGTATCTACAACCAACGAACCCATCAAACGCCCTTGCGAGGAAAGTTTCCCCACATTTCTCTTCGAGCTTGTGCTAGATCTTCTTCGCTGATGTCAAAGCCCAAATCCGACCATAGCCCTTTAAGACTGCGCTTGGAGCCTGTTGTTAAAGACTTCTTGTGCAAATACTCGACAAAGTCAATTGCCTCACGCTGCTTATCTGGAGGCAGTTGACGCAGTTTTTCCAGGAATGACTCATCTAGGCTCATTAACGTTCCTCTCGCTCCTATTCTACCCGACTAGCGACTTGAAAGAAAGAGAATCTCATTCCTTAAGGGCGACTTTCTGCGACGACTTGTCGCAGATCTGACTGGCTCCATCAATTTACAGACAGTATCAACCAACAACCAAGTCTTAACTCTTTTGGTGATAGAAAGCATTAACTGTGATCGCTCGACATTTTTCTTCGTTCTCTATCATTTCTGATAACGCCTAAAGTGATATCAAATACGGTGACATTACTTCAGCAAACAAATTGTCCCGCCGCCTACACTTGGCATACACGATGTCGGCGTTTAAATTTCTCAGCCTTCTGATGCAGACAAAGCGTCGCTTTCCATCAGGCTTTTGGAAGTGCAGTCAAAACCAGCATTAACAGTTTCCGATAGAAATCAATTACCCGGGGAGTGGGAATAATAGCCAGATGACGTTTGATCCGATTGGAAGAAACGTGAAGATTGTTGAACAGACGAACGGGTCACAGCCCCGGAAAGACTACCCTGACTTACGATGCAAACGGAAATCTCACAAATGACGGGACGAATTCTTACCTTTGGGATGCTGAAAATCGGCTGGTACAAATCAATTATCCGGGGAGTGGAAATAATAGCCAGATGACGTTCGATGGACTCGGCAGAAGCGCCAAGATCGTCGAAAACAGCGGTGGGTCGCCAACGAGCACAAAGCAGTTTGTATTCGACAAAGATGAAAGGTGCGAAGAGAGGGACGGCACAGGAGCAAGTACGAAACGATTTTTCAAAAGAGGCCAAACAGTAGGCGCTGCAAGCTACTTTTATACACTGGATCAACTTAGCTCTATTCGTGAGATGACAGATGCTAGTGGTACCATACAGGCGCAATACCTTTTTGATCCATATGGTCGGTCAATGAGGCAGCAGGGTCTCCTAGACTCAGACTTTCGGTATGCGGGATATTATCACCACGGTCCAAGCAATCTCAATTGGACTTATACAAGGGCATATAGCCCCCAAATCGGTAGATTTCTGAATCGTGACTTGATCGGGGAAGCAGGTGGAATCAATCTATTCAGTTATGTATCGAATAGCCCCACTATTTTAGTTGATCCTAGTGGATTAACTGACGATTGCTGCATCGATTGGAGCAAGGTCAGAGATTCGGCAAATCTCGGAACAGCTGCCGGGGTGGCGATCGGAAGCTACATAGGAGGAGGCGGCGGCGGCTTAGGCGGAGCACTTGCCGGTGGAGGCGTGGGAGCCGTGCCTGGCAGCGCAGCAGGAGCCTATGCCGGTGCCGCT
>JAIERK010000001.1 GCA_019746975.1 Candidatus Obscuribacterales bacterium
ATTCTTCCGGTTTTGGTCAGACGCTTGCCGTCTTCGTGCACCAGATGTGAAATTCCAAAGTCCACGATTTTCACCCAGTCCGGGCGATCAGATTTATCTTGCAACAAGACATTATCCGGCTTCAGGTCACGATGAATTACACCGAAATTATGCGCCTCTTGAAGCCCCCGACACATCTGAATAATGATGTTAGCTGTGGTGGTAAACGGCAATGCGCCCTGGCGGTGGATTTTGTCTGCCAGCGCCTCACCCTTGATGAACTCCATCACCAGATATGGTGCCTTGCCGCCAAGGCTGCCGACATCAAATACGGTGACTATATTGGGATGGCTCAGTTTTGCAGTAACTTTGCACTCTCTTTGAAAGCGTTCAATCGACTTGTCGTTGGAGAGAAGCCAACCATGCATAACCTTGATGACAACGGTGCGCTCCATGATTGTATGGTGCGCTTTGTAGACGACTGCCATTCCGCCTTCGCCAAGCATCGACTGAATCAAATATTTGCTGTCGATTGTTTTTCCGATCAAACTCGTAGTGTAGCCGCCAGTCGCGACAAGTGCATCGACATAGGGGTCCGCAGGGCTTGGAGGAAGAGGAGCGGCAGTTGTCTGGGTCCTGGGCGAGGGTGGCTCTGTGCTGCCGGCCTTCGGACCTTCAGCGGTGTCACCATCTTTCAGCGACTGGCCGAATTGGACATCTTCCATGAGGGCCGTATCGTGCCTATCGAAGTTAACATCTTTTTCTTTATTGCCGGCACCCGACTGTAAGTAAGGCTTACCGTCGGCCGGCGCGATTTGTATCTGAGGACGTTCTTTATGAGTCTCTTCAGCTTTTGCTGAGGCGTTGAGCGTAGCGCCTTCTATCGGACAAAAGACAGCGTATGGTGGATACACCCGCTGACACTTGGGACAGACCTTATCAGGTCCCTTCGTATTCTGCGGATGCTCGAGAAGGGTTCCGTCAAACCCACAAAAACGTGCGTCTTGCGGAACATTTTTCCCGCAGCTGGGACAAGTCTTAGTCACTTCTGTAGCTGTCATCACCCGAGCAAGTATACAAAAAGCACATGCCCACTTCAACGAGCTATCAACCGAGCGGGTTTTCAGCATGTGAAGAGGTCGAAAGTTAAGTCCGATAAGCCAAATCGATGGAGCGAACCAGCGATCTCGCCTGGAAGAGCCAAGTGCACCCTGAGAAAGAGCACTCAAGGCGGCAAAAAACGCTTAAGCGATATCGGTTAACGGGCCAAACAAGACGTAAATACTCGCAGGGGCCAGGGATTTCCCGATCTATCACTCGTCCACAATGACCGCCGGTGACAAAATCTCGCACCCGGAAAAATCAACCTATGAGGCCCTCTTAGGCGGCGAAAAACGCTTAAGGTCTACTTCCTCTTGGGCAATTCCCAGCGCTTGCCGAAGCCAAGAACTGTTGGGACGTCGCCTCTGACATCAAATTTTCTGGACAGACTTTGGTACTCGGGCTTGCTAATCGTGATCGTGTACTTGCCTTTCGGTAGCCCCGTGAGGCTCATCGAACCATCGTCGCCTGCTTGAGTCAGAGTGTAGACCATTTGATTGCTGTCCTCGAGCAGGATATCCGCATCCTGGGCGGTCGTATAGACGACCAACGACTTGTTCTGCCATGAGGTGTGAGACAAAACCGTTGACTGAAGCCCGGCTTGACCGATAACTAAGGCAAGCGCCGCGCCGGAGACAATGCCAAGAACCGAGAAGGAGACGACAAGGACCAGCGAGCGACTTCGCCGTTTCGGTCGGGTCCGCTTCATCTTTACCGGAGGCACAGATTTGGCGATTTTCTCGGCAACTTTATTCCCGTCTATCTGCTCCAGCTCCCAGCTGAACTTCTTGTATGCTGTGGATTCCGGCTGCGCATCGCCAGGGACGACAATCTTTCCGCTGCAGAAGATGCAAAAATTCTGATTGAGCTCGTCCGTCTGACCACATCTGTTGCAGGTTCGCCAGGACAGAGGATTGCTGGTTCTCTTCTTTTCAGCCTCGGGGGTCACCCCAGCCCCACAGTAGATGCAAAAATGCATCTCAGAGTGGTTGCGCCTGAGACAGGAGGGGCATTGAATAAAAGTTGCGGGCGTATCGCTGACCATATGGCGATTTTACATTATTAGAGACATACTCTGGCGCCAGTTACTCCTCAGTTATTCCACTTGTTGCGCCTGTTCCTTCACGGGACTGGGCACAACCGGCAGTTTTTCTGATTCTTTGGACGGTTCCTTAATATCTACATCTCTAAGAATTATAGACGGCGCTACGATACTCACCGCGGAGGTCGGTCCCTGGGCAACGAGTGTCGCAATTTCATCCGACCCGCCAGCGACAAGGTCGCGCAAGACGTGGTCCGGTTGAACACTTATTGTCGCCCCCCTGACGAGCTCTTCTTTGCCATTTTTAACAGACACTCGATATATCTCGGTCGGATAAAGCGAGATACCTCCACCAAAACTCGAAAAAACCGAAGACAGCATCGAGCCTAAACTGAGCATCCAGGTAGGCAGGCGAGCAATACTCTTGGCGATGTAAACATGCTCATAGCCCTGCTCTTTACCGAGCTCAATCAGCTTTTTCTTCATCTGTTTGGCATTCATGGACGGCTCGGTCGAAACGAACATGATGCTCACAGTTCCGACACCGTCGCCTGAGTGCCCATTGCTCTTGGGAATTCCTCTGGTCGGCATGCGGCTGGTGGCGAGCGTTTTCAACACCCCTTTCTCGATGAGCGAGATTCGCTCTGCAGGAACACCATCATCGTCGACTTCGTAATGACCGAACAGTTTTTTGCCACGAAATTCGGTGGCATTCGGATCATCGAGAATCGTCACGATACGAGTGCCGACACGCTGACCCAGTTTGTTTTTAAATGGATGATCGGAACTGAGGTACGAGCCACCGCTGACATCATGGGCGCCACCAAGCATTCTAGTGAGCGTACTATGCAGGAGCGGCGATGAGGCCTCCGGCTCGAACAACATCGGTCCGCTATAGCTCGTGACAAGCGGCGCTTCCGCTACACGCTTGAGCCTTTTGACAAGTTTGGCCACTCGCGCTTCCAGGGTGGCATAATCCGGCATCTCATCAGGACTCTCGGCAGCTACGAATTCCACGTCAGCATATGTCTGACCATCCTTGCTTCGAATCTTGGCAAGAACCGAGAGCAAGGTCTGATCGTGACCGTCACGATGTTTGAAACCTTCGTTGTTGATCAACCAGGCATTCGCAACCTGAGAGCTGAAGTGAACTACAGCGTTGTCAATCTCAGGATACTTCAAGAAGATCGCAGAAAGATCCTTGGTGACCTTCTTCCACTTCTCTTTATCGATCTTGAGTTCCAGCCTGGGTTTGATGAACACAACCGGTTTTTCCTTGGTCATCTCGCCTAGACGATCGGTCTCCGGTCGGCTGCGCAAACGTGCTTTCTTTGCTTCATACTGCTCGATTGCATCTTTGTAGTGAGCATCACCCGCCAACCAAACTTCGTGCCGAATCGCGAAATAATCATCTTCTATAGGCAACTCTTTGCCACCCGAAGAAAATCTTCCAAACAACGAGCTTACCGAAGCCGAATCTTTCGAGCTATCCAGATCATAGTCACCGACTCGAACATCCGTGTAGAGGCGGCGATATCGGCTGCGGCTCTCGGACGCCAGGGCACCGCAGCTTGCGCTCAGGTAGTACATGTCGGTCTCCAGGACCTTGTATTGAACGAAATACGGGAGATCGTGCGTGCCGAGCTTCAATCGTGTCTTGGAGCGGTTCATCTCGTCATTAAGGGATTGAAAGATGACATCATCTTCGTCCTTCGAAAGATAAATTTTGCCGTTTTCTTCTTTCAAAATCGGCGGACGTTCTTCCTTGATACCGCTGGTGATATCATCTTTCGATGAAGTTTTCTCTTTGGAAAAAACCGCTGGTTGCGCGATCAGAAGTGACAAAGCCAATGCTGTCGTTAGTGGCAGTAATCTCGATTGGTATCTCAACAGAGAGGTCTCCATTTCTTTTGGGTTAAACACTACTTTTTGTCCTCTTTATCATGAAGAGGCGGCGGTAAAACCGGAGGCTTGTCTAATCGCTTGTCTTTGAGTTCGACTTCAATGGCTCCAACAAGCAGGCTGGGCGACGATGCCGAAACAGGGACACTACCTGACTCGGCGCCACAAATTCCGTTGAATGTACCGTC
Organism: Candidatus Obscuribacterales bacterium; assembly: GCA_019746975.1. GTDB lineage: Bacteria > Cyanobacteriota > Vampirovibrionia > Obscuribacterales > Obscuribacteraceae > JADYXR01. Next base: position 4,213 of record JAIERK010000001.1, read on the forward strand.
ATCATCTGCGGTGCAAATAATCTTCTCCAGAGCGGTCAGCGGCGTCCCGACGATTTTCACACCTCGAACGAGTTCATCCGGTTTGCCATCTGCAAAGACCTTGGTGACGATGAGAGGCTGCAAACTATACACCTGCGGCATTCGAGTGGAGGTAAAAGTGAAACCACCGGCGATATCGTCGAATACGAGACCATAACTCTTGTTTTGCTTCTTCAGTTCTGCGATGAGCATCTTGCGCAATTCGTCGTAAGGCACTGTTTTTTCCGATCGCACCATGAGGTTGCCCATTCTGGCTACCGGAGTGCTTCGAGGATCGCATCGTCCGTGGCCGTTTGATATAGGGAATCCCTCAACAGGCGAGCGCGACATCAAATAAGACTTAAGCACACCTTTGTCGACCAGAGTCACTTTCTGAGCGGGAACTCCTTCGTCATCGAACTCATAGAATCCATTCAAGTGAATATTCGCCAGAGTCTCCAGAGTTGGATCGTCTAAGACGCTGATGAATTCAGGCATGACTTGACGACCCATCTGCTTCGTAAAAGTGCGTCCTTCTTTTTCATCCTTTTGGCGGTGACCCTCCATGCGGTGCCCGAACACTTCATGGAAAAAGACGCCGGCGGCCTTGCTCTTCAATATAGCCGGTCCCACATAAGGATCTGCTTTCGGAGCATTACGGAGCTTGACGAGATTCTCTGCAACGCCCTTGATTAGTTTTGTGAGCTGCTCTTCGCTCGGCATTTCATCGAGTTTGACTGCGGCCACATCATCGTACAGCCACAAATCCATGCCGTCGTTAGCACGAGCCTGAGCCATCGTGTAGAGCCTGTAATCGGTGCGCGAGTCAGCGATTGTCGATCCTTCGCTATTGACTAGATATCGTTTCGTGAGCTTAGCTGTAAAAATGACCGACGAATCATAAATCTCGGGATAATCTTTGTAAATTCCCGACAGTCTCTTAACAAGAGACTTCCATTTTTCTTGATCGACCTCGAATGTTTTTGCCTCGGTGGTGAACTTCTGTGATTCCTCTTTGGAGAAATCATCTGATTTGTCCTCTTCGGTAACATTGACCTCTTTATTCGCCTGCACCCGAGCGTATTGCTGTTGTGCTTGCTTGAAAGCGTCATCGGTTTCCAACCAAATTGCCTGTCTTAATGCCAACTCGTTGTCCTCGAGAGGAACATACAAGCGTGACGGTCCGGATGAACTACGCATGACGCTGAAAGCATCCGAATCCTTGATCCGGTGCGTGTTATCCACTTTGGAAGACCCAGCTCGGAGATCTACGTTCAAGACGCGCTCGTGATCCGGCTCTACATCCCGCGTGAGCGCGCCGTACTCGGACGATATATATAACGAATCGATGTCATACAGACGATAACCCAGGTAGTAAACAGGAGCCTCACCCGCTTTCTTGAGCTTTTCGAATGACCGATCAAGCTCCTTGTGCATCGCATCAAGGATGACTCGGCCCTTCGGAGTCTCTGCGAAGGTCGCCTGCGGGAGTGAAGTAGTCGCCAACAATACTAAAAAACTGCACAGCACCCGACTCAAGGTCGTCAAATTCATAAGTTACCTATCTTCCCCATCCAAGGTGTTCTGCCACCCACTCCGACTTTTGAGCAATACAAGATTGCTACGGGCTATTGAATCAAGATTTCGAGACGAATGCCAACCGGGCAATCCCTGAACTCCCAACCCAATATTTAAGAATAACCCACTTGGCAGGGCATTGCACGTATAAATACTTTTGATATTGCAAAGGCGTCTAAATAGCCGTGAAGCGGGCATATTACTTGAGGCGAACCTAGTCGGTACTTACGATTCACCATGACAAATCAAAAGGGAATCGATGCGCAGCAGAAAGCCGATTCATCTGCTGATGAATCGTATCTTGATTTCGACATGGACGCCGATCGGACGCCGGGCAATCCGACTCCAAAAGACTCGAAGAAAGACTCAGATACAGGATCGACTACGACGAGCAACAATGACGGTACCGCCGGTGGCGATTCGCTGACGGAGGATTGGGCAGGGGCGGATAGTGATACCGAGGGTGGTGACGGTTCCGATCCGTTGGGTCGAGAATCTGTTGATCTATATGATTCAGGCACCGCGTTGCTCAACAAGTTGAAGTCGGTTTTAACGACGCCAAGTGGTGCGGCTGACCTTGAAGCCTTTTTCGATTTCGGTGCTCATGGCTCTCCGTTTGCGGAAGTGAAAGTAGCTTTCCATGATGGCGGCGACTCAGATGATCCGAATATCGGCGCTGAGGATCCGATCAAAGAAACATCTCCGGTAGGCGCCGGTGCTGACCGCGCGGCAAAACCGGAGGGTGAAGACGATACAGATAATGAGATGCTGGCGCATCTCACGGGAGCTCAAGACGACTTCCCTGAAGAAGGTGACGAACGCGGAGGCAATCCGACAGAGAAGCCTACGAAGGAAACAGAAAAGCCAAAAGACGATAACTCAGACATCCAACTTCTGGGGGCGGGGGTCCTTGCCGCGGGAGGTTTGGCAGCGCTATTTGCAAGGCGCGACTCCAAACCCAACGAGCGGAAGGAAGCGATCAAAGCAGCATTAGCCGAAGGTGCACCGGACAAAGAAATCGAAGCGCTAAAGAAGATTGTACGCGACGCAGTCATCGCCGGTGATGTCAACACACTGACGCAATTCGTGGAAGCGGCCAACGACACGGGCCGGATTCTGGGCGGTAGTCCTCAGATGAAAGCCATAAAAGCGAGTCTCGCCGAAGTAGGCGTGGACGCCAGTTGGACAGCGGAAGTAAAACCGTTTGGTCAAAAGCCTGTGGCATCTGTTCTCACGCTGAAGTTGAAAGACTCTCAGAAGGAAGTCAGGGTGAGGAGTGATGTCGGGATAGTTGGACTCAATCGAGGAGCCGGCGAACAGAAGGTTGATGTCGGTGATACCAATTACCTCAAAGAAATCTCCGAGGCCGCCGCTCGCAACGCGAAAGCCTTGACACCGGTCGAAGCCTCGCTTCCTGGAGGAAGTAACAATCAAGGGACCGCGGGGAAGGACCTACCCGAAACAGTGATCATCGAGCCGCCGAAACCGCCCGCCGACGGCAGAACAGGCGACACGACAATAGTGCCAGTCGCGCCGAATCCGGTAAAACCAGGCGGCGAGGCAATGCCGGCGAAGCCCGCGGCGCCTCCAACAAGAAAAACCGGAGACACGACGATAGTACCAGTCTCCGCTCAACCCTCGGCGGAACCTCCTGGTCCGGAAGACACAGTTGTGTTACCAGGTAAACCAAAGGTGAGTCCTCCAGGCAATGAGGTGAAACCGACAACAGCGACTGAGCACAAACCGGGCGACACGGTAGTTCTTCCTGCAAAGCCTGTTGCAAAACCGGGCGATGCAGGAGCAAAATCAAATCCAGCCGACACCACCAGAGGACCGACCAGAGCCCAGCCCACAGTCACCGATGGCGGTGCCGGACCAGGCGGTGGCCAGCCCCCAAGAGGTCCGTCGCCCGAAAATCCCGGACCGATCCCCCGTCCATCCGATCAACCGCAACCAGTTGGACGGGCAGACGGACCGGGTACCAGACTCGATACTACTGCGGCACGTGACACCGCTCCAAGACCGACAGCGCGCCCCGGTGCCCCTGCAGTACAACTCAATGTCGGAGATCAGGCACTCGTCGACAAGCATTGGGGATATGTCGCAGCCAAGACCTCGGATGGAAAAACAATCGTACAGCTGAAGTCTGCGCACAAGAGCTCTACGGCCAGCATGGCCCAGGATGCGGACTGGTACACCCCTAAAAACGGATATGAACCAATCCAAGTAGACATAAGGGATGGGGAGGGTAAATCAACTGGAAAACAACTGCTCTACTACTACAAAGGCGATCCGCGGAGTGCCATTGACGAGTCCAGGCTCATCATAGTTAGTCACGGAATGGAGCTTAACGCTGATGACTTCAAACTGAGCGATGCCTCCGATGTCCGTCCGCTTAAGGGAAAAAGCGCTACAAGCGAAGTTGCCAGAACCACGAGACGAACGGACATCAATTTCGATACGCCGTCCTTTGCCGTGGACCACCACGATGTGCTGATGACTTATCGCACGTATGCTGATGGTGTCACGATTGGCACTCCGGACAGTGCCACTCAGAGGAAGTACTACGCAGGAAACAGAGACATTCGAATGTACTCAGCGGACGGCGGAAAGACTCAGATTCCGCTCATGCGCGGTAACGGTTGGTTTTACTTCGGTAATCGACAGAGTCACGCAGAGGGTGATGCTAAATTCCATATCACATCGACCAACTCGACAGATTCCGGCACTGTTGATCGATACATCATTCCATTATTGGCGGACGCTCTAAGTAAAAATCCTCAAACCGAAGAGGGCAAGCAGCTATCAAAATTGGTTGCGGACGCAAAAATGAAAGACCCTCTCAATAGAGACGAACGTTATCTCGACAGAGAAACAGACCTTGACCTAAAAGAGCAGAAGCTCGATCGAAAAACTGGAGAGCTCAGATACGCCGAGAATCATGTAGGCGAACGAGGACAGGACTCGAAACATTTTACGGTATACGCAAGAACAGTCGAGGACGCGCGTAAGGCAGCAAAAATTGTCAACGAGTATCTTACTAAGAAAGCTGCAGAGGCACCGTCACTGATACTAGATAAAAATACGCAAACCGGCGGTCTGGCCGATGGACGGCGGATGGAAGGAAGTAATCGGGTAAGCCTGGCCCGCGAGACCTGGCCATTCGCGACTATTGTGGACTCGAACTATCAAGGTAGGGTAGCAACACTTTCTGGTCAGTTCCTCGGGGCATCGCTGGAAGGAGACATCGGAAAGCAGACCAGAGATTACATCAAAAAGAACTATGGTGTCACCGGTGACATCACACAGGAGCATCTCGACCGCTTGGCTCGCGAAGCTGGTGTAAAGCAGGGTCTTCTTACTTTCGATCAGGATGGTCGATTGGCGGCGCACGCAGATATTTGGGCACAAGCAAAAGGCAGTGGCAACGACAGTTCGTATCTCAGCGATGGCGACGTGAATAAGATGACTGTCGACGGAGAAAAGCAATTGACCGGTCGCCAGGCGGTATATGCCATCTACGAACTGGTCAATAAAGGAGGAACTCCAGATTCTCGAGATCCCATTTACTATGTTCAGGAGCAAGAACGCGACACTCGTCGATCTTTTCTCGAAACAAGACCGGCAGACATACGCACGGAAGCAGAGTTTCGCAATCTGCAGATACTTCGCCAATCGATGCTTAACAACGACATGGCAGAATTCCGCCGGGGGCTGAGCAGCATAGCCGCTATGCCTAATAGTGCTCGAGCGGAAGCGGTGCTCAACCTCTTCGCCAAAGAAATTAGGGGACTTGGGTTTGATTGCGAGGTATCGCGCGATTGGTCATCACCGACAAACGCGTTCAATGTAGAGCTTAAAACACAGGGTTACAACCGTGCTCTCAAATTATCGAGCCGCCCGGAAGTGCCACCGGTAATGGTGACCAGAGATGACTCCTGGAAGCGCGTTGAGACCCCAGGCGCCGAGGCTGATGGGAAGTTCAACACTTATCATGAGTGGCTTCGGCAGAACATCAAATACGATCATAAAACGAAACCTGACACTCGATCTCAAGAAGTCAAAGACTTCGTAGACAGAATGCCTGAAGGTTTCGCTCCAGAATCTACCGACTATCGTCTACTGCAGGGTCTGAGGGAACTCGCCATTGCAGGCGATACCGCAGAATTAGACCGATTAATGTCAGACGTAAACAGATTGCAGGCGAAGGATCGAATCAACAGAATTCTAACCGAGTTTCAAGCCGATGCGGCGAAGCAGGGCGTCAAAGTAGAGTTCGTGCCCATCGCAAAAAACGGTGAGAAGGCCGCACCCGTTTTTACGAAAACAGAAGCACACTCGACTTCTCGCACCTTGACGCCCACTATCACGTCTACAGCTACCCCAACATCGACTTCTACTTCCACGCCCACAGTCCGAGTTGAAACTTCTCGTACTCCAGAAGCACCTGCACCCAGTCCAAAGCCGGAGCCTAATGAGAATCCCGGCGAACGCCCGAAAGAACGTGTCGCCTTTACGCCAGAACTCGCAAGAGCAGTCGCACAAGCTCCTGGTGAAATCAGGCTAGGACTGCACCATATTATGGCGTCGAGGCGTCCGGACAGCGCTCGCCTCATTGAGGACGTCCTCGCATTACATAAAGATGGAAAACTGCCACCTCGCGCTGAAGCTTTCCTCAGCCGTCAAGGAGCGCCGACACTAGCTGACCCAGATCGCATGAACAGCCTGGCCTCGGTGATAGGTGAAGCCTTAGGCGACACCACAAGATACACTGCGGGCGGTGCAACAACCGTCGCGACGGCACCAGAAGCAGACCGTTCGTCCTTGAGAGCAACTACCGAGCGACATGATACTCTCCGCCCCTTAGTAGATGCAAAGGCACTGCCGGAAACACAAGTTTTTGTCGGTACCACTGGACGAGATGGTGTCAGTGAACTCACCAGGGTTAAGCTGGCCGACTTGTCCGCAGAACAACTCGACAAAAGATTGTCATCCCTGAGCGAGGCAGAAATGAAGGCAGAACTCGACACACTCCGCCGCACGAAGAGGGAACTCTTGACCGACGAAGGGCGTCGCGAGCTAGACGCAAAAGAGAGAGCGCTGGACACTGCTTATCAAATGAAAGCTGGCTACGATAAAGCGAGAGCAAACGGAACGCATGGCGAATACGTAAATGCTCTGCATGCCAGTTTGAAACCAAAGTCTGGCGCCTCACCTGCAGAAATCGCCAAAGTGAACGGCGTACTCGGAGCGGTACTAATACTTTTCAATGCTCTTCCCGAAAGCGCTCCCCGACCGACCACAGGTCAAAGACTCAAACCAGGTGGCTCCTGATGCGTACTGTCCGAAGGCGGTGCGGAGTGTCAATGTCTTTTCGGCACTGCAGTAATGATCGAACATGTCTATTTGTGCTCGAAAGACGCAGCTCAACGCCGGCGAGACGCCGGCGGTCCCAGTGGCTCTGCCGTTCGAGACTACTCGGAGAAGATTCTATCCTCAGCGATCGTCGCGATTTACGTTACGAAGAACACCATTTACACGATGCGCTCTAATGGTTCCAATCACCTTCGGGTCAAGCACGACAAATGATCCGGGCTTCGCTCCAAGGGTTGGCGAAACAAGGATGTCTTGCTCGCCTTGTGCTTTCGACACATCAGCGAGATGTCGAAGGTGGCTGACACTAACCTCTCCACTCGCCCCGGCCATAGTGCGAATGTCCTCCGGCAGAAGCATCGCAACGTTGGTTCTGTATTTGTCGATTAACGACATTTGCGGATTCTTCAATACTCCCGGCTGGGTCACGGTAGGTTTCGAAGCTGGCTGCCAGTGCGGTCTACCATCATTCTGTTCCGGTGGTGTAAATTTCAGCGCGGTTTCCAATTCCCAATTTAAATTTTGCTCTCGAGCGCGTTGCCTCTTTTCGCTCAGCGCTGACCAAGACTGAACAAACTGATCGCTCGACACCTCCGACTCTCTCCGAGTGGAGAATGGCAGGACCACCATGTCGTTTACAGCCTTGTCATTGAACTCTTCGCTAACTACAACATGTTTGCGGCCGAACGATTTTTGATCCATCCAATTCTTCAGCATCACAGCCAGATCGGTCGCGGGAATTGAGTCTCGTCGCGACAGTTCCGGCCTATAGCGGAACAGATCCTGTGCGAATGGCCCCATTACTTCAGGAGGAGCGGATTTCAAAAATTGAACGGCTTCATCTCCAGCACCACCAGTGAGTTCGATCCGCCGGCGTGGATCGCCGCCGAACTGTTCACCATCGAAGGTGAGCCCGACATAACCACGCTCGTTCTGCGTGACTCGCCCACCTTTTAGCACGCTGCCATCCACGTTGTCCTGCAAGAACTCTGCGAACTTAGAGCGATTGCTTGGCTCAGGAGCACCGAATCGACGAACTGTTGGTCGTCCGGATAATCTATCACTGCTGCTAGTGTCAGGACCCCCGAACGGCGATCCACTCTTGATGCCCATCGGATCTCTCGGTCCTACATCGAAAAATGGAAGTTTGAAAGGCGTTTCACTTGGCGGATAGAGCCGCAGCGACGTATCCAACATAGGTGAATACTGAGTCGGTTGCGTTCGCGCCTCGAGATCCATGTCAGACCACTTATCGTCCGGAGAAGTCTGGTTGTGCAATTGAAGAACAATCGCTTTTCTCTCGTCCGCAGTCTTATGCTTCAACTCTTCGACGCGCTCTGGATGGTGGTAGGCATATTTTTGCGCGAAATACGCGTCACTCAACTCAGGTGGTTTGTCACCGGGTGTAGCGTTTGTACCACGATGCTCCCAGCCATTTTTCCAGGCACCAAGAGCGGTGCGAGCGTGCTCGTCGCCACCAAATGCGATCATGTCGCGAAGTAGCGCTTTTGCTTCCGCGCGAATCGTCGGCTCACTGGAATCAACAGCCAGATATCCAAGGGCTTTCGATGCCGCTTCAAAGTCTTGAACGACAGCACTATTACTGAGCATCCATGCACTCGCTAATTGTACTCGCTCGCTCTTGTGGGTGAGCCCTTGTGTCAAAACATCTCTGCGGGGATCCTCTGGGGCCTTGATTGCATCTTTGGTCAACGAGGCGAAGATCGCTTCGCAAACATAGCGAGAATTATGAGGTTGTGGACTGGAGAGCATCTGCTTGAGGTGATCTGCATCTCCTTTTGCTGAACCAGTGAGTCCTTCACCATCTGAGTTCTTCTGCAGCCATGCAACACCGTTGAACAAGTTGTCTGCCTTTACAGCGGACATGAATTCGACTTTGTCGGAACCGCTCGACAGCTTAGGCGCGTCACTTCTGATGGCTGATCGCCATACAGACGAAGCATCTCCTGATTGCCGTAGGGAGCCGGAACTTCCCGATCGAGGCTTTGTCGTTGAACATGGTGAGGACGGACTTGGAGAGGGGGTGGCAGCCGAAGGACTACCTGGTTTGGCCTGAATCGACGCCAGGAAATCACGGAACGCCTGTTCTTCGGTTTTCGACATACCACGACCGGCCGCCTTTGCCTTAGGGCGGAGTCCTTCCCCGTCCGGCGAACCGAACGAACCCATCATAGGAGCACCAGGACTTCGACCGTCTCGAAGAGAAGCGAGAACGGAATCGATTCTGGCATTTACCTCATAGGCATTTAAATGTTTAAGTTGATCCTCGGCTGAGAGCATTAGCCTGAAGCTGTTGAATTCCTGAGGATCTGGTCTGCCGTCAATGCACGATCGGCCCTTAGATAGATTGCGATCGAATCGCAGTTCTGCCTTTGGTTCGCGAACATCTCTCATATTGATGAGATTGCTACTGAGATCGGAGTCTGACCATCCAGTAATCGCTTTGATTACGGCTTCCTTTTCAGCCTTACTGCCATTTGCAATGACCTGGCCGAGCTCCGTCCGTGGTGCATTTGCGAAATAAGCAGCAACCGTCGCCGGTCCATCTCCGGGAATATCGGCTGGCGGATTAGCCCATGGCTTGTGTCCACGCTCGTAAGCTTTAGACCAAGCATTGCGTGTATACAATTGATCGTCTAAAGTGCCAATTGTAATAATTGCACTGAGAACTCTAGCCGCTTCACCACCCGTGGTAGCACTATCAGCGGATGTAGCAATGTTAACGAGATGATCGATGGCGAGTTCTCTGTCCGACGGTACGCTACTCTCCGATAGCATCCAGGACGCAGCCAGTCCCACCCGCTCTTCCTTATGATTCAGCGCATCGCGAAGTACCTCTCGTCGCTCATCGTCGACATTCGTAATCGGCAAATCTCCACAGGTCGAGAATATCGCAAGCGCAGCCTTTTCGTGGTTAAGCTCGGCTGGAGATGTAGACAGAGCGTTCGCGAGCGTGTGCGCGCGAACGCTCGTATCCTTCTCCGCATATGCTGGGGCACCATCACGCATCCAGGCAACACCTTCGAGAAGGGCACCGACGCTCTTGATGTTGGCATTGTGAAGCTCACGATTCTTGGCTTTAAGCAGTGCTTCGGCAGCTTCATCGCGCCAGACCTGGAAGCCACCATTGATAGAGGCATCGCTGACGACCTTAGACGCATCTTTTCTTATCTGCGAGTCGGCGGGAAGATTCGAATCAACAATGGAAAGAGCAGCGGCAAGTCGCACCCGTTCACTCTTGTGCCGAAGAGTCTTGTCCAAAATGTCCGTACGCGGATCATCTTTCGCCGCAATCGGATGGTCTTTTGTAGACGCAATGATCGCTCTGGCCGTTTGATCCAGAATCTCTGGCGTTAACTTCTCGACCTGTAGCAACTTCTGAATGACATTCGCATCGGTATCGACTTTTCCTGTCAGCTTTTTCCCAGCCGACGCCACAAGCGATCGCATCGAGTCCTTCACGTCCTCGATTCCTGCTTGTCCGGTCGCTTTATGTCCAGAGAGTTCGCGTAGCGCCTTCAATGCATCGGCTCTGCCAGGATGCGACACAGGAAGCCACTCACTGAGCGCCATGCCAGCTGCCAGTCGGACTCTGTGATCACGATGATGCAGCGCTTGAAGCAGAACATCATCGCGAGGATCTTTTCGACCAACGGCATGGGGCGTACGTTGTGTGGATGAAAAAATATCTTTGATCAAGTCCTGATAGTGCATAGGTTGATCGCCCAGAAGCTGTGCCTCGATTTTGGCCTTATCGCCTTCAGGAGTGGTGGTCAACCGGGTCTTGCTCGCATCATCTTTTAGCCAATTCACTCCATAGAATAGAGATTCCGCGACCTGTCGTGCTCTATCTCGTACCTCTGGAATGTAGCTGCCTGGATTCGCAGGGTCTAGCACGCTGTCCGGACCGCGTGCGCGCAATACGGGAAAAGCACCGGTGTATCGAAGCTGATAAATCGAGTCGATACACTTGAGTTGAACTTGTGTGCTCAATTCGCGTTCGGATGGCTTGTCGAGAAATGAGAAGCGTTCTTTCGGCTTGTCAGGCTCGAACTGCTGCTTCTCTCGCCTCAAGGCCTCGGTAAATATCGACCCAGCAACCTGTGGCGTGAGAATCGTGTATCCAAGTTTCTTTCCAGAATCGAAGTCTTTACCGTAGTCGCGCTTGACCAGCGAATTGACTGCATCTAGAAGGTGGAGTTTGGCCTCGCCTGGAAGATCGATTGACGAATCAAGAAGGGAAGAAACGACACAGGCACCTAACGTATCTTTGTCATCGACTCTGTCATTGTTAGAAGCCTGGAGATTGGCGATGTCGGCAAGCGCTTTGGCTGCTCTCACTCTCATATCGCTTTGCTCGTCTTGCGCGATCAACTTTTGATCGGCATTCCGAACAATGTACATCAAAGTTTTGATCGCCATTGTTCTATCTTGAGGCGACATCTCCTTGAAATTCGTTAGTTCGCTAAACTGTTTATCTCTATCGGCTCGAACTGCATATCTTTCGCGCCTGGCTTGAACCTCTTCGCGAGCTTGTTCAGTCTCTTTGCCAGTAAACACCTGATCGAACCAACCAGAGATTCCAGACCAGAGGGTATCTCTCGCTTTCTCGATTGATGCGGCCTGCACAGCGTCCTTGTCCAGGAGTCCGAATTTTTCTTGCCTCGAATGGATCCAATCAAGAACTTCCTTATCGGTAACAGTAATACTCTTACCCTGCAAAAGCTTCGCTACTTCCGCAGAGTAGTCCGCAACAGAGGCAAGACTCTCAGGGTCTTGATAGGCGCGAGAGTCATCATGGGCTGCGTAAAGCGTCTCCACGGCGACTGGATCACGTTCGTATCGAAGCAGATATTCAGGCGTGATGTTCGGCATATGCCGCTTAGCAAGTTGCTCTGGCGTCTGTGAAAATACTGCCGGCTCGAGCTTGTAGAGCGCCTTGAGTGCTGCAGCACGCACGTGCGGATCTCGCTCGCGAAATCCGGTTTCGGGATCGTGTGTGAGGCGGTCCGCCATAACCATAAGACTCTTGTCTTTGTCGCCCTTACCGAGATTCGACAGTCCTTCGATAGCGGCGACGCGCATCATGCCATGTTGGCCCCAGCCGGACTCTATCGATTTCGGAGTGAGCAAATCGTACAAGGCTTCTTCTGCCAGGATGCGATTCATCATGCCATTCTTGTCGTTGGCGTCGAAGATCGTCGGCAATTGACCAGCTACCAGGAGCATGGCAACAGCAGATTCATAATTGACCTGCCGCTGACTTCGTTGAGTCTCAGTATCTCCGCTTACTTTTTGATAGGTGATTGCTAGAACGTCTAAGCCCGCTTTCGCCAGTTCCACCTTGTCATCGGACGAAAGACTAGACCTTCTATCCATCAGTCTGTTGAATGCATCCATTGTCACGTTAATACTGGGACGCTGGTTGAAGTCAGAACTGATCCAGGACTGGTCCTTCAGTTTCGCGCATTCCATCAAGGTATCGTTGATAAGCCTGGTGTAGGCACCACCATTAGGACCACTCTCAAGATTGGCAAGCGCCATCGCTGCCGCAATTTTCTCCTTGCGGGCAGTATCGAACTTCGCGATGTCTTCCGGTTGCCGCTTATCGAACGTCGGCAACGCTTTCTTTGCACCTTCGGTCTGCTCTTTCACATAGGCGTCGTGAAATGCACCATACTCGTTCGATAACGCCTGCCACTGATCGAGATATTTCTTGAAGGCATTGACTGGCTCCGCAGGTTTCTCACCTGGATTTGCAGCAGGTGCAGTCGCATCGATTGCATCCGGGTCTGCATCTGGAGTGACGGCGCTACCGGCGACACTGACACCGTCATTGACACCAGGCTTGGTCGACGAATCTGCGCCGGCGCTAACGACTTTTGGAGCGGCCGCAGCTTCGACGAGGCGGGACTCATGCGCCTTTACCACTGCTGATGAAAGTGCTCGCACATCATCGTCAGCGTGGTTACCAGAAAGTGCATTTAGCCGTGCGACCAGGTCACGCTCTGACAGACCGTAGCTGTTACTTGCCGCTCTGACTCTGGAATCCGGGGTGATAGTCGGATCGTTTTCCTCAATGTGTTTCAAAACCATAAGGTCAGAAAGCTGGCTATAAGCCTTTGCCTGTATATTCTTGTCACCTTGCGTCTGAATAATATCCAGACAAACACCCGCATATTTCCCCGTCGTCATCATCCCGCTACGCCAGAGGGCGTCAGCAGCCACCATTTGAGACTGCGGGTCTTGACTATCGAGTGCAGCGCGTTCTAATTCTCGGCGAACCTGCTCGACCGTAACTTTCTGATCGACCGTATCACCTGGTACATGGACTGTTTGAGGCGGCGTGCGCTCGGTACCGGCTATGGTGTATGAGTACCCAGGGACTTCCAACGTTCTTCGAGCGAGTACACCATCCTCAGGTAGCTTACCGTCTTTCTGCGAGAGAAACAAAAGTCCAATGAGATCTGCAACCTTCTCTTTTGAGTTTGGTTGAAGCTCAGTCGGCAACGTGACTGAAGCGACACTACTGCTTCTCACGCCACCATGAGTCTCACGATACTTGCTCAACGCTTCGGCTGATGGGTTAAACAAACCTACAAGCGAAGTGTCTCGCAGTTTTTTGATGTTCGTCTCATCGTTGGTTTCCAAGGCGGATCTGGTGGCGTCAAACATTTTTGTCGCCCGTTGGTCGCCGAGCAGAGAACCGTAGAGATTAAAAGCGCTCTTGGCGGCAGCGGCCGCATCGACTTTTCCGGAGCCACCGCTGGCGAAACCACTCTTGCTATCGCCAACTCCACCGCCGCGAGCATGCGCGGCCTCCCTCAGTTCGTCGGTCGGATCGTTACCGTACATGCGCTCGATCTTGTAGCTGGCACTCTGCCCCATAAGCGGGAGCCAAACAGCATCACCGCCCATAAAAGCAGCTTTAGTCACCTGCTCGGTTCTATGCATCCAGGCAGTCTTCTCGATGAGTTTAGCCACTTCAGCTGCACCCTCACCCTGGAGTAGCGGACCACCGCGTAGTAACATTTTGCCGAGGCCACCGTTAGCCAAATTGCCGGTGACATCTGTAAGGATAGCAATATGACGAGCTTCACGGATCGTCTGACCTGTTTCTCCCATTTGCCGAAAAACTGGATCCAGAAAACCGCCTGCACCAAGCACAACTCTGAATGCATTCATACCGACAGCCTTGGTCATAGCACCCGTGGCTATCAAACCAGCCTTCCCAGCTGTCACAGCGCCCTTGATTCCGATAGTGCCGCTGGCTATCATTCCGGCATCAAGGGCGATACCAGCGACCTTCGAGCCATAATGGAAAAACGATTGAATAGCTTTGAATTCGTTGAGGCGGTCTGCTCTCACAAATTCCGAACGCCCGGACTGACCTTGAACAAGTGCATACTGCCAGGGTTTTAGAGCTCTAGTATCAGTAATGGTGCCCTGATGAATGCCCAACAAGTTTTGTTGATTCAAAAGATGATCTTGGTAGAGATGGCGAGTGTTGGTAATCTGGTATGTATCCTTATCAGCAGTAGCAGTAAAATTCTGAGTCAAGTAGTCAAAGTGTCCTGTCGACACAGCTCTGTCGACAGATCTGAGCTGCTCGGGCGTAGCTTGGTTGCCGTCATTGTCAACCAATTTTCCATGGACGTTGCGATTGAAGGTCTTGCCGTCGGCAGTGACCAACGACATCAGATTGAGTTCTTCATCGCGTGCGTAGACGAGGTTGCCGTGAACATCCAATCCGGCTGTACCTTTCATCGGCACATCACTCACCCGGAGGGGATTGGACTTTTCGTATTCCTTCACAGCCTGATCGGCGGTCTCACTGTTTTCGATTAACCAATCTCGAATCGGCTGCAAAACTCGCTCATTGTCGGGCGTGGCATCAAGCGAGTCGGGAAGTCGAAGCACCATTTTTGTGACTCGCCGGTTGTCCGAGTCAAATCCGACATCGCCCAACTTCTTCAGTTTCTCCAGCGCATCCGATTTGAAGTCTCCGCCGACGTTGTTGAGCGATTGAATACTTTCAGCATAGTTGCGTACGCGAAAGACCAGGTTGAGCATTTCATTCATTCGCGCATTGTAGGCTTCAAGCTTGGCGGCCTCTTTCGGAGGCGCCCAACCAGGCTTGTCGATTCCAAAAATCTCAGTTAAGACTCTGTACTGACCATTAGCGTAGACTCGCTCCATCGCCTCTTTCAGCGTTGGTTCATTGACCTTGATCCACTCCGAACTGTTGCTCATCTTATTGAGATCACTCACAGTCGGAATGCCTTTCGGCTCCAGAATCAAGCTGGTCTTGATTTGACCTGAATCAGTCATTTCCTTGAATTTCTTCATATCCAATTGGCCATCAACGAACAGTTGCGAGAAGGTCTCTGGGCGATGAGCAAATCCCTCGTTGGGCTTTAACGGATCGGTTCCGACAGTGCTCAGAGTGATTGGATCGCCGCCAGACCTATTGATCCTGGCTTTCGCGAGCAAGGCGTGGGAATTGATGACCATTCCGTTGATCCACTGATTGCTTCGGCGGAAGGCTTCTTCAGTAGCCTTGAAACCTGTACCTTGGCCGAATTCGGGTTCTTCAGCTTCCAGCTTGAGCGCAGCTCGAAGTTCCGGAATGCTGAGGTTTGCATATGCGCCGGCTTTTATCTTGTCTCGAAGAGTGGTGTCGTCGACTGGTGTGGAGTCTGCCGGGGTGTTCGCTAGAAATCCATCGAGGTCGTCACGAATGGCGGCAACTTTTGCGCGATTTGCGACCGAGGCCTCGGACTCTTTCACATCGACTTTTTCTAATTTGGGGGGAACGCTGTTGTCTGTCTGCGTTACGACTGGTGTCTTGATCACTTCGGGTGGTCTTCCCGTCGGTCGTCTCGGAACAACTTCAGGCGTCGGCGTCTTCGGCGTCACTTCAGGCGGAGTTCCCGTCGGCAGCTTCGGCGTCACTGCAGGTGGCGGTCCAACTGCGGGTTTCGCGCCGTCCTCAGGGGTCGTTGGTTTATCTCCTTTAGCGCTCTTTTTCTGCACAGGCCAGCCGTCTTCATCCAGATCGAATTCATCGACAACGGGCTTTGGTGCGGGAGCCTTCTCACGAACTGGCTCGCTCGCGCCATCTACGAAGGAACTATCGTCATCTAAGTCTGAATCATCAGCATTAGGTTTAGGTGTTGGGATTTTCTCTCCACTGGTTTCACCTTTTGCGGACAAACTATCGTCATCGAGATCATCATCGAGTTCGTCGTCAAGATCGTCATCGAATTCGTCGTTGAGATCGCTATCAAGATCATTCTCAAAGGGAGCGTCGATCAGCTTTTGAAGCAGTTCAAGGTACTCGAGTTGAGCAGACGTCGACTCCTCGCTTACATCTGGCTCTAGGGGCGGCACAACAGCGTCATTTCCGGCAGGACCATCAACATTTACATTCGTATCAGATGAATTAGCAGTGACGGAATCATCATCTTCGCCGCCATCATGGGTAGTGCCATTACTCTTTCGCGCTGTCGGCTCGACATTTCCGCCAAGTAGCTGTTTGAAGGCAACTAGAAACGCAACTTCTTCTTCTTCCGAGGACAGCTTCCTGGTAGTAGGATTTAATGTAGAACTCTCTGCATCGGAGTAGCAACGAAATGAAGCCTCAGCATCTCCGAGCTCATCATCTGCGGTACCACCCGTGCTATCGACAACGTCTCCGATCTCATCGGTATCGACAGGCGTGGTCGTATCGGTGCTTTCGTTTTTCTCGTCACTCTCGGTCAGAGTGGATGTGGTGGTCGAGCTTTTCGTGTCAGTATCGGCAGCAAACAGCTCATCAACATCGGTATCGGTCGATGCTGGAGAATCTTGAGCCTTGTCCTTTTCCGCCATAGCCAGACCTCGGCGACCGTGGGGAGGGCGGCGAGAACGCACACCTGCCCCAATTCATTATTCCACGGACATTTGCAGACAAAACGAGCTACCGCAATATCAAAAGCTGGATATCAAGAAGTTGTAGCGTTGTTTCAAGTTCCTTGCGGTCGGAGGCGACTACCCGCGCTCGCGCCTTTGAGCTGTACATCCGGCACCAATTCGTTGAACAACAACAGCATGGCGCTTAGGAGACCAACTTTCGCAAGTGCCGCAGCTTTTCCTTCAAATGCGGATCTCTTACCTTCGATAAAATGTTTTCCTCCGCCTGTCTTCTCGGCCGCGATGTAGCCGTCGCGCAGGGACCGAATCTCATGAAGGTCCGCCAGACGCCGACGATGGACTTCTAGATCGCCATTGCGCTGCTCCTTCTCGGCAATGCGAATTTGCTCTTCGGTTGTGCGTATCTCGCCAGCCAGTCGTTCTTCAGACAAGCTTGACAGCCTCTTGCCCAACTCCTCGGGTGGCACGTCTTTCAGTGGCACGCGTTTTTCGACGGATACTCCATCGGCACCGGTTTCATAAATAGTGACCATTACTTCTGATGCTGCGTGTCTGCTGGCTCCTTTTGGTTCGCTGAGCGTATCATGGCGCTCGCCTGTCGCCCCGCCATCATCTATAGTGGCACTACCACTCATCGTGACATAGCTGTAGTCGCCTTTGGCACCAGTTGCGGTGGCAGGCGCAGGACTCTT
>JAIERK010000071.1 GCA_019746975.1 Candidatus Obscuribacterales bacterium
GCCACTCGGCAGCCTTGGGCTGTTGCGGTTGTTGATTGTGGTTGCCTTGCTCTTTACTTCCATCGCGCTGCTCAGCCTCCTGGGGCTCCGCCGAGTCTTGCTTGGGGACCTTGTCAGCTGGCGCAGTCGCCGGTTCCGCCCGGTTGATGCTATAAGGAAGATTGTGAGGCTCAGCCTTCTTGTCTCCCGAAGTTGACTGGGTGAACGCGGGCAATGGGAGAAGCAAAGTTGCCGCAAGGGCAAAAACTAAATTTGGTTTGATAAACAGAGGAATCTCTCCCTTACTTAATAAGATCATAACCAATAAGACCTTCGACTTGCATCAATCGTAGTCCGAAGAGAAGGAGCCCATCGAATGACATCTGACGCCTCCATTCGACCGGATTCTTCCGCAAAGTCGGCGGCCGGCCCCAAGATGTTCTTCCCCTGGACTCCTGATTCCATTGGGCGCGATTTTCTGGCATCGGTCGTCGTATTCCTGGTGGCGCTTCCACTGTGTATGGGTATTGCGATTGCGTCGGGTATGCCGCCCCAGGCCGGAATCATAACCGGTGTAATTGGCGGCCTTGTCGTCGCGCCTCTGAGCGGCTGCTCATTGCAGATAAGCGGTCCAGCTGCCGGTCTCGCCGTTATCGTTTTTGAGCTGCTACGAGAGCACGGACCTGAGAAGCTCTGTTTCATTATTATGTTGGCGGGGCTGGTTCAACTGACAGCGGGCTTTTCTCGCTTGGCGCAATGGTTTCGTGCGGTACCACCATCCGTGGTCCATGGCATGTTGTCAGGTATCGGCATCCTGATTTTTGCTAGCCAGTTTCACGTGATGGTTGATGACAAGCCCAAAGGTACAGGTATCGACAATCTTCTTTCGATACCACTTGCCGTTTGGAAAGGGATTGTACCTTCGGATGAATGCCACCATCTAGCAGCCAGCCTCGGAATTTTGACAATAGTTGTATTCATGTTGTTCGACAAATTCAAGCGAGGTCCTATCAAACACATGCCGGGATCGCTTTTGGCGATCACAATTGCTGCGATGGTCGCCTATCACTATAAGTTGCCCATCAACTACGTGCAGTTGCCCGCGTCATTGTTCGGCTCTTTGCAGGTTGCAAATTTTGCAGAGACTCTGCCGAAATGTCTTAGCTGGGAGATTTTGTTTGATGGATTGGCGGTGGCATTCGTGGCTGCAGCCGAGACATTGCTCACAGCGACCGCTGTGGACAAGATGCACAAAGGCGAACGAACTAACTACGACAGAGAGCTGATTGCCCAAGGTGTGGGCAACCTCACATGCGGATTTGCTGGCGGTTTGCCGATGACTGGAGTGATGGTTCGCAGCGGCGTCAACGTTGCTGCCGGTGGCCGAACTCGTCTATCTGGCTTTCTCCATGGTTTATGGCTGCTTTTGCTCGTCGCTTGTCTACCTTTTGTCGTCAACCTTATTCCAACCTCTACTCTCGCTGCACTGTTGGTTTTCACGGGTTGGAAGTTGGCGAACTTCAAGATCATCTCTGAAATCAAGAAATTTGGAACTTCAGAAGTGGCGATCTATGCCGCTACAGTAGTCACGATCATCGCAGTGGATCTTTTGACAGGCGTACTTTTCGGTGTTGCACTTTCGATTGCAAAACTGTTGTATATCTTCTCGCGTCTAGATACTCGTGTTGCCGATGATGCAGATCGAAATCGCACCGATATCTACTTGAGGGGTGCAGCGACATTCCTCAGTCTGCCGAGATTCGCTGATGCGCTCGAATCTGTCCGACCCGATACGGAATTGCACGTTCATCTCGAAGCGCTGGATTACATTGATCATGCTTGTCTCGAACTCATGATTAGTTGGGAAGAGCAGCACGTAGCCGGAGGCGGGCGGCTCGTCATTGATTGGGGCAAGATGGAGTCCTGTTATCAGGACCGACGCAAATCAACGCGCCAATCAAGAGAACGGGAGTTCCGGCGAACTACTCTGGAGCGATCGGGCGACGTTAGCGGCGGACCATTGTCGGAGTTGAACCCGGAGACCGTTGCTACGCAAGCATCTCCGCAATTGGTTGAGCATTCTTCCTCGGCTACTTCGGGTGAATTGGAGGGAGAGAATGGTAGTAAACCAGAATCGTCGAAAGTCGCAGTGGATGACGAATTCGACAATCGAAACAGGGAATCGTAGATTAATTTAGGGTGAATTTGAGGCATTGAAAGGGTATTATTCCATTGTGAGATTTACCAAACTGTGTCTGCTGCACTCTAATACTTCTCATTGCCGCCATTGATTCGGAGGTTGTAACCTATTGCACGGCAAACTTGATTTAGCTAATGCCAAAGGACTGAAGAAGTCTGAGATTCAACAATTAGAGCGTTTGCTCACGAAGCGTATTCCAAAAGACAAGATTCTTACTCTCGACCTTGCCGATACCGTTGCGGAGATATCGCACGAGATCGGACATCCTGTCTCTGTCGTGATCAACAGGCGAGGCCAGGTCGTTAATGTCACTGTCGGTGCGGCCGGTCAGGTCAACACACCAGAACTGAGAGGGGTGAGAGTCGGTCCAGGCAGGCTTTGCGGGCATAGAATCGTGCAGACTCACCTTAACTCTGATACGGTCAAACTGGCCAAAAAGAAGGCTTCCATAGGAGATGGTGATGATACTACCAGTAATGGCACGCAAGTAGAGACCTTCTCGAAAGAAAGTCTTCAATGTTTGGCCCGCAATAGATTGGATTTGCTCGCTCAGATCGAGGTCGATCCACAAGGACCGTTCAGCCGGGCGCACGGCGAACATGCCAAGATGGCCGACGTCGTATACATTGCTCACCTCTTGCCGGGTCGTGATAGTGAAGGACGCCTCTGGAAAGTTTTACCACCTCAAACAGCTCGTGGTGCGCAGGAAGACGACTTTGAAGAGTTAATCAGTTCTCTCGAGGACGAGTTCAGAACTCAGGCTCCGGGACTTCCGGTGGCAGAGGGTGAAGAGCGAGCAGTGTTGGTGGATCTGATCAGTGCATCCACGGATTCCTGGCAAGTCGAAGATGACCTCGATGAATTGGCTCAGTTAGCGCGTGCCGCCGGTGCCACCATATGTGGTCGCATAACTCAGGCTCGACCGATGCCGCATCCAAAACATTTCCTTGGATCTGGTAAGGTCCAAGAGGTGGCGCTTATGGCGCAGGAGCTCGGTGCCAATCTGGTCATCATAGACCAGGAGTTGAGTCCCGCACAACAGCGCAATCTCGAGGACATGGTCGGTGTCAAAGTACTCGACCGTACAGAACTGATTTTAGACATTTTTTCGCAACGCGCACGCACCAAGGAAGGTAAGCTCCAAGTTGAGCTCGCCCAACTTAAATACCTCTATCCGCGTCTGATTGGGAAAGGACAAGTCTTGTCCCGGTTGGGAGGCGGTATCGGGACGAGAGGCCCTGGAGAAACGAAACTCGAGGTCGACAGACGTCGCATTAGATCGAGAATCAACGCGTTGGAAAAAGAGACCGAGCGCATTAGAAGTTACCGCGACACTCAGCGGCGCCAACGCGTCGCCCAGAATCTGCCGGTCGTTGCTCTCGTCGGATATACCAACTCCGGTAAATCTACACTGCTGAATGCGCTGACGAAGTCGGATGTCTTCGTCGAAGACAAGCTGTTTGCTACGCTCGATCCGACAACGCGGAAGACAGTCCTTCCAGACGGCAGCACATTCCTCATCTCAGACACTGTCGGTTTTATCAAGAAACTTCCGACATCATTGGTGGCTGCATTTCGAGCAACTCTTGAAGAAGTATCCGAAGCCGACGTGCTATTGCATGTGGTCGATTCGAGTCATCCAAATGTGCTCGATCAAATTGTCAGCGTTTTTGATGTGCTGAGCGAACTTTCTGCTGTAGATAAGCCTATCATCACGGTTTTGAATAAAGCAGACAAGGTTCGCCCTGAAGATCTAGCCTGGTTGGCTGCGCAAGTCCCCAGTCCGATCATCACGTCGGCGACTAACAGAATCGGCTTCGGTAGCCTTCTGACGCAGGTTCAAGAGCTTCTTTCCGAAGTCCGCCCTGACAGACAACGATCGAGCGCGTAGATTTTATTTTGATCGCTTCCGATTCCGCTTCGCATTGATGGCTTCATTAGGAAGCTGTCAAAGGTAGTTTGGAGAAGCTGTCTGCTGGGAGAGTGTGGCTGCTGACTGGGACCGCGGCGTCTCGCCGACATAGAGACTATTCGACTACGGATCGAGATGAGAAATAGAGTCAGAGCAGAAATCTCCAACTGGATGGTTGCGGTCTTGCTCGATTCCTGCGAGACGCTGGCGCTCCAGCCTAGCCTCACCAGCGACGACTTCCTACCAGTTCGTTTTCTTCTATGCAGAACGCCGACGAACCTAATCTTCTTTGGGTGGTGCAGCGCCAAGGAATAGTAAAACAACTCCAACGACGCAACAGGAAATTCGCACGTAATTGACCATCGGATTGTAGCCGAATCCAGGCATGTACGAGATCTTTCCGTTTCGTTGCTTTCTTTGGGTACCGCCTGTTGGACGACTAACCCCTCTCATCTTTCTCTGCGCTTCATTCCAGGTCGGCTCCATGACAGCGATTGTCGGATTTACCGGGTCGTAGAATATGACCAGACCTCCGCCGACCGGCATACCCTCGAGAAGCTGCCGTTCGCGGTCGTTGCGGGCGATGATCCCGGTGGTCATGAAGTAGCCCGAAATTGGATATTTGATGTTGGCAGACTCGTAGTTCTTGCCAATGACGATCGCTGTAGCGCTCTTATAGTTGACGATTTTATTGGGGTCTCCTGCTGCGAAATCATCAAAAAATCCGCGCACCGCTCCGACGCCCTTGCCGACCTTTGGAAATTCGTTAACCACGGGTTCTGCAAAGTACGCGACGGTGAAAAACACAAATGCCAGGAAAATCAACATGGCGTGAGCCTTCCCCAAAAAATCTGCCAAGCAGCATCTCTTATCATAGCAATGTCGGAATTGAAAGAATGCAACTGTGATCAATATGAAGCAATACGGTCACGCCATCGCGACGAATTTTGGCGCTTATGCCGCAGAAAATAAGATGCGGACCGTTTTCAACTGATAAGGGATCTAGTCTCTGCAGTAAACGCAGTTGACGTCTCGTTCTGCATCAAATTAGCTGAATCCGAGAGCAAAGATTAGCGCCCGTTTTAGACTGGACATTGACTGATAACGCTCTTCCGGGGCTTTTGCGAGACAGCGAAGAACAATCTCTTCCAGTTGCGTTGAAACAGAGTTGTTCGGATCGACATCGCGAAAGGGGTTGGCTTTGATTTTTACATGATTATTCATCGTGTCGTACAAGCTCTCGCCTTCGAAGGGACACACTCCTGTGAAGCATTCGTACATCACGACGCCCAGGCTGTAGATGTCGGATCTGACATCCAGCGCTCGTCCGAGACATTGCTCTGGGCTCATGTAGAAGGGACTGCCGAATACTTCGCCTGACTTCGTCAGGTCTTTTAAGTCACCGGTGGTCTGGGTCAGAATTTTGGCGATTCCGAAATCGACGATTTTGACAAAATGGGCAGCGTCGTCTGATTTACTCAAAATGATGTTGCCTGGTTTTAGATCTCGATGCAAAACACCGTTGTCATGCGCGTGTGTGAGTGCGTCGCATATCTGCATGAATATCGAAATCCATGTGCTTGCTTCGACAGTGTCGCGAATTTTAGTCAGCTCAGATAGTTTCACTCCGTCGATGTAATACATGACAATATACGGACGGCCGTCCTCCATGATGTCCCAGTCGAATACAGTCGCCAGGTTAGGGTGTGTCAATCGGCTCGCCGCTTGTGCTTCTCGCTGAAATCGTCGTCTGTTCCTGATGTCCGACGCGAGGTAAGGATGGATTATCTTGATTGCGAACAATCGCCCGAGAACAAGGTGACGTACTTTATACACAACTCCCATACCACCATATCCAATGGCAGATAGCACCTCGTATTTATTGTCGATGGTATAACCGTTCATCGGATCTTTGCCGGTCTCATCGCCATCATCGGAGTCTTTAGGCTGATTCTCGTTGTCGGAGGCGAGGTTGCCGGAGCGAATGCGTTTATGCAGTTCTTCCAGCTGATCTAGAGTAACTGCCCCGGTGTCGACTTTTTCTGCCCCGTTAATCTGGAGTCGTGTGATCAACGAGTCTGTGTCTACGTCTAACGCATGCAATACCTTTTGAGCGGTGCATCGAGGCACTGTCAACAATGCGAACATAATGTCGATAGGACAGACGAGGTGGTCCTCATTGTGATTGCGATGATCTTCCGCCATTTGAAAAACGGCTTTGGCTCTGGGTGTGAAGGCAAAGTTGACCGATTCGAATTTGCCGCGTTTCATGATGCGTAAGACTTCTTCCTTGGCCTTGCGTCTGGTGATACCCATAGACTTCAGGACAATCGACGGCTTGCATGTCTCGTAACTCAGCAATCCGAGCAGGAGATGCTCGGTTCCGATAACGTCATGACCTAGCTTTTCTGTCTCCGATTGTGCAAGTTGCACTACCTTAATCGCTTCGTCCGTAAAATTGTTGAGCATGCGTGACCTCCAGTGGGCCTAACCGCGAGTTGAATCAGGTACTTACCTCTACTCGGACAAGAGTTACATCGTCGTTGCGCATATAAGGACGTCCTTCCTCATCATGGTCATTACGAGCTTTATTTACCAACTCCAGCAGCTCGTTTTGATCGTTGATGTTGAGTAGTGTTTTGAGAGCGTCTCCAGACTTGTCGTGTTTCCGGAAGAACCAGGCTGCAATTGCATCTGTGAGCAACAAAAATCGATCGCCGTTTAACCACGTCCCCTCCTTCTCGAGGAACAATCGATCCACTTCTTCGTGCTTGCCTAGATTGCTGCAGAGCAGAAGAGGAGAGTTGTTGAAGCTCTCGGCATCAGTCATCGGAAAGGATTCCAAAAGAGATTCGTCTCTGATATGAAGAAAGCAGCTGTCGCCAATTGCTTTCGACCACCAGGTGCCGCCGGTGGTGCCTGGGCTGGTAATCTTCAGTGCGGTCAAAGTGGCAAAAGCACCTGACTCTGCCTTCTCCTGCGCGTACCAGGGCAGATCGAGATCCTTGATCTCCGCGCTCCACTTGTCGGCTAAATCTTTGAGCTCTGCTTGTTCGGAAAAGCCCTGTACGAGCAATTGCGCCCAACGTGCCGAAAACGATGCTTCGGTCGCACCATCAGAGACTGCACATTTGAACTCGTCACATTCTAATTCCGTGGGTTCGAGAGGCCAGGCGGCATCCTCATACTCTTCATTAGAGTTACCACGCTTCGGCAGCCAAAATGTTTTTGTTACTACTTTCATGCTGCTTATCGCATATTGCTGGGGCGCGTGCCGATGTCGAGGAATCGAATCACCGAAACGAGATCGGCGTTGAATACAAATCCACGCGTGTTATATGAGACGTCGATGCCTTCGTTACCGACCATCTTTCGCATGTAATCGGGTAACGGGCTCGACATGCTGAAGAGAAGTTTTGCATGCTGGTCCGGTAGAACATTCTCGCTGTCAGGATATTCAATCGGCTGGTGATTGGACGACGAGATGTGCACGTTGAAAAGCAAAACATCTCCGTCGGTACTGGATAGAGTCATCAGATCATAGGCAGATTGAAACGGATCTCCATCGGTCGATTCGCCGTCCGAGATATTTATTACAATCGGCGGGAAGCAATGAGGATGTTCTGCCAGCCATTTTACTACGACCGATGTTGCGCTCTGAAGAGCTGCATTCATCGGTGTTCCGCCATATGCGACTGGATCGAACCACACCGGAAATTTGATCGTTTGCTCGACAACGGCACCTGAGCTGTCTTCTGTTTTCTTTCGACGCTCTTCGAGGCGAAACGGATTGTTGCCTATTTCGCTAACCGGGATAACTTGCTTGTTCTCGAGGTTGCCACCAAATGCTGGTTTTACACCCTTGCCACCATAACCGATGACGGCTACGTTGTAATAATCTCTGATGCCTTCGGACTTCGTGCATTTGATGACTAGATTCTGAAGCAGTCGATTGACTGCGTCTGCGACTCCCATCGCCTTCGTCTTTGTTCCGGTAACGGAACCGAACGGATCTTGCATCGAACCTGATTGGTCAACCAGGAAAACGAAACAAGAAGGATTGGCTCTACTAATTTCCGCTAAATACGGCATGATTTGAATCTATTGATAACAGGTGACTACTAAGTTCGTAAATGATACAAGCAATCCTGATTTACTATCAGTATTTTTCAGGTTATCAGTTCTAAACGACAGTCCCTGTTTTGTTCGCAAAGGATTAGCAATCTTCTTTTGACGGTCCTGTTTTGGCGCAGCCGATTCATGAGGTATATGATGAACAAGAGACATTGCGGAGAGGACAGATGAGTAAACAGATTGAAGAGGGAGTGGGTCAATACGGGCGAGGGGAGTTTGCGCAGGCGGTAGCTACCTTACAGACCGCGGCAGACGATCTAAAGGGAAAGGAGAATCTCCGCGCTGACCACGCGAATGCGTTGGATTGGCTGGGACGAGCCCTCATCTGGTTGGCCGAGTATGAACTCGCTGAAAGCAATCTCTCCGAGAGTCGAGCTATTAAAGAAGCTTTGTATGGACAGGGCAGCAAGGATGTGGCTCTGTCCGATCTTTATTTGAGCGACCTGGCCATTGCACGTGAGCAGTTTCAGCCTGGATTCAAGCTGGCGACAGATGCAATGGCGGTAATTCAGGAGAAAGCTCCAGCCAACGACCTCGCCATTGCCGAAGCTTGCAGTCGTGTGGGTGTTGCCGGCTCCTACCTTCGAAAAATCGATGAGTCGGAGAACTTGCTCAATAAGGCGCTTGGTATTCGGAAGGGCAAGTTTGAAGAGGATCATCCGCTTGTAGGGCAGACGCTCGATGACCTATCGGTTTGTCATGCCGCCTGCGGCAATTTCACGATGGCTGGCGCGCTTGGTCGGAAGGCTCTTGCAATTCGTGAAAAGGCTCTAGGTAAAGACCATCCCGAAGTAGGCGTGTCTCTATATCACCTTGCTAGCCAATATGTCAGATCTAGCATGTTCGAGAAAGCTGAGCCTGTGGCTCGGCGTGGTCTAGAGATACTGAGCAAGCACTTGCCGAAGGATCATGCACTGACGATTCGAATGCAGGAGCGCCTGGCGACGATTTGCCTCGCCGATGGTCGCAACGATGAAGCCGAAGAGCTGCAAAAGAAGGCATTGGCCAGCGCCGAAAAGCTCTGGGGTAAAGACAGCCCGAGTGTAGTCAGCAATCTGATCGGATTGGGTTCGACGTACTTGAACAAAACCGATTTCAAGAATGCCGAAGAGTACTTCAAGCGTTCACTCAACATAATGGAGAAAGCTCCGCAGATCGATACGGGTCAGGAATACAACTTATTGCAGAACCTCTCTTGCTGCTACATCTTCCAGCTCAAAGTCGGAGATGCGCTGCAGCTCGTGCCGTCCTCATTCCGCGCGAAGCATACGTCGAATTTCCATTCTAGTCTTGATTTGATTCGCATGTGCGTTGATTTTGCGATGAAACAGATCGACAATTTCAAAAAGGATCGCGGCGAATATAATTAACTCACGATAGAGCGGTTGCCACCAGTTTTCTAAGTTGTTGGAGCTAAACTATCAGCCAATCGACGACCTCTACGTCTCTGTTGTTTCGGTTGCGAGTGCACTGCATGAGTGTCAGTGAATAACTGAATGTAATACTGTGGATGGTGCCCGTCACTTAGTGCGTCGTCATTCCCCTCGAGCGCTTGTTGCGGTAGCACTAGAATCGAATCGATCTGGCACCCTGCATGATCGATCTTTGCACTCCAATGCTGATTCCGCGATTAAGTCCTCTGTTGATCGATCGATTGAGTGTGCGACCTGTTCCGCCAATGATCGGCAGCGGCTTTTTCGGCTTCGCGTAGCGAACCGGCGCGCCGCCTTGTCCTGGTGCGCCGCCGGGGGCACCCATCGCTTGATTTTTTCCTGGCATGATGTTTCTAATCATCTCTATTGCTTGAAGCGCTGTACCGAGATTACCCATCCCGTTGTTGCCACCGCCCATGAGTCCACCTAGACCGCCCATGCCACCCTGCAAGCCGCCCATGCCGCTCATGTCACCTTGCATGCCTTGCATACCGCCTTGCATGCCACCCATACCGCCCTGCATACCGGCCATGCCGCTCATGTCGCCTTGCATACCGTTCATGCCGCCTTGCATGCCATTCATTCCGGCCATGCCGCCCTGCATTCCCATGCCATTGCCGCCGCCTCCCATTGCGCTGGGCTGACCGCCACCGCCGGCTTGCTCTTGGAGGAGCACTTCACCGAGAAGTGGTGCCGTGCCACCACCCGAGGTGCCACCTTGTGGCTGGGTCCATCCGGATTGTCCGGGTGTCGTAGCTGCTGCTGAAGATGGTTGATTCCAACCTGATTGTCCAGAAGAGGAGGGTGCCGAATTGGAGGGCTGTGTCCATCCCGATTGTCCGGGAGCTGATGGTTGACCGGATGCTGCGGAAGGCTGGGTCCAGCCGGATTGTCCGGCTTGTCCAACGTCGTCACCGTCCGAGTCGTCCGAAGCTTGTTGCCAGTTAGGTTGTTGTTGCCAACCTGGTTGACCGGCGTTGGCGGAACCGGCTGGCTGTTGCCAGTTCGACTGACCTGCATTGGCGGAACCCGCGGGTTGTTGCCAGTTCGATTGACCTGTGTTGGCGGAACCAGTTGGCTGTTGCCAGTTCGATTGACCGGCGTTGGCGGAACCGGTTGGCTGTTGCCAGTTCGATTGACCGGCGTTGGCGGAACCGGCCGGCTGTTGCCAATTCGATTGTCCTGCGTTGGCGGAACCAGCTGGCTGTTGCCAGCCTGACTGACCTGGGTTGGACGAACCCGATGGCTGTTGCCAACTAGACTGACCTGAACTTGCCCCGGAGGGTTGATTCCAGCCTGATTGTCCCGTCCCGGACCCTGATGGCTGGATCCAACCGGACTGGCCTGGAGTCCCCTGAGTCATGGCGTCTTCGAGTCTGGTCTGATCCGCCTTTTTGCTGGCAAGAGCTGGACCGACGGATATCGACAATGCAAACAGAGACACAACAAGTAGCTTAATTGGTCGAGAATTCATAGTTTCTCCCATCGAAAGCGCCAGATTCGGCAAGGAAGGGTGTTTCCGCAATATGTAGTAAATCGGGCCTATATCTTAGTAATCTTGACATCAAAATAGAATATGTCAACACGTCTAGACCCTGAATATCACTTTCTTACATCACTTTTGGTGAAGGTTTCAACCAAGACAATTCCTGAGAAATTAATATCTACCGACCAACCAGCTCCCTCTGACGCAATGGGCGACCCGGACTCACGACGGAGCAAGGCGGACCAGACCCAAGACGACCCATGGCTGACCCAACCGATGACCAAATGCAAAAACGTTCGTCACCGGAGTAACGAACGTTTTGCCTATTTCGGAATCCCTATCCCTGCCGGAAGTCTTTGTTTATCTGCTGTAGGACAGACTGCGTACTGGATTTTTGAGGCTCGCGATGTCTCCTTTCAGGCAGCTGATGGCGACGTTGAGTTGTTCCTCTTTCTCTTGTACTTGGATGTCTGGCTTGACGCCGATTTTGTTGATGTCGCTGCCGTTCGGTGTGAGGTAGCGGGACACTGTGATGTGTACAGCGGCTCCACCTGGCAGTTTGTTGATTTCTTGAACGAGGCCTTTTCCGTAGCTCTTGTTGCCGATGAGTTTGCCGCGTTTGTTATCTTTGAGAGCGCTTGCCAAAATCTCGCTGGCGCTGGCACTTTCTTCATCGATGAGCACCACCAGTGGTTGATGCGTGAGGGGGGTGCCGGAGGAGAGGTCGGTGTGCTTACCGTGACGGCTGATGGTGCTTACGATAGGACCGTTCTCCAGGAGCATGTCTGCGATTTCGAGAGCGTTGGACAGAAGACCGCCCGGGTTGTCTCTCAAATCGATAACTAATCCATCGGCGCGATTGTATTTCTTCAGAGCTTGTCTGAACTCTCTGGCCGCATCGTTGGAGATGAAGGTAGTGAGCTGAATGTAGCCGATGTTGTTTTCCAGCATTTTGGTACTGACGGCTCTGATAATGATCTCGCTACGCGTGATGGAAACTTTCTTGAGTTCTGTTTCTTTTTCACGTTTGACCGTGAGTTGAACAGCTGTACCAGCCGTGCCGCGAATTTTTTCGGCGGCTTGTTCTGGAGTGATACCAACTGCATTGGAAGAATCGATTGCCACTATTTCGTCACCAGCCTTGATACCAGCTCTCTCTGCCGGACCATCTTCAATCGTTCTGGTGATCAGCAGTCTTGCTTTGTCTTTGGTCTGCTGGAGGTTGATCCCGATGCCAACAATTTTGGCGTCGATTGCATCGTTCTCATCCTGAAATGCTTTCACATCGAGAAAACGAGTATAGGGATCGTTGAGACTTTTCAACATTACTTTGATGTACTTGTGCGCATCATCAATTTTTTCGATCTTGGAATCGAACTTGTGTTCAAGCTCTCTCCAATTGACGCCGTTATAAGAGGCATCGTAATAGTTGTCTTTAACTAGTTGCCAGGCACGATGGTACACTTCGTCCGGCTCTACCTTGTGACCACTTGCGGGTTGATAGGCCATCACGGCTATTGTTAAGCCGAGCACGAAAAGACCAACTATGCGCTTCATTTGATTCATGACGCACACTCACGAAAGTTATAAGGAACGACCAAGCCAAACTCACCACGCTGCATGTGTCCGTTTCGCAGATTGGAATATCGAGTTCGTATTCTCCTTATGCCCTCAATGCACCACTTTCAACGCATGAAAAATGAAAAATACCACTTGGAAACTAGAATTTTATTTCGAGTCCGTTTAACGGCTCATAAATAGCCCTATTTGCTTTCCAGCGGTTTCCCCGATTCTCATATCGAGATTGTGTATTCATTCTTATCGCCCTGCTACTTAACCCACCGGAGAAAAGGAGCCGCAGCTTGCGTCTTGCCTTCGCTAAGCAAGTAAAGAGCAGCGTAACATTGCGCCCTGGTCTGTTCCTTCTTAGACAACTTCTCTGTTATCGATACAAGCTTGTCGGGCGTTGTCCTTGCCGCCAACGTAGGCCTCGAAGATAATATGCTTCCGGTCTTTTGGAATTGATTTGAATAGCCTTGTCGAGTACCTTCGCCTTTGCTATGTTCTGCAATGCCTTCCTTTATGTATTCGAGCTGATCCGTTTTTCTTTCAACCATACTTGCCTGAGGCGATTGTGTAAACATTCGCTCAGTCGTCCAACTGTCTCAAATCGACCGCGATTCAAACGGCATCAAGAGAAAAGCGGTACTTAACTAGATTATCTCTTCGCGCCGACCGGCATTCTGTCAAACCCATATTCGGCCCATCGTTCCTGAACGAGATCGTCAATCTCTTTGGTCATAACGATGGGACTCGGCCATATTCGATCGAATCCTTCGGAAGCCCATTTGCGTGTGGCGTCGATACCGACCTTGGAACCGTAGCTAATGATTGGACAGGCATGGTCGAGAATATCTAGCGGTCCATCCACGAACATCATGTCTCGTTTTGGATCGGTGTTGCCGAATACGTTGAGCGCGACCTCCGATAGATTCTGGATGTCGACATCTTTATCGAGAATAATGGCGAATTTGGTGAACATGAGCTGACCCAGCCCCCATATTGCACTCATCACCTTTCTGGCATGACCGGGAAAACGCTTATCTATCGACACTATGCAGCAGTTGTGAAAGACACCTTCCCAGGGAAGATTCATGTCGACTATCTCAGGCACTAGCATCTGCACCATCGGTAGAAAAATTCTTTCCGTCGCTTTTCCAAGATAACAGTCTTCTTGCGGGGGTTTTCCTACAATAGTTGTTTGATAGATAGGATTATTTCTGTGGGTGACGGCGGTTATATGGAACGTAGGAAATAGTCCAGCCAGGCTGTAAAAGCCGGTGTGGTCACCAAAAGGACCCTCGGTGCGCAGGTCTTTTTGATCCACGTAACCTTCAATAATAATCTCTGCGTTCGCTGGTACTTCGAGATCGACAGTCTTGCACTTAGTTATTTTGACTGGACTCTGTTTGAGAAAACCAGCAAAGAGCAACTCGTCGATATCCGGCGGCAAGGGGGCTGTTGCAGCATAAGTGACTTCCGGTTCGCAACCAAGCGCCACCGCGACGGGCAGCCTGTTACCCGGCTTTTCGTACAACTCTTTCTCGAAAAAACTTCCATAGTTCGGAGGTTCGCTAGGCTGTGAGCCTTCCTCCATTTGTCGGCGGCTATCTTCGAAATGTCTGGCGCCATCGTGATGCTTGTGCCAGTGCATGCCGGTCGTCACGTTGTCGTATTTTTGGAGGCGATAAACACCGAGATTGCGATGCCCGCTCTGCGGGTCTTTGGTAATAATCACTCCCAGAGTGACGAACTCTCCAGCGTCTTCCGGCCAGCATCTGATGATGGGGAGCTTGTCCAGCATTGGCTCCGCCGGATCGGTGATGACGACTTCCTGGCAGGGGGCATTGCCCTTAGTCAGCTTAGGAGGGAACTTTCCTACCTCCATCAGCATTGGCAACATGGCGAGTTTGTCCACGAAGCTTTCCGGAACTTTGGGCTTGATCAGTCGGCGGATGCGTTGGGCGATTTCATCGAGATTATCAACTTGCAAGGCCTTGCAGATTCGTTTGTTTGAGCCGAATGCATTGATCAGCACCGGCATGCCGTACCCTTCCACGTTGGTGAAAAGTAGCGCTTTGTTGCCGCCGTCGGGCGACTTACTAACTCGATCCGTGATGGCAGCAATTTCGAGATCGCAAGAAACTGGGGCGTTGATCCGCATCAGTTCACCATCTCGTTCTAGTGCCGCAATAAATTCTCGTAGATCGTTGTAGCCGCTCATACCTGGTGCCTCACATTTTGGTTCCAAAATTGGTTGTTCGGGACGCGTCATCGCTCCGAAAGAAGCGTTTTTTCGAGCGCGAGGCATCGTCCACAACCTATCGTTGCCTTGAGCCTGCCATTTTAGCCTTATTTGCCGCCCCTCGTTGTACAGCAAGAGGTTTAAGCAAAGAATATTTTCTAAGTGCCGACCGTGAAAGCCCGTCGGTGAAATCCGTCACATTCTTTGGTCCCGTGCAATTCAGTTCGTCTGTCCTGATAAATCGGTCGTGTCCACTAATTGTTGCTGCGCGGATAATATCGGGTAGTTTAAACAATGGGCACTGCTGCAGTTCTTCGATAAGCGCGCTGCGCTGAGAACAAGCAGGAATTAGAAGGCTAGAGGATCTAGAATCCAATGCATTCTCCACCAAGGCTGAAGTTGTCACACATGCTTGCCGGACTGGTCATTGTGCCGTTGCTGTTTGAACTCGCGTTCGTCTTGGTTTTGGCCACACTGCTCAGACAGGCTGAACATGAGGCTATCAAAGAGACTCACGCCAAGATTGTAATTACAAAGTGCAATAAGATGCATGACAGTATTTTCGATGCTGGAAACGCTCTGATTGAATACAAGCTAACGAGAGATGACGCGCTCGGTCGCAAGTACTTTGATCTTGTAGCTAACGTCTTGGACGATCTCCGAACGATCGAGATTCTCGTACACGATAATGCCTCGCAGGAAAAAGCTTTAAGTGATCTGCAACGCTCATGCGGTGCTGGTCTCGAACTTCTTGAGTCTTTCCGAAAGACGATTAATCAACCTGAGCAGACCATCACACCGGTTACCGACATCAAAGGTGCGCGGCAAACTACTCAGGATAGAATCCTTGGCAGCATTCAGCAGCTAGTCGGAGAGGAGCGCCGCATCAGAGACGTCGCACCAATGAAGCGGTCTGCTCTTCGCGGGCAAATTTTCTACGCCTTCACAGCTGGTATCGTATTTAATATCGCGCTTGCCTTTGTGCTTATCATCCTGGTTTACAAAGGTCTGGTTACCCGAATTGACATTATGGTGAGAAACACCCAGAGCATCGTCGCTCGCGACAAGCTCTTGCCTAGAGTGACTGGCTCAGATGAGATCAGCCATCTAGACGCAGTCTTCCACGACATGGCAGATGAGATAGATCGCATCGAGAGGCACAAACGAGAATTGTTGACTATTGTCGGTCATAATCTGCGTTCTCCCTTGATGTCTGTCCAGAAGTCTTTGGATCTC
Source organism: Candidatus Obscuribacterales bacterium (assembly GCA_019746975.1). Lineage (GTDB taxonomy): Bacteria > Cyanobacteriota > Vampirovibrionia > Obscuribacterales > Obscuribacteraceae > JADYXR01. The sequence continues at coordinate 16,186 of JAIERK010000071.1, forward strand.
ATCGACTCGGGCGCACTCGGCGAACCGCCGGCTGGTATGACCAAAGAGGTTGGTGTTACCTCCTTGACTGTAAAACGATTGATAGCGCTGACTAATGATGCTCTGGATATAGAGAAAATAGAGGCTGGTGGCCTTGAGATGCACATATCCGGGCAGAGCCTCCTTGCCATCATAGATAGTGCCATTGATGCAGTTGATCGAGCCGCCGATAGAAGAGGAATTTTTATTCAAAGACCTTTTCCCGAAGTCGAACTAGACTGCGATCACCAGCGTCTTGTGCAGGTTCTCGTTAATTTACTGTCCAACGCTATCAGCGTTTCACCTGACGACAGTGAGATCCATCTCGAGGTAGATGACAGTGCAACTGAATTGATTGTAAGAGTTCGTGATAACGGTCCTGGATTAGAGCAAAAAGTCTTGGAGAATATTTTCGAACCATTCCATTATGGAATAAGTTTGCCGAATGTCCAGGAGTCCGAATTCTCAGTGAAGGGAACAGGTCTCGGACTGGCAATTAGCAAGGCGATTATCTCCGGTCACGGTGGTCGCATCGAAGTGGACAGCGTCGTGGGACAGGGCAGCACCTTCTGGTTCAGCGTGCCTAAGCGAACCGTTACTTAAGTGCGTCGATGTTCCGTTTTACAACACTTGCCAAATCCGTGTCAATCAGATTCGCTTCTGAGAGGACCTTTAGCGCTTTTTGATAGAAATCTTCAGCTTCAGTTCGTCTCTCGGTTGAAGAGTAAAAATCACCTAGATTGTTCAAGGCCTCAGCAACGTGGATGTTGTCTTGCCCATGAATTGCTTTTCTGACTTCGATTCGATGCTTTAGAATCTCTTCGGACATTGTCCAATTCTTCGTCCGCCTGCATGTTTCAGCCATCTCTCCCAGGACATTGTCGATCCGTTTTGATGGAACGGCCTTCAGCATCCCAGGAAAGCTTTCCGCGACAAGTTTTTCTGATTGTTGAAACTGATTGAGCTTGTTCGTAACTTTGATCAGTTGAGACAGACTGTCCATGGTGTGATGACCATATGGATCTGCATCTTTAATCATCTCGTATGCTTCTCTGAAGCGGTCTCTGGCCGTTGCCAAATCCTGGTTCTCGATCGCCTCGAAACCTGATTCGTAGACCGGCGACCAGCTGCGGACTAGATTATTCAGTTCTTGTGTTTGCTCGAGAGTTTTGCCTGTAGATCTATCATGCTCCAGAGTGACGATGTTGTGCAGCAAGCGGCTGTCTCGATCTTTCACGAGAAGGGCAGGCAGGAAGCGAGCTGCTTTCAGATAACAACGTTCTGCCTCGGTGTAACGATTGGTTCTCTCATACAATTGACCGAGGCACCTGATATTTTCTGCATAGTCTATTATCAGCAGCCGATCTGTCGAGTTTTGCATTTCTGGTCCACCAATTCGCTCTGCGCTTTGAATCGCATCGGTAATCAGTTTTTCAGCATCCTTGAAGTGTTTTCCTTCAATGAGCAATGGACTGAGTGATTTGGATGTGCCAACGATTTCTTTGATTACAAGCCTCTCGTTGGCTACTGATTTGTTGGTGTCTTTATAAGTGTTAAAGGCACTAAGCGCACGTTGGTATGCGCTTTCCGCTTCACGTCCCATATTGCTCGCGAGATAGACATCGCCCAATCGATCGTACGTTACGCCGATTCTGAGCCATCTTTTTGATTGTTCGATCTCCTTTGCGGCTGAGTCGAGCAAACGCCGAGCATCGATCAGTCGGTTTTCTTTCTGAGCATCTGTAGCATCCATCCATAACTGTTCCCAGACGCCGACGCGATAATTACTGTCGTCGAGATCTGCTGTGCATGCGCAGAGCCCAACGACGGCAGCGATATAGATGCCCAAAAGCGCACATGGCAGACGCTTCGCCGTGGCTATACAACCGCCTCGATTTTCGTTACGTCTGGTGCTCGAATTACCTGTTGCGTTCAACTTATATGGCAAAGATTCTGTATGTCGAGGTCGTTCTTGTACATGCTAGCGCCTTTAGATAAGTGCGGGAGCCTTGTACATGAATGATCCGTTTGCGAGCGACGGTTTTCTATGCAGGCTCGCGATATGGAGACAGGCGGAGCTCGAGATTCATGAGCCAGATGAGGAGGTCCACGCGACGTTCCTTGCGGGTTGATTTTTCTTCATCAGAGAGATTCGTATCATTAATCGCCTCTGGGCTACCCAAGAGCCATTCGAGCGCTTCTCGCAAATTGATCTCGCGGCTTGGATCCGATTGCTCAGACTGCCGTTGGGGGGCAAATGACTCAGTCTGCCAGTCAGAGGCAGGTAGTCCAGCCGAATTGCTTTGGGAAACCAAAAAATCTGTCACTCAACCGTGCTCCTTTCTGGCGATTCAATTGGGTCGACGAAACTTCGTTAACTGCCGCTAACTCGTCGGTGAATGACGCACGAGGACACAGCTTATCTCTTGTGAACTGAGTTGTACATGTCGCTTTTCTCATTAACGAATGAAAGTTTTCTCCAAAAAAGCGAGCACCTGCCGCCAAGCTTGGCCCCGGTGCGAGTTTAGATTCTTTTCCTGGGAGGGTAGTTGCGCTGCTGTAACGTCTGAATTGTTCATATAGAAAATTGGGTCGAACCCAAATCCGCCGTTGCCCCGTTCTTCAAAGCCGATGTGACCTGCCCATATGCCTTCTGCTGTATATATGGTGGAGTTTTTCTCCGGGTCAAAGACTGCCATCCAGCATACGAAAGCTGCCTGTCTCGCACCTGCGGGGACATCGTTCAGCTCGTGTAAAAGCTTGTGTCTTCTGGCGCCGTCGTCTCCTTCGCAATATCGCGCCGAGTGGAGCCCAGGACGTCCTCCAAGCGCGTCTACTTCGAGTCCGGAGTCATCTGCTACGGCGATCGATTTCGTCATCATCGCTGCCTCTCTGGCCTTGATTACGGCATTCTCCAGATAGGTACTTCCGGTCTCTTCCGGATTGAACTGGGCTGGCGCCAAGGCAAATTCGATCCCTTCTAATCCATGGGCCATTTCGCTGAGCTCTTTGAGCTTCCCTCGATTTTGAGTAGCTAAAACGATCTTCACTGTCAGTCCGCCGATTGAGCTCTCGGTTTTCGGGGAGATTTCTGTTTATTGATCTTAACTGTCGGTTTCTTAAGTGGCGTGACATTATGGTCAGGCATCGGCGCTTTGGGATTGCCGTTGGCGCTCGGTGTCGCCGGTTTTTTCTTGTGATCTGGTCGGTGTACTCGAATTACATCACTTATCTGCGAGATCGCCTGAGAGACCTTTTGCAATTGTTCGATATCGACGACTTCCACTATTAGTAGGATGGCTGCCGTTCTCTTCTCTTTGTTGGTTTCTATACGAAGGTCTCTGAGATTGACTCGATTGTCAGATACTTTTTTCAAGATATCGCCGGCGATACCGACTCTATCAATGCAGTCGATTCGGACGTGAGCAGGGTAGGTTGTGCTGCGCTCAGTCGACCAATCGACCGACATTCGGCGCTCTTCAGCAACCTTGGAGAGATTGGAGCAGTCGTGTCTGTGTACTGCGATGCCACTGCCTCTGGTGACCACACCGACGATTTCCTCGCCTGGCACTGGTTGACAGCATTTTGCTAAATGGTGAAGAAGTCCGCCCAGGCTGCCGATATTGCTGGAGCGATGTTCGTGCGTCGGGGTTAGTGTGTAGCCCTTCTTCTCGGCTTTCTCTTGGGCGTCGAACTCCCGAAGCTTTGATACTATGGCCGATGTTGTGATATCTCCGTATCCGACGGCCGCTAGAATATCGTCTGATTTGCGAAGATTGAGTTTGCGCCCGATCTCTTGAATCTTGTCAGAGTTGAGCAGTTCATCAACCCCTTTTCTGCCAAGTTCGGCTTCAAGCATCTGCCGCCCTTGTTGAATGTGCTCTTCGCGATGGTGCTTTTTGAACCAATTGCGAATCTTGCTCTTCGCGCCATGAGTTTTTGCGAAGTTGAGCCAATCCATTTTTGGCTGCGTAACTTTGCTGGTAATAATTTCTAGAATATCTCCGTTACGCAATATCGTATTTAGTGGCACTATACGATCATTGATTTTCGCGCCGACGCATTTATGGCCTACGTCGGTGTGAATGCGATAAGCGAAGTCGATGGGCGTGCTGCCTGTCGGTAAGTCGATTACGTCTCCCATCGGACTGAACACGAATACTTCGTCGGAGAAGAGATCGATCTTGACCTCTTCCATATATTCTTGGGCATCGGCGAGATCCTGTCGCCAGTCGACCAATTGTCTAAGCCAGGTGATTTTCTTGTCTACATCAGTGTTGGCTTTGACGGAACCGCCCGATTCTTTATATCGCCAGTGAGCGGCGATGCCGTATTCGGCGATGTGGTGCATGCGGCGTGTGCGGATTTGAACTTCCAGCGGTTTGCCTTTAAGACCAATCACTGCTGTGTGAAGTGACTGGTAGTTGTTGAACTTCGGCATGGCGATGTAATCTTTAAATCGCCCGGGAATCGGTGTGAAGAGCGCATGTACGACGCCCATGACTTCGTAACACTTCTGGGTATCGGTGTCTTTTTCGAGATCGCAAAAATTCTTGTCATCGGTGCTGTCGATGATCACTCTTAATGCTTGGATGTCGAAAAGCTCTTCGAATGGTTTGTTTTGCTTCTTCATCTTGCGCCAGATACCGAAGAGGTGCTTCGGTCGACCGATGATGTCCGCTTTGATGTTGCGCTCGTCCAATGCTGTGCGAAGCTTGTCGACTACTGCGACAATCGCTTGTTCGCGCTCTTTGCGCTCTTCCGCGACAAGGACGCGTAACCTCTCATACTCATCTCGCTCCAGATAACGAAGCGCTAGATCTTCAAGCTCCCATTTCATCTCTCCCAGACCAAATCGGTTGGCGAGCGGGGCGTAAATTTCTAGCGTTTCCTTGGCAATTTCCCGCTGTTTGTGCGGGAGCATATGATCCAGCGTTCGCATATTGTGCAAACGGTCCGCCATTTTTACGAGAACAACACGGTAGTCTTCCGCGATGGCGATGATGAGCTTTCGAAAGTTCTCTGCCTGGCGCTCTTCCTTCGAGCTGAAGCTGAATTTGCCAAGCTTGGTTACGCCCTCGACGATAGTGACGATGTCCTTGCCGAAGACTTTCTCCATCTCCTTGGCTGTGACATCGCAGTCTTCAAGCACGTCGTGAAGCAGCGCCGCGCAAATAGTCTGCACGTCGGCGTCCAGCTCACATAGAATCATTGCCACCTCTACGGGGTGGATGATGTAAGGATCCTCGGATTTCCTGAGCTGTCCGTCATGAGCTTTATGGGCGAAGTGATAGGCTGTATTGACTAAGTCGATTTCGTCCGTCGACCGTCCCTGGTCCGTCAGTGATTGAAGAAGTGGTGCTTCGAAAGTCTGTTGAGTCATCGGGGCCTGAACTGTCACCTCTTCGAAATCGAGGACGAAGGAATTTAATGAAGATTATACAATTGGCTTTTCGCTCAGCCTATAAGGGATGACGACATTGTTGCATCTATCTATACTTGGACCTTTGTCGCTCCCTATCAGCCTTTCGCTTATTTTTCGGTGGCTGTTGAGTGATATTGAGGGGGAAATTTACGGTTGTCAACTACGTTCAATTATGAGATCTTCCTCTTTATAGGTCGAAACCTCTCGTCAGGTTTCGTCAGGAATAGGTCTAGCAACGACAATGGTGCGAAAATGCGGTCTGTTCTGGCTAAAGTCTCATTTAATTCAATCAAGTTCGAAGGAACCGAGATTGCCCGTCTGTCCAGTCAGATATTCGAAGAAATTCGATTTATTCG
>JAIERK010000208.1 GCA_019746975.1 Candidatus Obscuribacterales bacterium
ACGCTAAAGCTGATGGCGTTGGCAGCAGTTCGCTCTACTAACCGGTATCGTAAGAAAGTTTCGACGAAAAATTGGTCCCATTGGTTCTGTTTCAGAGAAGCAAGTGCGGTGGGAGTCGAACCCACAACCTGCGGTTTTGGAGACCGCTGCTCTACCAGTTGAGCTACGCACCTGTAACTTAGGCGGAGGAGCAAGACCCCTCCGCGACTTGCGGTTTGCTGGGTCCTAGGCTCGCATCAGATGCGTGCCCGGACGAACGCTGCTGCCTGTGCGGCGGTCACGCGGCACTGCTCCTCGACGCCCGCCTCCGTGACACAGAACACGACTGGGAGCTGTTCGAACGTCGGCTTGCGGATGCCCGCACCGATGTACGCACCGTCCGAGGCCATCGGCCACATACCGTTCGCCATCGTCCAGTCCCCGTCCGGCAGTCCGGCCGGTTTGGTCCAGCCTTGCGGACGGCTGGGCAGCTTCGCCACCTCGGTCAGGAGGAATTCGTCCCAGATGCACTTGCCCGACACGGTGTAGTCGTCGATGATGTAGAACTTCGTCGCCATGTGAGCACTCCCAAAGTAAAGGGTGGTGTCCGACAGATGCCCGACCAAGAGCCGGGTGAGCTTTCTAGACCAGCTCTTGGTACAGAGCTGCGCCTTTGGAGTCAGCATTCTAAAAGCTCAGCAAGTGCGGTGAGAGTCGAACCCACAACCTGCGGTTTTGGAGACCGTCGCTCTACCAGTTGAGCTACGCACTTGTGTGTCAGGGTAGGGCTTGCGCCGATCGTTAATATGAGAATGTACAAGCAAGTGCGGTGGGAGTCGAACCCACAACCTGCGGTTTTGGAGACCGCTGCTCTACCAGTTGAGCTACGCTTCTGTGACGAGGTACAAATCTCAGCAACGTAATTGCTGAGAGGAGTCCTTTGAATCGAGTACTGGGCGCTGAGAAAGAGTGTTTTTTGCTCCGGCGGTGACAAACAAACGATACTGTCACCGTATCTGGTTCTACCGATGGAGGTCAATCGAATCTCTTCGTTTTTAATCGCTCTACCCAGTTTTCATGGTCTCCCAGATGTCAATCGCGATCTTCGAAAACGACCTTCGAAGGTTCGTGTCAACATTCGTAGCGAAGACCAGAAGAAATGCCTCCGCAATTCTGACGGAATACCGTTAACAATCGAGCTAATCTGCTGTGACGAAACGGTGCGATCCTTAGCGACTCTGGTGCTCGAAGATTGGTTCGAGATAGTACCGGTTGCGGAGCTATGTGCTTGTTGTCGATCCACGATGAATCAAATGAAGATGTCACCATATATGGTTTCATCGGTGCCAGCGACGGACTCTTCGGTGCCGGCGGAGATTCCTTGGTTCCACTGACCACCAGACCGGCACTGTTGTGGGTGGACACCTCGAACCCAGAAGACACTGTGACGCTGCCCCTGAATGGCCGACAGAATCGGAATGCCGAGAGACCCGTCACCGAATACCAGTAGCACCTTCATGATCATCTCCTGAGTGGATTGAATCGCATGGTCGACTGGGACCACAGATCCAACGGGGAAAACACAGGACTGGTTCAACTACAACTTGCTGCTAAGTGGTCTCATACTCCTGCAGAGTCTGCGAAAAGGCATAACACCAAAGTAGCCCTGACAGTTGCTCGGATCAATCTTCATCGCTTTGCCGACTGTACGCAAAATTCGCTCCCTTCAGGCATAGCAGGATTCGACCTCGGCTTGAGGTTGCGTATTCTCCACACTTGCACGGTACTATATTTGATGCTCAGCTCTTCTAGTCGAATGTTGAAGATCAACCAAGCTTGAATAGCCACTTTCGCAAAAGATGCGAGATGTCGTCGATAACTTCCATAGGCGGAATAGAACGAGCGGTCCTCAACGATATCCGCTGTTCCCAATGTTCCGCCAGAAGCTAAATTCGATCTGCGCAGATCGCCATGTGGAAGAATTTTTTGAGCTCAGTACATTCGACAAGAATTTTCGAGCTGACATTCAGAGACATAACACCTTCGATCTTCAAAGATCAGGAGTACCACCCTCGCATGATACCGCCCGCAATGCCAAAGAAAATGCCCAGCACAACAGCTGTTGCTCGTTCGAAAGATCAACAACGATACATGTACTCAGTCAATTTCAGCGCGACTGATTACACAGTAATACGCAACAGCCGACTATGCGGCATTTCTGCGCCCAACACGGCGAATGTTAGACATTGCTTATTCACAGCCACGATTGTAGGTTGAATTCATCGCCCAATACCGCCTGCGCAAGGAGAGCCTCACCATTTAAAACACACTGCAATGCATGCCTGCAAGAACTGCAACAACACCACGACTGGTGCCTTTGAAGACATGGTCTGTGACATGAAGGACGCCGACGCTCACGAAATTGCCGTGCAGCTCGTGCAATGACAGACGGGAAGGGCTCACAGCCCAGCTCTTGGATGTTCGACTTGTGTCTATCTTGGTTTCACAACGTTTACTAGGTGATGCGATGAACACGTTGACGCTGGATGACGCCGACATGCTGTTCGCCGAGGGGATGTTGCTGACCTGCGAACACAAGCGCCGTCAGGCCCGGCGAAAGTTTCGGCGATGCGCTACAATCCGGAGGCAGCTCCTCGGTCGCACGCAGTGTACCGCCAGGGCGATCCAGATGCACGCCGAAACCATCCGCCAGAGCTACAATCGAAAGTACAGAGGTCTGTGCCGAAAGCTGCTGCTTGAGGCGAAGGGGATCATGGAAGAGCAAGAGCACGTTCTGAGGGACGAACTTGCCGACGTGCTGCACCAGCTCTCCGAGGTGAGCGACGGTGATTTCAACGACCCGCTCAGCGAGCCAAGCAAGCTGAAAAGGCGCGCGCTCAGCCTGGTGGCGGGTGCACCTCTCGATTCCCCAGAGCGAGTCAAATGCGACACCCAGCGCGGAGTGCGGTACGTACATCTTCGTCACTCACTGTGGTGGGTGTCTTCGATGTACGGAAAAGACAGTCTTCGCCTGGCGGACAGCTACCTGAAGGTCGCGGATGACGTCAGCAACAGAGCGGTCTTACCGGAACCCGTGTGGCTCCACGTACTGGTGCATCTGTACGGCAAGGCGCTTGAGATCCTGGTGAGGAAGCTCGGTCTCGACCACATGGATGTGGCGGCGACTCGTTCGAAACTCGCCATCGTCCTCAAAGAAATCTCACCCTACCTGGCGGGGGAGCAAAACAGAGAGGCACTACGAATCGCGGCACTCAACCAAACACTCTGCTGGCAGCAGAGGTGATCTTCCCGTTAACAGAACGGGAGAACGTCGACAAACAACAAGTGTAGAAACCTAGAACATTATCAGAACACCCTCCATCACAAGCTTCACGCAAGGAGAAACATCATCATCTAATCCCCAAGCGTGGATAAGCCGTACAACATGATCCCGACAAGCCAGGCGGTACGGGATCGCCAGCGTTGATGTTCAAGAAAGTGCCTCCATCGAAGCTGTGCACTTGCAAACAGTGTTCTACAAGACTGTGCATTGTGCAAACGATAACTCGTGAACCGGCGGCTTCCGCCACTCCAAAGATTGCTGCATGTAAAACTGCTGACTACCTCCGCAACTTCGACCAACGGAGCGGTCATCCTCAACGATGACCGCTCCGTTTCAACACAGAGGTGCCTGCTATGCCTACGGCTATCTCCAAGACCAAACTGTTCTGCTCCTTCACCGGAACGCTGTACGCCCTTGAATCGGGCAAAGTCACGAGGGAGGACCTCGCGAGTGGACTCTTCGTGTTCGGATGTGGCAGAGATCATGCGATGCACCCGCTCGATGACGAATGCGTCGAGTCTATCGTCACCGAGCGACCGGACCTGCACCAGTTGCTCGTGGCGGCGATGGAGATCGCAGAAACACAGGGGCGCGTCCGCTGGAGAACAGAGACGACTCGCCCGTCCTTCGCCATGGTAGACGACCTTCTCGTATCCAACGGGTACAAGCCACTGATGAGTGAGGAGGAGTACTACCGGAGTTCGTGTCTCGGTCGCAACTACTGCTACCAGGCAGTAGAAGGGCGCAGCACCGAGCTGGAAGTGATCTGGAGAGGGTGAGTCCAACTGTCCCGGAGCAACGGTCGGAAGGGCGATGCAATGCGTCGCCCTCTAGCTCGGAATGCAACTAGCGACGTGCGACCACAGTGATCTACGAAAACCCGTGAACTACAAAACAGTGTAACTTCCTGCGCGCCGTCCCATTCCGAGCGGCGCGCTCATCCAACAAATTCCAAGATCAGGAGCGACCCATGAGCATGGAACTTACCTGGGGCAACGGCACCACCACTGCGATCCTCGACCTAAAATCCGGTCGGATCCATATGTACACGGGCAGCGACGAATTCCACGCTCAGTTCGGCGGGGCTCGCCTGAGCCGCTCGAGAAGCGGTCGGAGCGGCAAAGGGTGGATCCCCAGCCGACCATGGCTCAAGACGGTCGGGACCTACCGGACCGACGTGACCACCGGCAACATGTTCCACCAGGGGGAGAAGCAGGGCTCCGTCGGAGACGTCGTGGTCATCGCGCCCTTCGACTACAGTGACCGCGACTTCAGAAGCCCGGAATTCCCCGTGGTGGTAATCAAGGATGGGGTGACCTACCTCGTTCAAGAACACGACGTCGTAAAAGTCCTCAGCGGCGAATTCGAGGACGGAACCTCGCGAACGGTCGGGTTCCCGATCGTCGCCTGCGCGGAGGCGGAGCTGGTGACGCACAAGTTCGACGCGATCATCGGAAAAGGAGTCAAGAACATCCGTCGCGTGATGGAAGGGCTCCACTACGAAGAACTGAGATGGAAGGCGTCCAGCCCCGAAACCGCCTTCCGGTGGAACGAACCGTTCTGGGGGAGGCTGGGTCTCATCCAGTACTCCGACCGGGTCGTTAAGATGTACTGCGGCATCGGCCGAGGAGTCTACAATCTCAGCGACCTGGGCACTGTCGAAGCACTGCAAGCGGTGGCACCGGCGAACGTGACCATCCTGACCCCCACCCTCTACATTCAGGAGGACCGCCCGAGCTACATCGCCGTGAAGAAGATCACATACCAGGGCGAAACCGCGGACATCGAGATGCGGCTCACCGTCGCAGAGGGTGTCATGGCCATCCGCGGGGAGTTCGCCGATATCGAACGGCGCATGCAGGAGCGCGAGAAGGAGTGGCTGGAGCCGCGCACCGACGCGCCAGTACCGACGCAACCGTCCAACATCGTGTCGTGAGCCTGACGAGGCCAGCGACTTCCAGAAGGGCGTGCCCGCGGCGCCCTTTTACCCCGCGAGAACTGACGAGCTGTAGAAACTGATTAGCCGTCACCCCTCACTTGCGAAATCTGGTCCACTTCCTTCCTCGAAGGAGTTGCCGGACGGCAGACACAACCAGACCCCAGATCCAAACCAAAATCGTTAGCAGGTGATACGAATCAAACGCCGGGGCGCGCACAGCGCCCCGAGCGTTTCGAATTCAACTACTTTTGCAACTTTAAGGACTACCGTCCTGTTGTCCTCTAGCCTTTTCGTCATTTCCGGCATTGGTATTGTGATCAACCGGCCATGAGGCGCGAACTGTGCTTTGCCCAACACTCGTCTTCTCTGCTTTTCGTCATTTCCCCCTTCGTTGAACATCTCTTCTCATCTATCTTTCCTCAGAATCGGATTTGGACTGCTCAACAGCTTGCTTGATATAGAACGCATGGAATACGGTAAGCTCGCCGTCCTACTAGACAAGGTGAGTCTGTCGAACGTAGTCGAACGCTCGTTAGGCAGCCGTCTCCGGTCTCTGTGCCGCACGCCATACCACTTACCAAAGCAACGTGCCCGAAACAGCAAACGTCAAAGCTGATTCAGACAGGCTCATTCAGGTCTTCGTCAACCTGCTTTCGAATGCAGTCAAATACTCCCCGAAGAAAGGCAACATCGATGTATGCGCCACCGTTGGTGATGGCATATGGGAGGTCGAAATAAAAGACCAGGCCGGCGGCGTGCCGGAAGAATTGCGTGACCAGCTGTTCGAACGTTTTATCCCGGGGAAAAACACTGAAGTAGTAAAAAGCTCGGGACTCGGCCTCTACATCTGCAAATCACTTATCGAAGCGCAGATCGGAACAATCGGATATCGCCCAATAGAAGGCGGCTCGAGCTTCTTCGTCCGTATCGCCCGCAATCGACAACTAATCAACGACTGGTTCGCAGATTGGACACGACACGCAGCGGGTAAAATTGAACCGTTACTCTGGAGCAAAGTAGTTGGCCAAGGTTCTTATAATCGAGGACGATGTGGCGCTGGCAGCAGCGCTGGTCAACTGGTTCAGCACCGAGGGACATCGAGCTGAAAGCACGGAGAATGGGGCTGACGGGTTGCAACTGCTCCTCTATTCTGGATTCGACCTGGCGCTCATCGACTGGCAACTTCCAGAGCTCAGCGGCACGGACATTTGTCGACAATATCGACAACGAGGCGGAAGAATGCCAATTCTCATGATGACTAGCAAATCCCACACCGTCGAGAAGGCCGAAGGTCTAGACTCAGGCGCAGATGACTATCTCAGCAAGCCGTTCGACATGCGAGAGTTTGCGGCGAGGGTGCGCGCATTGCTGCGGCGGTCGACCGGGTATTTCGAATCCAGCTCTCAATCCGGTCTTGTCTCGCTCGACCAGGGTAAGTGCCAGGTGACAATTCGAGGGAAGCGCATCCAGCTCGTGCCAAAAGAGTTCGATGTGTTGGAATTCTTGTTCCGCCATGCCAACAATTACATTAGCTCCGAGCGCATGATCGCTCATGTCTGGGATTCTGACGCAGATGTCAGCACCGAAGCCCTTCGAATGTGCATCCTGCGATTGCGAAGGAAAATTGAAGACCCGGATCATCCGCCACTCTTAGAATCATCGAAAGGTCTCGGTTACAAGCTCACAATTCCAGAATAGAAAAGATGATGGTGTTCAGGTCAATCCTGGAGTCACCCAGGGTACAGTAACATTCCAGATATCATGCGAGACGATTTTACCAACACTTTAGATGTTTAAACACAGATCGACATTCGTGAAAATATATGCGGTGACTCTCGCCACACTCCTAACTGTTATCAATCTGCTCGGAACAGTTCGCGCCGGAGCCGCAGCTACGGCTGATTGGCAAACAGAAGGTCGCAAGGCATATTTATCAGTCCGCTACAAAAGCAACGTAGCTAAAGGCTACCAACATTACCAGCGAGCGAGACGTCTATGTACCTTTCCACCCGCCCATCCAATCTCTCTCGATCTTGACATGTGCATGGTTCACACGTTGTTGATCATGAATAGGATCGATGAAGCACAATCAATCCTCCTACAAATCGGACCAGTAATCGAACGACTTTATCGAGGAGAGCTTCTCGAGTTACGCTATTGGAGACGATTGAAAGACCTACATGGTCGGCAAGGCTTATTCAGGCAAGCCGCTCGAGATCAGCGCCATGTAGTTGATATCATTTCGAAGGAGCTCGGCGAAGACTGCACCGACGCGATGGACGAACGCATTAATCTCTTGCGGTGTCTCGCAATCAGTAAAGACTGGAAGCTATTTCTCGACACCATTCAAGAATGCGACCGAATAATGAGCACCAGGCCTCACGAGCAACAAACTGCTCGTATCAACGGCGAAATCGAGATGTACAACCGTTTGTTTCACGACTGCTTTCATCAGGCGATCCTAAAAGACCCGCACACCGCACTCGGGTTGATTGATAGATATGAAGAAATCAGACCTGTAGACAGACGCCTACTGACTCTCATGATTAAGACTCTCGCCGAACAGCCCAACTTAGCAGCGCTTCGCAAGAGAATCGTTGCCATAGTACGCAAAAACAAATGGTCAGACAATGAAGCCAGACGCACGATCGCCCAAATCGAGATTGGTGACAACGTACCCAAAGCCTTCGAAGTCCCGCTCCCAGACAAAAAAATGGTAGAAGACATCGAGGAGGCATACCGGATTGCGCAACAGATTGTTCCCCCGGATGAACGCCACAATAACGACCTATACATGCAAGCCTTGGCTCTGAAAGCGACTCTTCTTGCGAAGACAGGACATCCTGAACAAGCGGATGCACTTCTCGACTCGTATCATTCAACTGCATCAATAGTTCACTTACTCGGCATACTTCAAGCTCGGCGAGAAATAGCCATAGAAGCCATCGCTCAAAAGAAGACTGCGCTGGCGGAAAAGCAGTTCGCGGACAACATTAAGCTATCGACGCGAACAACCAGCATAGATCGAGCCAACTACATCCACCAATGGATGGACCAACGACGAAAATATTTAGGTCATTGACTCTCCACATCCAGCTGCACACCAATGCTTTCACCAAACACCTCCACGGGATTCATGGTTTTTCACAAAACACATCTATGTGGCTAGAAATGTATTCCGCCTCCGAAGCGGTTCTGAAGCCCGCACTTACTCACTTCGCAACTCGACCATAACAGCGCCAGCGGCACCATATGTGGAGCCCTGCAAGTCAATTTATCCACTGGTTAAATCGTCGGAACAAAATATGCTTCGTCAAGAGAACAACACTTAGCGTCTCAATCCAATACAATAAGCTCGGGATGAAACTATGGATTCAAGGATTAATATTGATCGGGCTCCCGCTGGGACTACAGATCGCTTTGGCCATCACCCTTATCACCAGCCTTCAGCGCATCAATTCAGCAGCAAGTCAAGAGACAGCCAGCAAGCAGATCTTATCGACCTGCCAGAACGTTCGATCAATCGTCGATCGATATGTGGTTGTGCAACTGGCACGCCGGTACGTACCGCCGGCACTAACCGCAGAACAGCGCACCGCCGCTGCCACAGAACTGTCACAGAAGCTCAAGGAGCTTAACTCCGTATCCTTGCCGGATAAGGAGTCGAAGGATATTGTCGATCAATTCAGCAAGCATACGAGAGAACTGTTGGAAGTCATATCCGCAGCCGAATCAGAATTCTCAGACGTAGCGCCAAGAGTCGCTATCTCTCGCTTCATCGACGAGAGGGAATGGTTCGAGGAAGTGATGTTGGCGATGCGGAATTTGATCAACGACGATCGTAAGATTCAAAAACACTTTTCGCCCATAGCCAAGGAGTTTTCACCCAAAGGTTTGGAAAACAACCAACAACTTTTGACCATCGTCATAGCCGGTATCATATGCAGTATCATCGTTGCAGCAGTCCTCTCCTTTTTCTATGGCAAATGGACACTAGCACGCATCGGCGTGCTGCTAAACAACATCAGACTATTCTCGGAAGGGTCGAAGTCTTTAATAACTCTACCTGGCAACGACGAGCTGTCCGTCTTAGGACAGAGCTTCAGTGAGATGGCTGAAGCCAGGACAAAGTCCGAAGAGTTGCGAGCAACTATGTTGGACATGGTAAGCCATGACCTGCGCTCACCCTTATCGTCCTGCAGCATTGCGCTGATCACGATTTTGGAAAGAGACAATGCATCGCTGCCGTCATCAGTATCGCGCTCGCTAAAGAGAGTCACGGCAGATCTCGAACGACTGGTGCGCATGGCAGACACGTTACTCACGATCGGAAAGCTCGAGCACGACAACGTCGAACTCCACATCTCCGACGTTAGCCCGGAAGACTTGATCGGTCCGACTTTGAGCGCTGTACGAGGAATCGCGGACGTGAAGGGCATAGGTTTCGAGATCGAGTCCGCGGAAGGCATTACAGTTCCTTGCGACGCAGATAGAGTGGTGCAAATTCTGGTTAATTTGATCGCCAACTCAATCAAATTCGCTCCGAAAGACTCGACCATAATCATTCGCGCTGCTAGCTCCGAGCATGCTTCGCGCTTCGAAATCCAGGACCAGGGACCGGGAATTCCTGCGGAGCAGCAAGCACAGCTGTTTCAAAAATACTGCCAACTGGAACAACCGTCCGATACGAAAAGCGCTGGAGCAGGACTAGGTCTCTACATCTCGAAGATGCTAGTCAGCGCACATCATGGTGAGATTGGCTGCACGACGCCTGCAGAAGGCGGCGCATGCTTCTGGTTCTCCATCCCCAACGCGACTCAGAGTGCTAAGAAAACAGAACCGTCATGATTCAGCAGATTCGGATTTCACTGCATTCACGAACATGAATGCCGAGAATGCCATCGGTGAAGTTCCTCCAAAACAACCCGCTCTCCGCTCGAACCCACTCGTCAAACTTCATGCCGAATTCATCAAGGACCTGGCTACTCATGTAGGTCCCAGGAACAATCGAAATTGCCGGGCATGGCTCGGGCATCGTTGAGATGCGGCACGAGCAAGCAGATGACCAGTCAACAGCGCATCAACAACCAATCGTTTCACAACAGCGAAATGTTTTCGAAATGAAGTCGACCTATAATTCCATCACAATTAATCCAAAATTGGCACGACGCATCGATTCCCGATAGGTTATTGCCGAACAACCAATGCAAAACAGGCAATCATATACTTGGGCTCGTTTTACAACAAAATCAATTGCTACTAACTGAGAAGATCCTGCGGATACCAAAGTTCTAGTGAAAATCCTGGCTTTTCGATTTGGAAGTATTGATATTATGGTCAACAATCGAGACCAGAGCTGCACTATTCATGCTGTTTTCAGCGACGGATTTGCAAACGGATCGAAGGTGTCTCTAACGCAATGACATATATAGTTCACGGCTGTCCGGATTTTGTCACAGTTGACCCCTAATATCCAAAGTAACTTCCCGAACACTGGCAATGTTCGACCCCCCACAGACTCTGAAAAACTATGGATCTTTGAGGAAAGCTTAAATAATCCGCCAGATGTCAAGCGGACCATTACAATCTTCGACATCAACTGAACAAACCACTCAGTAAAAAGGTTGTTTCTAACTAGATAGATCCGGGGGAGCCCGGGTCACAGATGGAGGTTGGCGGACCATGACTACACTCAACTTTTCTGCACTCAATCCTTACGCACCAGGCAACTCTGAAACACAAGATCAATCAACTCCTGAATTTGCAGTCGTCCCAGAGCATCCTTTCTCCGAGAAGCTGCGTCGACGCGAGAGTGACAACATCACTACTAACACGTGCAATCATGCTTCTATCGCAGTACCGACAAGTCTGTCTATTGATGATTCCAGCGTGAAGCTGACCCTGTCCAGGATGAGCGCAAAGCAAAGACCGCCTCGGACCGCGAAGACGACACTCGTCGATGCACCAAGTGTGAAGGACGCAGCGCTGATCAATCGAAGATTGGCTCAGCTCGATCAAGTTATGTTCGACCTCGAAGACAGCAAGAATTTCTGGAATCGTCCAGAACTTCTGTTGCATGACTCATGGCTAAATGGTTATCGCGGAACATTCTTCGAGCAGAAGAATGATTTCGTCCGGGCTATCGATTCGTATAAGCGTGGATTGAAGCTCTACGCCTTGGCCCT
Source organism: Candidatus Obscuribacterales bacterium (assembly GCA_019746975.1). GTDB lineage: Bacteria > Cyanobacteriota > Vampirovibrionia > Obscuribacterales > Obscuribacteraceae > JADYXR01. Next base: position 11,447 of record JAIERK010000208.1, read on the forward strand.
GAAGCTCGATAAGATGACCGCCAAATCCAGTCCCCACATCGTCTCTTTCTACTTTCTTCTGAAGCGCTTCGCTAACGCACTGAGCCACGAGCGCTTGCCGGAAAATCTTCGCGACGATAAGGCTGTTAGGCAGATCCACGAACAAATGCAACTCATTCGCCGCGACCGCGAGCGCTGGGGAATGCCCGACCCAGAGACTGAAGACGAACCGTTCGCATATGCCTCGACAATTCTAAGAGTTCTCTGCTAACTCGTTCTGCTATACAGCAAGTCGCTGAGATACCGTCCACGCGCCAGGATCCGCCAGTCCTGGCGCCGCTCTTTTTTGTTACCTCAAGCGCTTTCATCGACATCCGTGTTTTTTGCAGTAAAACACTCCATCATGTCTGCTGGCAAAGAGAATGGCGATGCTAGCTGGTTCGAGATGCCTGCTCCTGACGATAGCGAGGGTGCAAAGCAACTGTGGAGTAGATCGAAACCTACTTCGACTAAGCTAAAATTCAAAGATTGTTCTCAGCCGTTACTGGTCGAAGTTGTCTAGTCGTCTTTGGATGCGTTCGAGCTCGATTTAGATTTCGGACTTTCGGAAGCCTTGGATTTTGATTCACCCGATTTCGCAGGCTTCTCTGTTGTAGAGTCGATAGACGACGCATTCGAACTATTATTGCTCGATTCCCCAGCTGATTGCTTCTTCACGGCAGTCGCTGATTCGTCTTGAGACGCTGCCGTCTCAGATGCTTTCAGCGCTTTCGTTCCTGTCGATGTGCCTGAATCTTCATCGTCAATTTGTTTCTTAACTGATCCTTTTGCCTTCGTGCTTGCTGCCTTCTTATGCGTCACCACTATCTCATCTGTATTCTTCTCAATCGCAAGCAGCGACTTATAGAGACCACCCTCCATGGTATCGCCACTGATGCTAACGAGATGCTCTAGATACGCCTCTCCCTTCTTCCGCTTTCCAAGCTGCGACTCAACTTGAAGCATTCGCTGCAGAGCCTCGCCGCAGTTGGGATTGATGGACAGCGCCTTTTGCAACAGAGCTTCGGCTTTTTGCACATTTGCTTTTTCAGAACCGCTTAGTTTAGGTAAACCCATTGAGGATTCGTCGTCGGTTTTCTCAGCAACCTCTGGGTCGGAGGCGAGGGCTGAACTCTCATTGTCCGCCGCTTGGTCTCGGTCAGCGGACTTGCTATCAGCAACTTCATCTGCAACTTCATCTGACGACCCTTCGGAACTGCTCGTCGCACCGGCTTTCTTCTCTCCGTCCACTGAGTCACGTTTCGCCTTGTTGCGCTCGAATCCGACGATTCTGCCCCCAGCAGCCTTCTTGTCTTTCAAGCGACTGATCGAATTCTTCTTGTCCGCCGCCCCTGTCGACAAGAGCCCATCGGCGAGATGTACATAGGGGATTTCGAACTTCGGATAGTCTCTGACGCATTGCTGCCATATCTCTTTCGCAGCCTTGCTATCCTTTTCGATGACCTCCGGACTCTTCTGATCTTTTTTGGAGAGTTCCAGAGCCTTCATATTGAGTGCTACAGCCTTGTCTGGTTGTTTGAACCGGGGCAGGTCTCTATCGATTTTGACTTTGGCAAAGCGCCCAGATCCATCGAATCCAAGCTGCATCGAATGCTCATACGATTCGCGCGCCTTGTTGAAAGACTCAGTCCGCACCAGGTTATCACCGAGGACGAGGTACTCTTGCCCAAGCAGCCCAACCGCTGGCACCGTATCCGGTGCCGGAGCAGTCACCCTGGCGAGAATCAAAATTGCTGCTGCCGAGCCCATGATGATACCAGCAGTTTTTCTCGGTAGAACACTGAGCTCCGGGACAATCATGCGCAAACCCGGAATCAGCGATACGACCGCTACGATAGCGCCCTGCGATGTCTCTTCTTTGGCAGGCGGTCCATACTTGGCACAAAGTTTGACCACAACGACGACACATCCAGAGAGGAATAGGAGCCAATCGGTGAAATCGCCCATACGAATTCCGGCATTCCACAGACTGAATCCCCAGAAGCAAACCAGCGCAATGCAAAAAATCGGAAATCGAGATTTGCGGACCGGCACTGCCACAATCGGCTTTTTCTTTTTTTCCTTTTTCGTCGGAGCTTGAGTGTTGATGGTGTCCAACGTGGTTTGAATCTGCGTGATTCGTTGTTCGTTTTCCTTTGCTTGTCTCGGTTTTCCGAGCTCGCGTAGCAGTACGGAATACTCCTTTATGATGCGAAGAAGTAAAACACTATCTCTCGGTATCTGTTGTCCACAATACTCAATCGCCTTCTCGTAAGCTTGAAGAGCTTCTTCAAGACGCGAGTTGGCAAAATGATAGATCGCAAAGCACTGATAAGTGTGCGGTCTTTCTGATAAGCCTAAAGGCATCATAGCCCTGGTCTCAGCTTCGTGTAGGAGGCGCTTACACTTAGTCGCACGCCCAACGCCGAGGTTGGCGATCGCCAGGTTGGACAAAATGAAGGCTGCTTGGCCGTCTCTCGCGATCATTGTTTTCGAAGCCAACTCATTTGCTTTCGTCAAATACATCATTGCTTCTTGATATTCACCGACGATGTTGCAGAGATAGCCGGCGTTCGAGAGTGCGGTGAGCGTCACGGCAGGAGGCGGACTTTTGTGTGCACACAGGAGTGAAACGGATCTTCGTGTCAGAGCTAGCGCGTCCTGTATCTTGTCGCGCTGATCGCACAGCGAAGCCGCATAGTTCAACGTATCTGCCAGTAAGAATGCCGAGCCATCAGTTCCCAACTCCTTGTCGTGCGATTCTGCCGCATTGAGAACTTCGCGTATAAGTTTTTCCGCTTCCACCATTCGCCCCATATGGGCACGAAGATTGGCTAGAAAGGCATACATTATGACGTAGTCGCGCAGCTTACGCTTCGGATCAATGCCCGCGACAGCACCGCCAACTATCTTTTCTGCCTTGGCGTAATCACCGGAATCTATATGCAACCACGCCAAAGTCCGAAGAGAATTGGCATTGCCGAATGAGAGAAATCGAAGAATGCGCCTGCCCAAGACTGGGTTGCTGCCAGAGATGTGCAGACACAGATCGTTGACTCCAAAGGCAACACAGATTGGAAACGCCAGTAAGGAAAATTTCGTGATGTACGCTACTTGACTCCACCGCATAAAGCTGGCGACTATAAAAACGAGCATCGCCAAACCTGCTACGGACATGGCCATATACAGCAGCTTGCGTTTTTTCAAAATCTCTGCCGCCATTGCATCACAATTGATTTGTTCAACGAGCGTTTGAAGACTCTGATCTTCGCGCAACCGCTTGATCTCGGCAGCCGAGCCGTGCGCCGGAACATCTCTCCGACTCTCACTTTTGCTGTCCTGCTGCGATCTTTCGGCACCGACAGAGGAATCGCTATCGCCTGCGTCGCGTCTTCTTCCGCTCGTCGCGGCTCCTCCCGGAGCGACTCCAGTCCTGCCTCTCTCCCCACCACGACTGGGTGGCGGACGACGCAACCGCTCTGATGCCCCGTCGGCACCATCCATTGAGTCGCTACGATCTTTGCGGTTAAATATCATAAGTATGTTCTACCCATAAGCCACCTCATAACTCCTCCGAAGATAAAAAGCCACTGTGGTGAAAAGCATTAGATCTGTGGTTTTAATCAGAGTTTTAGGAGCGATAAGTCGCCGGTTCGAGATTGGTCAATATCAGGTGTTTTACCTCGTTAACATGATGATCTCTCATTGCACGCGAAATCGAAGCGAGATCTATTCTCTTTGTCCGACGACTAGGCCTAGTATGTGTTTAGAACTATCGAAACCTCAGAAGAAGCTACAACACAGCAAGAAAAGCCAAGCAAGCAGCAACAAAAGAAAAAAATCCTGCCGTTTGTCAGGACTGCTGTGCCGCGGTTGAGTAGCCAAGCTAGTTTTCGATAGGACGCAATAGACACGAGCCTCAGTGGTCGCCAGGACGAACAGCTCACTCGAGACGGCCAGATCCGGCAATTGAGCGCGTTTCCATGACCACCCAGAGATTCCGTCGAAATTGCGTCGCCTGCCTCGCAACACCGAAACGCCTTGGAGGGACTGAATGCATGCTGATTTGTGTGACTGCACCAGATGGTCGACGGTACGAGTTTTCCGAGGACACGCCCCTCGCCCAGGTCGTGAGCGAACTGCTTGAGCAGGGCGCGATCGATGACTCGACCGGTTTCACCATCGACATCGAGTGTCAAGCGGAGCCGCGCGCCACAATTCGTCGCCCATACGTCGAAGATCGTCGCTGGGGTGCCCCCTGGCCGGGAGCCAACTTCCAGCACGACAAAGTGGCGCTCTGACTCCAACTCGATGACCGACCGTTTGCAGCGTGACCTGCCATGAAAAACCGTGAGCAAGCCGGCGCGACAGAATCGCTCTGGCTGATCGTGAGGCGGCAACGACCAGCAAACAGTCAAAGAAAGGGAGAGAGCGCGCCCGGCTCTCCCCCTCTCTTTCAGTAGTAATTTTTCTATTATACTATTTAGTATTACTAACAACCTTGGATTATGCTTCCATAGCAACAACCAACCAACACAACAGTCGCAATTTGTATTGGTGATGCACGCGTCAAATCGGCTCCTTGAGCCTGTTTGCGAATCCATTTCAGTGCGCCAATTCCAGTTAAACACTGGGTAGGTAAGAGCTCTAGCGTCTGGGTCCTATCATTACCTCAGGTGCCAGCTGTCTCACCTGTGGAGTGCGGAACCATCCACATAGCGTGCTCATCCGGGTATAACGTTACTGGTCCCTTGGATCAACAGGCGATGACTACGGAAGAACGATGTCCGCGTTGTGGTGGCACAACCGGTAAACAGGTGGCAGGCAGCATCACGCAATGGATTGCTGTATGCAACTGCGCCTCTACAGTGCTCACCGAGCTGGAATCGGCAGAACCAATCAAAATTCAAATCTGCTCAAGGTGTGGCAAGCGGATAAAGCAGGGACGAGCTGGTTCTCTGACACAGTGGGTATTTCGACAGGATCTGTGTGGTTGCGAGGTACCAGAGCCGATTGAGGCCGACCTCGATCAGCAGAGCGCGCTAGAACGGAGCGCGGAATTGGAACAGCAAAAGTCTTTTCTAAACTCCGTGTTCACCAGCCCCAGACAGATCGGCACCGCAGAGCAGACGATCGAAATTGATTTCACGAAGTTCCCGGTCGAGAGGTTCACTCCCATTGCAGAGCTCGGGAAGGGCGGCTTCGGAACTGTTTATTGCTGTCGAGACAAGCTGCTCGACAAGCAAGTCGCAGTTAAATGTCTGAATGCAGCGGAGCCTCGGCAGCTCATCGCATTTCAGAATGAGGCAAGAGCGGCAAGCAAGCTGAATCACCGTAATATCGTAAAGATTCTCGATCTAGGCGCCACTGCCAGTGGTACGCCATACATAGCAATGGAGCTCATCAATGGTATCAGTCTAGATCGTCGAATTGAACAAGGTGAATTGCTTTCAACTGACGAAACAGTAGATCTGTTCCGCGATGTGTGCACGGCCTTGGCTCACGCACACACGTCGGGCGTATTACATCGGGACATCAAACCATCGAATTTGCTTATCTCGAATCACAAACCGTTAACAGTCTCGATTATCGACTTCGGAGTCGCTGTCCTACAAGGCAAAGACCAGGGCAAGACCATCTCGGGCACACCCGAATACATGCCTCCTGATCAAGCTCGCGGTGAGGAATACGATCGCCGATCGGAAGTGTACGAGCTCGGCTGCACTCTCTTCGAAGCGTTGACAGGCTCCAGACCGTTCAACGGCGACACGCCGCTTGAGCTCCTTCGTCAGCACGCAGAGCAACAACCTCCAATGCTGGTCGAGATGAGGCCGGGAGTAAACTTTCCGGAAGGGTTGGAAGAAATTGTTGCCAAATGCCTGGCCAAAAAGAAGTCAGCGCGTTTTCAAAACATGACGGAAGTGGCAGGTGCATTGTCCGACTTAATGCAAAGACAACCGCAGATTGAGGAGGAACTGCCCCGTAAGCATGTAGAGGCCGCCCGCAAAGGTGGTTATTTAGTCACGACAGCTGTATTGGCACTAGCTGTAGTGGTATCTCTGGAGCTCGGCCTAAAGGTGTTGCAGGACTCTCAGAAGCTGACGGAGGGAAAGGTGCCTGCAGTCCCAGAACACTCGATCTACGGAGCCGTTCTCGTTGACGCTGCGTATGAAATCGAAAGGCCTCGATTCGAGCAAACAACTCGTCACGGCAAGCCCTGGTGGATTTCGAAAGGCGCAGTAACAAATGACAGTTTAATCGACCTATCCCGACGTTCCGATATCGAGCGACTCTCGCTTATCGGTGACACCGTCGATGGGCGCGGGCTGGTATTCATTCAGGACCTTCCTCTGAAAGGGTTGGATCTGGCGAGCACCCAGATGCGCGACAAAGACATCGACGCGCTGTACAAGTTCGAAAATCTCGAGGTGCTCGGTCTGGAAAACACTCATGTCACCGATGTCGGTCTGGAAAAACTAGAGCCGATGACCTCCCTACAAGACCTTAAAATCGGCGGACCCAACATTTCCGACGAGTCTCTTAAGGTGGTGGCGAAACTAAAATCGCTCAGACTCTTCGAAGTGAAGCCTGCCCCAAAGATTACCGGGGTTGGAATTGAGCATTTATCAGCTCTTCCAAGATTGAGGATACTCACTCTCAATTTCGCACATGTCGACAAAGCATTGCTCACGGCATATACAAAATGCAAATCCGTCGAGCATATCGGACTGGCCGAATCGAAATTCGAAGACGACGCATTCACCGCGCTTGAGGGATTCGAGCTTAATGAACTCTCGCTGCATAGAGACCACATAACCGACGAACAACTTCATCAAATCGCGTCTATGAAAAGCCTCAATCAACTTGATTTAACCGGCAGCACAGGATTCTCCGCCAATGGACTGAGAGAGATTCAAAAGCGCTTTCCGAAAATCGTATTCGAGATGCACCCAGCCAAGAAAAAGACGCACGAGTTTAACGACGAATAGCGGTCGGCTCGCTGCTTCACGACTGCAATTTCATCGTCATATCGAAACATTGGTATAGCCAATTGGTTCTGCACGAAAACCGGCAAACTGCCGAGACTTTCGCCGCTACACTTGGCAGCAGCGCGCTAACTGCGCTATCGTCCAGACGATAGGTAGGGGTATTACCAAAAGATCTAATGAGTTCATCACCATAGGAAGCACTTATCACGTTGATCTGTCATGTAGAGAATAGTACGGTCTAAATACATTTCCCTAAAATCAATCGAAAGATTACTCACCAAGCAACAAGCATCTTTCAGCCGAATCTTGATACCAAAACCGTCTTCCAGGAACGGCTTGGTATGACAGGCGGTGAAACATGCTGTGACTAGCAAACCAACGAGAAGACGTTCTCGCTGGTTTGAGAGTGTGACGGCTGAGTAGCGAGATGACTGGTTGGTAGCAGAATCAGGATACCAGTGTAGAAAGCGCGGAGGTGGTCTCCGTGACTGAAGCGCGCTGCGGTCGTAGTTACCAAAATCTCGGAGAGCTGAAGCACCGCGAAGACGGTGCCGATCCGGACAGGAATCCGGTTCACTGCTCCCAGGAGGCATCCCATGACACTCAGGAGTATCGTTGCTCAGTTGATTCAGTTGCTCGCGGACCGTGAAACGGCTCGGCTCAACTGGCTCCGCCTGCAGAGGGAACGCGCGGACGGCATTCAGGAGGCTCGCGACGCACACCTGGCGCTCGACGACCAGGTGGAGCGGGGCTACGCTCAACTCGTCGAGATGATGTCCAACAGCCGACGCTTCGGGCTGACTGAGTTCGACCAGCTAGGACTCGACGACGCAGACCGCATCAACCTGCGGCACCTGCTCTCGGAGCGGCTCCAGATGCAATTGCTGGCGCGCCCACGGCCGGAGACTCTGCAGGAGCTGGTCCCGACCTGGCGACACGCGATGCGCACACTGGAAGCCGCGCGTGTTCTCGACCGACTGCAATGCTCATCGGGACCTGACGAGTTCCCGACGAGGATTGCCGGCTTCGATGGCAAGTTCCGCACCGAACACCCGGACGCCTGGGACCGGGCTGCGCGCGCATACGAGGCTCTGTTCGCCTCTCTGTGCAACGGCGTTCAATTCACAGGCACGCCGCTGTGGAACGAACAGGGTCGTGCGCTCAGAGAATGCATCCGGCGCTTCCGCGAACACTACGACCAGCTCGGAGAACAGCTCCAGACCATGCTCGAAGAGCTTGGCGAAGGGCTGTCGGTCGAGATGTCGGAACTGGAACCGGAAGACCGGGCGGCTCTGCGTGCGGTCATGGAGGACGGTCTCCACCGCCAGCGCCAGCTCGCGCCGCAGACGAAGGCGGACCCACGCACACGGGTCGACACCTTGACCGAGGAAGAGCTCGAGGCAGCGGACGCTGAAGCAGAAACCTGGACTCAGCCGGACGAGGATGTCCGGTAGGTCCGCCACAATCACCCCTTACCTCACGGAGGGACAATGGCACAAGGACAAGCACCACTCGTAGTCACCGGTCGAACCTGGGTGTCGGGTGCTCTGGCGAACCTGTTTTCGTCCAGAGCACTCGTCCAGCCTCGTGTTCAGACTGGCGACATGAAACTCTGGTGTCACCTGCTACACCAGAAGGGCAAGACGAGGAAGGCACCGGTCTGGGCAGGACAGTTTCGGGCGGCGATTTACGACGGGAAAGGCTGGCGGACCTTTCGTCTCAACATCGTAGCGGACACTGATGCCCGCTACGAGACGTTCGACGAGAGGACCCAAAAGGCTCAACGTTGTTTTCTCGCCATCGCGAAACTCCGACAGCAGCAGGCGCATTGGCGGGAAACATCGTACGGCTGCACATTCACACTGACAGCTCCGCACGAGGCTCCACCGCCTCAACCGGTCGCCCAGCCGCTGACGGCGGCATGCACGTCGCAACAACCAGCCACAGGGTCCGAGACTCCCAGGGAGACGCCGCGTCCTAGCGGTAGTCGCCGGAAGGGGCGCAAGGACAACGGGCAGATGTATCTGTTTGAGATGTGACGACGCACACCAACAAGCTCGGGGCCTATCGTGAGGCCCCGAGCCACTCCCTCTGCTTGGGATGGCGCAACGAAGCGCCTGGCGTCACTCGGTTAAGTGTCTAACACGTCCAGGGAGACGTTGGCGAATACGGCGCTTGGAGCGCCTCTCCAGCGATCATTCACTCGCATTCCACACAAGCAAAAAAACCAACCATGAGGGTCGCCTATGCATAACAACTTCAGTTTTTTGCAAGACCTTCTCACGGTCTTCGGACTCGGTCTGGCTGCGGTCATAGTGTTCCACCGACTCCGACTCCCGGCCGTCCTGGCCTTCCTCCTGACCGGCGCGATTTGCGGTCCCTACGGATTCAAATTCGTCGAAGATGTCGCCAGCATCGAAGGTCTTGCCGAGGTCGGAGTGGTGTTGCTGCTCTTCACACTGGGCATCGAATTCTCGATTCCGCACTTCATGCGGATGCGGCGCTTCCTGCTCGTGGGCGGAGCCCTGCAAGTCGGCGGAACATTGATTACCACGCTGATTATCGCGCAACTGACCGGTGCTCCGCTTGCACTGTCGGTTTTCATCGGCATGCTGGTTTCGCTTTCCAGCACTGCACTGGTGTTGAGAATTCTGGAGAGCAGGAAGGAGCTCAATTCCACTCAGGGCAAGAATGCTCTGACCATCCTGATCTTCCAGGACCTCACCATCGTACCGATGGTCCTCCTGACGCCATACCTCGGTGGAAAGGAAGTTGCGCTAAGCGAGTTGGCCTGGATTGGTGGCAAAGCGCTTCTGTTCGTCGCAGGAGCCTTCACGATCGTCCGGTTCTGCTTGCCGTGGTTGCTCGACCACGTCGCCAACACGAGAAAGCGGGAAGCCTTCATCCTCACCACCATGTTGATCTGCCTGGGTACAGCCTGGGCGACCGCCCATGTCGGACTTTCGATGGCGCTGGGCGCATTCGTCGCTGGTCTGGTGTTGTCAGAGTCCAAGTACAACCACCAGGCTCTCGGCGAGATCGTGCCGTTCCGCGAGATCTTCAACTGTCTCGTGTTCGTCTCGATCGGAATGCTGTTTGACATTCGAACCGTCATCCAAGTTCCGTTCCTGGTATTGTCCTGCGTGGCCGTCCTGGTGTTCGGCAAAGCCATAATCGCCGCCGGTGTAACACGCTTGCTCGGTCACTCCATCAAAGTGTCCATCCTAACGGGTCTGGCGCTGAGCCAGACCAGCGAGTTCGCGTTCGTCCTCGGCAAGATTGGGCTGGCCAACGGTGTCATCGACCCTGGCACCAACCAGCTCTTCCTGGCGGTGGCCATTATCTCCATGATGGTATCGCCGGTGGTTGTCGGCTCCGGACCGGGACTGCTTCGGCTGCTCGAACGCCTTCTCCCCAAAAAGGTGGCCGAGAGGATGTCCGCAGGAGTCGACGACCACAAAAGCGACGAGAAGCCAACCGATCACGTCATCATCGTCGGCTTCAGCCTCAAGGGTCAACAGATGGCGAGAGTGCTGGACAGCTCGAGAATTCCGTACGTG
>JAIERK010000262.1 GCA_019746975.1 Candidatus Obscuribacterales bacterium
AACATCGATTCTTGTTGGCATTTACCACATTTAAATTTCTGCTTTCGACCGTTCAGGATTCGGTTAAGTTGACTACCTGTACTCCAAAAAAAGATCATAGGCAATTCTCAGTCGACATGTCAGTCCACTGATCATAGCTGACTTTAGGAGCTCCGGCAAGAATCGCCAAGGTCACCACATTTAACACGAACAACCAAAATAATGCTTCGACACTTTCTGCATAAGGAGCCGGAGGCATAAGCACAGACCAGACTGAGATCTAGTTCGCAGCCAAAATATTTTCGCTTTCCCACTGCGAAATCTGTTGAAAGATTTCGTCTCGAACCAACTGAGGATTCGTTCTCAACCTGTTGTACAACCCTTGCATTGCAGGCAGGTCTGGAAGCCACTTTTCGCCCCATTTCGCCATTTCGGCGAGAATCGGAAACAAGCCTTTCCCTTTTTCGGTGAGATAGTAAAGCTTTCGAGAGCGATTTTGTGGGTGCCGCACTTCGCGAATAATTTCGTGCGTCGATAAGCGCTTTAAACGGTCGGTCAGAACATTGGTCGCGATGCCTTCAGGCGAAGCAAGGAACTCTTTGAACTCGTGCTTGTTGAAGAAAAACAGATCGCGAATCACTAAGAGCGTCCATTTGTCGCCGAAAATTTCGAGAACATTGCAAATCACGCATTCGGATCGGGCATCAAAGTCAGTCATATACCTATACTATACAAACCACTTGCAAAATGCAAGTAGCCCTGCTAACATTGAGACATGAGCACTTGCAAAATGCAAGCAGAGGTGGCAAATGGTCATAAGAACAGCAACTGGAAGCGAGTGGACAACCGTCGCTGACATTACACAAAGTGCGTACGATCAGTATGCCAGCGAAGCGATACCAGAGTTCTGGCACCATTACACAATTAACACCAGACAGACAATTCTCACGGAGCCAGCCATTGAGCGGATTGTATTGACGGCTGCCGATGAGATTGTGGCAACGGTAATCTATTGCCCACCATACGAAAAACAGATTGGAGATCAGGTGATCAAAAATCCGTATCCCGAGATGCGCTTGCTTGCAGTGCTACCACAGCACCGCAACAAAGGGTGCGGCGATCTGCTCATCACTGAATGCGAACGGCGCGCGAGATCCGACGGCTACGAATTCATTACGCTGCACACTACAGGTTTGATGACCGTGGCAAAAGCGATGTACCAACGCCGAGGATATTCGAGGTTCGAACAAATAGACTTTGAACCTGTACATGGCTTTCACGTCTGGGGTTTTATCAAAAGTATCAAGGAGCAGAACAATGACTAACCCAACTGCAACTATCGCTCACAATCCGAAGCTCGAAAAGCCGGGAGCCGGTCTGCCCTTTTTCGAATGGTTCGTCGCGAAATTCTTCATTGTTCCATCAAGATTAAGGGCATCAACAGTAGTGTCATCGATAGAACAATTTAAAAGCGAAAGCGCGAAAATTATAGACCTGGCCAAGTCCGTGCCACCAGAGCTACTGCACGAAAGGCGCTTGATACCAAGACTCAGAGGTCTAGAGGATAGCTCTCGCTTCTGGTCGGTTGCAATGACGCTTCAACACTTGGTTATCGTCGGAAACGGGATGACAGCAATAATTAAGGCGCTATCCGAAGGGAAAACAAACTTGCCCAGACGCGGTACGGCAGACGTGAAGCCATCCCCTGAAGTGAATGCTGCCGAAATTATCTCGCAGTTCGAAGAGATGGTTACTAATTTAGTGGCTACAGTTGAAAAACTTGATTTCAAAGCCCACCCCCACAACAAGCACCCCCACCCTTGGTTCGGACCGTTTTCCGCAACACAGTGGCTTGCATTTGCAGCTCCTCACACTGCGATCCATAAACATCAGATCAGGGAAATCATCAGCCGGCTGTCGTGAGCGGTCTGAATAGATTAGACCAATTAGTTGGCGAAACTCTCTGTATCTGCTAAGTTACTCAGGGATTTCCGGCGTTTTCTCAGCACCCCATGCGAATCGAAACTCATCTGGTCACCGACTTGCCTGCCGATATCAAGCAGGAACTAAGCGATCGCGTCGCTACAGAATTCGGCGACGTACCGATTGTAAGGGAGCATGTATGGGCGGAACCAACCTGGGCATTTCTGGGCTTGATCGACGATCATCTAGTTACCTTCCTGAATATCGTCGATCGCAACGCGCGTGCCGATGATGCCCCGGTACGACTCTTCGGTCTCAATAACGTCATCACAGATCCACAGCACCGAAGAAAGGGCTATTCAAAGCAACTCAACCAGTCTGCCATAGGGTTTATGACAGAAAAGGATCCAAATGCATTTGGATTCCTGTTCTGCGCCGACGACCTCATTCCGTTTTATACAAGGCTTGGCTGGCGAAAATACCAAGGAGAAGTCACTGTCTCCCAGCCTTCCGGTGACAAGCTCTGGCCATCCAACGCAATGCTCTACGACCCAGCCAACACCGTCTCGTGGAAGACAGTCCATCTCTGCGGACTGCCCTGGTGAGTGAGTTAGCGATAATTGAGCGTGTACGTCATATCCGGCGGCTCGCGGCCGGTCTTCGGCGGGTTCTTCCAAAACATCAAGGAAATTCGAGCTGGAACCTTTTCAATCGAAAAAGAATCCAGCCATGGTGTCGCCGGACTTTGATTGTTGCATCCGCCTGGGTATCCGCAGCTATTGCCGCAATGGATGTAGTGCGGAATCGGCATCGGAGCTGTCATAGGAACGCCGACCGAGCAATTATACGCCCAACTCGGTGGAATGAAGACATACTTCAAGCCGAGGTCTCTTGCATTCACCAGCGAAAGTCCGCGTGTACCCTTAAGTACGAGATTCGAATAGTCAAACATTGAACAATATCGACTCTTGAACCCAGACAAATCATATGTAACTTCTGCCTTCCCTGATTTGGGCCACCAGCGCAAATTCGAAGGTTGCAGATAAGTCTCATACGATCGTCGTGCTAGATCTACTTCGGTGATTTTTTCCGTCGGGAGACCATGGCTCATGCGATCACCAACGAGCAAATACGGATTGAGAAAAAATCGAGATTCGAGAGATTTTCCCTTTATGCTGTTTTGACCTGGGCCGTAGTATGCTTGCCCAATGTCGCCCCACCAGGGTCTCTTATCCACAATCAGTCCGAATGTTGCCTGGTCCGGTCGATAAGCATGATTCAGGAGTTCGGGATGCTGCTGTATTGAGCCAATTCGCAACGCAAAAAGTTCCGCTCTCGTTTTAAAATTGAAATCGCGAGCCGACGTTATGGCCACATCAACATACTCTGCCTTTGCAGAGCGACCGACGGCTAGATCGTTGGCGAAGGATTTTCCCGGCCAGACCGTGAAGACTACAGCACCTATCAAGCACCATATTAGATACCACTGACTTCTGAAACATCGCTTGTCAAATCGCATCTACTTTCGTTCATTTCAATTTTGTTGCAACAACTACCTCATGGACAACTATAACACAGTCCCCCTTTAATACCTTGATGTTTCCCGAATTTCAACGATGAACAATACCAGAAGCACTTGCTAGTGTCACTCTCAAAGACGCCAGACAACTTTCGATCGAGTGTGCTAAACAACTGTTACCGAATCACACTGGGGCGACCACAGGGTCAGAAAACACCACCCTACCGTTAGAAAATTCGATTGCTTCCCATGCGGTTCGATCCCAGCACAGCCAGCTCCATTAGCACGATGGGAGGATTATCTTTTCATTCAGAGTTCAAATGCGTCGAATCGAAAGTTGCGCACCATAACGTCGGCCACTACTTCGATTTGATGTCCAGGGAATTCTGAATTTCCTTGATGGCATCTCGTTCTGCGCCGGTCAACCGTCGACTAGGGCTGCTTGCTTCCTTCGCAATGTGTTTGACCATCAATTCAAGCATCGCACGTTCTTGACCTTTTAAGGTCTTTAAACTCGCCAATGCATCCTGGCGCACATCCGCATTTTGAGTGGTGGCAGCAACGACAAGAAGTTCGGTCACACTGTCCAAACGTAACTTTTCGTCCTTTGATTCAGTGAGTGTCTTTTTGTGTTTGCTAAGAAGCTCGGTTTCTGTCGGCTCCTTATGTGTCTCCTTTTCATACCATTCGAGCCAGGGCTTTCTTGGATCAGTTTTGTCCGTGACGGGTTCGACCTTCAGGCGATCGATCGCTGTATCGACTCTTGCTCTCAGCGCGGTGATTTCGGCTCCATTGATGTGACCAACTAAACCGTATGCTCTAAATAATGCAGCATCGGTTTCCTTCGACTGCCCGAGACTCTTCTCCAATGTGACAACCAAATCGGCATAACGCTTGAGCACAAGAGGATCGGGACTAATTGGTGCACTTTTCGCGATGAAATCGTTTTCTGCCTTTTCCGAAAATTTCTGCTGTCTCGCGAGCTCTTTGATCGCTTGTACTTGCTTCGCCCTTTGCACATTTTCCGCGGCAATGCCGGCTAGATAATCCTGAGCGGCATCGCCGGCGATGCGAATCACATCCGCGCCCATTTGAGCCGACAAAGTGGTTAATGCCTTTTGAGCCGTGGTGTTGCCGCTCAGCACAAGCCGGGAAAGCACCTTAACTTGGTCCTTCAAGATAGGTCCGGGCTCTCCTTTCTCCTGCGCTAGTTTTTGCATGGCGATTACGCGGTCAATCGCCGAATCTATCGTGGATTTACAGTCTGAGCGATCGGCGCGAATTAGCGCGCTTCTAAGAACTTGGTCGACAGCGAGGTTCGCTTGCTTTCCATCCAACTTCGTGAGATGGAACATGGCAAGTTCTCTCACTTGCTCTCCGCCGCCAATCGACAAGTTGCCGAGGGCGTTGGCGGCTGAGTTTCGCTCTTCCTCGGTAAACAGACGATTGTTTCGGTCGAGAATTACGGTAATTGCCTTCAAGCACGCCGACTCGTCTGGGTGAGGATATCTCACACCAATTCTTGCGTATGCCTTTGCAGCATCCTTGCGATCGGACTCACTGAGGGCTCGATTGCTGGCGGTCATTAGAACTTCGGCAGCGCGAAATCGCCTTTCCGAAGGAAGATTTTCGTCCTTGAGGGCTGCTTTCAACAATGGAAGTCGCTCATCGCTCGCAAAGGTGATTTTAGTGTATCCTTCTTCGCCGCGAGTATCAGCCAGAATTTTCTCGACATCGCGTTTGGCAATGTCGACGGCCGTCGACTTGAACTTATCACGCGTTTCGGCCGCAGCTTTGCGGACACCGTCGTTACTGTGCCTGATAGAGAAATAGGTTAGAACAGGAACGAGTTCTGCATTGCCGTAATTAGCCATCTGCGCAAGCAATGCTTTTTGAAGTTGGATACTGCCTTCGTACTCGGACTGATTCGCACTGGGCATGAATCGCATCTCAGTTTCAAATGCCAAAGCAAGAATGGAAGCCGTATTCTCTCTGGATATGCCACCGTTGGTGGTGAGTGCATCCAGCGCTGAGACAAGTTTGGTTTTGTTGTTGCGAGACAGGGTCGCATTTCCGGTTAGGAGCTGCCTGAGGATAGGTTCCATCTCCCCAGCAGCCAATCCCTTGCCAGAACTAACGGCGACGATGGCATCCACTGCGCGGTCCACACATTCGCTGCTGCAACTTGGTCTATGTTGAGTATGCAGCGCCCACTTATTGTCTTGACTCAAGCTAAGGGACTTTCCGTTATCATTGATGACATAGACCAGCGCCTGGATTGCTTGCTGACGTTGTTTGGCATCGACATCCGGATTCACTACTGATCCGGTCAGCGACTGAAATTCAGTCGAGATCTTCTTAACATGCGCATTGAGTGCAGTCTTGACCGCTTCCGTTCTAGCACTAGCGCTTTTGAACATTCCAGCATGGGCTTCCCAGATTTTCTGAATGTCTTTATCAATCGTCTCTTCGCGAAGCTCGCGAGAGAGCATGTTTAGACGCTGAGTCCTGACGAAATGATCGAAGTCTTTCTGAAGCCAGCCGACGCCTAGTTCATTTCCGGAAAATGCCCTTCGTAGATTTTCAAAGTGCCGTTGCATCCGAACATCTAGTGCTACCGGCGCTCTTTCTGACGTCGATAGTTCTCGAACTACTGTTTCAGCTAACGCTCGTTGAACGAGCGCTGGGTGCAATGCCGCGGACTGGTTCAGCAAATCCATTGCTTGAGACTTGCTCGGCGGCATAGAACCGTTCTTCGCTACATCCGCAAGCGCGAAGATTGCGCTTTCTCTTATGCCGGCCTCGTTTGATTCCAAACAAAGTTTTGCAGCTGCCAATCGCACGATATCGTTTTTGTCACGTAAAGCGATTTGCAGCGTCTTCATACGCGGATCCTGCAGTCCTTCGATCGGCTTCGCATTGATCGCAGAGCCCATCGTCGCCACTACCTGAAATGCGTCAAGTGAAGAATCAGCTAGTGCATTTGCAACCAGCTCCGCCAGAGCCTCAGGGGATTCAGCCGCACCGAGAATGGCACCATTAGTGCCACCATTTCTGGCATAGCTGACTTCAGCAGTAGCGGCAGCGTCTGCAAGGTGTGTCGTCCCGACGAGATCTCTTAGTTGCTCGAGAGCAGCGGCTTTAGCCTTATCGAGCGCTTCGGATTGAAAGGTTTGGGCAGCAATTTTACCTTCTGGTTGAAAGGTGTGGGCGGCGGGCTTAACGGTGGTCGTCATGGCCAACAATGGAGGAAGCGACTCGCTATACGACAACGCCAACAGGGTAGGAACTGACGCAGTGGACTTCAACCCTTTCAGATTATCGAAAATGGTTTGACTCAGTTGCTGATTTGCTTTTACAAAACTGCTGTCACTGCCTTTTTCAGATTGTAGGTCTCTGATGGAATTCCCTAACATACGCGACAAAACCAGAGCTCCTTCATCCTTACTAACGACTCCATTACTTCCCGGACGAGCAACCTTCACGTACAAGTTCAGCAGTCGTTCTCTGACCGCCGGATGCATATTCGGACTCGACAAAAGTGCGTTCTCGATAGGTCCAGTCAATTGTGCGATTTCGTTCGGGATTCGATCGGCAACCTTGAATAAACCGTCAACTGCCTTGAGTTGCTGTTTGAGATCCCCATTCATGGACTCTTGTGTTGCAGTCATCAGCAGCCCCAGGCTAGCTCCACGATTGAATGACGTACAAGCCTCACAGCCGGGCTGGTCACAGTTTTTTCCAATTCTATCTTCCGTGTAAGTTCCTGGCTTAGAGGCACTCGCCGTCCAGCTATCGCCACCGCGTTTTTCCACTCTTTCTCGCAATCCATTCATCTCTCTCTCCAAACGAACTGGATCAATGTTCGTTCTTGCGGCAAACTCCAGGTTCCAGAGCTTCTGTAAAACTGCAGGGTCAGTTTCGACTCGCAGCGTGTCAATCGCAATTTTTTGCCAATCGAACGGCTTCAACTGTTCTATGACATTGACGGCAGCTAGTCTCACGTGAGCGTTGTCTTTAGGAATTTCTTGCTGACCATAGGCACCACCGTGAATAGCGAATTGGGCGAGTTCTAGAGCCCTGGATGGATCAATCTTAGACAGAGCTTGTAGCGCTCGGATGCGTGCTTCCGTAAAGCCGGGCTCGAAGGATGGAAAGCCGGCATGGGGATTTTGTTGTTCGAACTCTTTGCCGGCGCCCGGAATCAACATTGCCTCTAAATACAGTGCAACCATACTCTTTTGTTGAGGTGTTCCATCCGCGAACAACTCAGAGGATTTTTCAATCAGACAGAGTCTCAAACCGTCCCGATCTGAATTCGTTCGTGGTGCGCGCATAGGATTTAATACATATTCACGCAGCGCATGTTGCTTATCTAGTGGCAATGACTTGAGCATTGCCGGTGTAAGCTCGACTGCGGCCAGACGCGCGATGGAATGCATGCTTGATGTCATCTGCTTTGCGAACACCTCAGCAACAAGCTGCTGAACTTTCGGTGCATCGGCAAACAGGTTTTCGACACCACAGTCCTTGATTGTCTTGCCCGCAAGAAAGCTGTTTAGTAGCAATTTGTCTCTTTGCTCCTGCGTTCCTTCACTGGCTTTCGGATTGACTTGAAGCTCGCGCAACAACTCATCAGTAATGGTCTTGTGCAAGTCGCCATCTTTAGATGCGGTAAAAGCGTTCAACTTAAGCATCGACTCATGTCGGTCGCTTCCGACTGTAGCTCGCAATGCATATGCGGCGACCGCGCGAACTTCATTTGGATTGCCGCTATTCCGAACTGCCTCGAGAAGAGCATTCTGAATGTACTCTGCATCTCTACCGTACAAAAGTGCATCAGTCTCGAATTTCGACCGACCGTCGAGCTGTGTGTTGGCATCGTATCGACGATGCTCGAGGAGCATAGCCAGGCGGACTCCACTGGGGGAGGCGATCGCACTGATCTTCTGTTCTTTGGTGGCTTTGTCGCTTTTGAGCACTTCCATGAGGAGAGTGGTGAAGTCCGCGGAGTTGTAATTGATCGACTTGCGAAACTGCTCCAGGTTTTTGAGAGCGTCTTTCGTTACTTGGGCACGCTGCTTCAGCTCTGCATCTTGAGGCTTAGCTTTGAGCTCCCCTTGCACTCTCTTCAGCGCTTCGTCCAGGGCATTGATCTTCACCGAATTGCATCGATCCAGTCGAAACAATGTATCGCCGGCGATCAATCGAACGTCTAGGTCCGAAGACTGCTCACTCTGCTTGTGCACATAGTTGAGAACATCATCGACCGTGTATTTATAGTGCCCCGGTTTTTCCAGGAGTGCGGCTTCACCGTTGTGGTTTTCATTCAAAGCTAGCAAAATCACTGCCGCAGCCAATCGTTCTTTATCATTGGTTTTCGCTTTCAGAAACATTCTTTCTGCATCGTCACGCAGTTTAACTCGTTCTGGCGAGTCTGGCGGCAAGAACAATTTGTTGACGGCATCTCCAAGCAGCTCCGCAGACTTGCCACCTAGCTTAGTACCATATTCATTCAGCAGAAGGCCGGTGGCGGACTTGAGTCTGGCCTCTGATTCTGGTCCGTACAGCAAGGGTTTGCGTCCATCGTTCATGCTACGATGTCGCAGCGCTCCATCGACCAGTGCACCCCTATGATCGTTTTTGAGGAAATCGGCAGCCATGTTGGTAGCTTCGGCCAAATAGTACGTATCAGCGAGAAAGAAAACACCGACATGAGGAAGAAATTTCGGGGGCGCGACTTCGAAACCAGTGAATGTCTTGTGCGCCTTACCTAGCAACGAGTCAATGAATCTGGCTTCCTTCGTCAAAGCCCACTCACCGTATGCTTCCATAGCGGTTTTACCTTCGGCTTTACCTAATACGGGAAGCTGTTCCCAGAAACCTTTTTGAAACTTGTTGGGTCCGATCTGCAATGCCATATCAGCCATGATAGCTTTATGGCGGACCTGCATGAAATCGTGGCCCCAGCTAAAGTTATTTTCAATCGCTTGTTTCGCAAAACCAGTCGCACCAAGCCCCACATGCCACGCGCCTTTCAAACCTTCTTTCGCAACCTGTTTCGCAGAGACTTCTCCCAATTTCTTCGCCGCGACCCATGCTGCTCGAAACTCTATGGTGCCCGTTACGCACATTCCGATATCAACGGCGGTGCCAACGAGGTTGCCGGTTTGTCTGGCGTTGTCCATCGCTTCAGACCATCCTTTCAAGTGTTTCGCTTGAAGGATTCGCATACGGTTATCTTCGATAATCGGCACGAAGTCATTCTTGTGGAAGACCTGGGGCTTTGCATTTATCTGCTCGATCGGCCTAATCGAACCGAGATAATTCCAGCCATTGTAGGCGTGGAAGCGCGCCCATTCATACTTTCTGTAGCTGGTAACTGAAACATAATCACCTTTTGGATCCGGTTTACCATCCTTATCGCAAGTTTCTGTAGTGAAACCGCTCCTCTTCATATTGAACGGCTCGCCATTTGGAGCGCGTTTCTCCAGCACGTACTGACCATTTTCACTGACCGATTTGACGAACCAATCGAGTTCGTCACCGGGAAGCTTAACTTTCTGATTTACATCTTTTTGGTTGCCACTCAAGTGACCGTTTAACTCCTGGAGATCTGCGAAGGTCGATGCTTTCTCACGCTGAAAGTCACCATCAGCCACCCACATAAGCGTGCGCTCAGGGCTGGAGTCGGTATCCAACATCTGTCCCCAGACTTTGTCTACGGACGGTCCATATTTACGCAGCCACTCTTCCACTTTTTGCATTTTTCGAAGATTTTCAGGCGTGCGTTCCGATGTAGCTGGCAAATCCAACTTCATTTCAGTAATTAGACCATCAGGTCCCCGCTTGATGGTGCCTGGGAAATTTGCCTCCTTCAGCGCCTCATCAGGAAATACGGTTGCATTATCAGGTAACTTTATTTTCTTGAATAAGTCAGTCAGACCCGGAAACTGGAAGCCTTTGTCAGAAGTGGCCGCATTGAAAGCGGCGACAGTATCGGCATATGTATGAACACGCTGTATCGTGTTAACCCATGCCATGGTGGCATTAGCCCATCGCTCTGATTGATCGGGCGCTAGATCTGAAGGTCGTTTCCATCCGGAAAGATCACCGGACTTGGCAAACTTTTCGGTCCCCTTCAGATGAAACTCGACAGATGCAGCTTGACTATCTATCGCACCTTGCACACACTTAAGTTTTGCATATTGTGTCCACGTGAAGTGATTGGCGAAAGTGGTTACATCGCCGGCATCCGGCACACCGTCACCATTGAGAGCTTTAGGTGGGAAAGAAAACTTGATCTCGCCATTGCGAACTCGTGCGCGAAAACTCTCATCTGTTTCTGGTAAGCCACTACCGCTAACGCTCTTCTCCGGCTGTATTGGGCAGCCAGGTGGAAAGGCAATCCCACGCGAATCTAGTTCTACGGCAAGACCTAAAACATCGCGCTCGATAAGTTGATGAACCTTAGCATAGAGTCTCTTGCTCTCCGGACCGAATTCTCCGCGTTTCCACTCTTCTTTGAGCTTCTCCTCGTTGAAGGCTTCTTCAGGTTTCGTCCCAGGGGCGCGCTTACCATTCTCTGCCTTTACGACTTCGTTGGCTACGCCGATGGAGCGGCCAAGAATCCGAATGACCAGATCGCCGTGTGGAACCTTCGCGAGTGCAACTACTCCAGGTGCAGCAGGAGCATCTTTGCCGGCATTGTTGTCGACCTTCGCTTCCGGTGGCGCATCTGCGCTCAGGCTGAACGCTGACGGGAGAGAACTGCTACCGCTTTTGGTATCATCTCTCTGCAACTGTTCCAGGTACAGACTAACAAAAATGTCTCTGGTCGATTTCGTGTCGTTTCTTTGATCGGACCCCGAAGACGAATCCAAATTAAAGTCGAACGAAGATAATCCTGCATTCATGGAAATGCCCCCCAGGCCCATATCTATATGGTGAGGTGCAATTGCAAAAAATATGTAACGACTCTGTAGATGGGGCAAAACGAGGCGAGGAGTGACCCCGAACTACCACCCTCGAAATCGCTTCAATCCCGCAAGTATCTGACAATCTGAGAAAACGCAACGGCGCGGCTGCGCAGTCCCTCAGCACCAGGTCTAGCCGTTTGTTTGGCTACTCTCTCCACGGCTTTCCCAATACGCTCATGTGCTTCTTTCAGCACCTCTGTGTCGTTTCTAAATCCGGCGGTTTTCAATCTCTGTTGGAACTTGCGCTCTGAGTCGAGCTTTTGTTCGAGCGTGCGAATTTCTTCGGCATTATTCGTCGCATCCCTCTTCAACTCCAAGATCTCATTCTCTAAGTGCTCCACCGCTTTTTCCCAAACGTCGGTAAACTTTAGTTCTGTTCTCCCGTTTCCAACAAGAACGCCCTCAGGAGTCACTTTTGCTAGCGGATCCGCCAACTCCGGTAGTACTCTTGGAAGATTTATATCTGGCTCGGTTCCCTTATTCGCCACAGCAGCGATCTCCTCGGCAGTTTTCCCTACTCCGAATGAAGTTTCCATCCACGCATCTATACCTGCATTTTGTCCGGGTGTAAGTGTCGCCGAAGCAGAATTTTCCAGGACGACTCTGTAAATCTCTTTGGCCAACTTTTCGGGATCTTTTAGCAAGCTCTCCGGCAGACGAATCGTTGCCTGCACTTGATTCGGTTTCACAGGTCGATTGCTTTCTTCCGAAAAGAATCCTTTGTCACTCTTGGTTACAGGCTGTCCCGCATATTCGTATGAGCCCCTCCCCTTTGCGGGTATGGCGTCGAAACGCACGGTCGTTTTGTCCGACTGAGGGGAGCCTTCTTTGGCAAACTCTACGACGAATTTCACCTGACGCACAACTTCCGATTCAGCGACACGCTCTTCGAGGAATTCATTAAGCGAGTCGGTCAATTTTTCCACCGTCGTCGCGGAGCCATTGTTAAAGGGTCCCTCCGCCTTGACACGGTCAACAAATTTGGCACTTACATCCCGACTCAGGAGGTTCTTGCTAACAGGTAAATCTTCAGCCGCAACCGGTTGCTTCTTTGCTGCATCTGTTTTGGCGTTGGATGCGAGGGGAGTGGCAGCATCGGAGTTGAGAGCCGTCGAAACTACTCTTCCTATGTTATGCATAGCGGCTAGACCGTGATACTGCTTTCCGTGGGTCGTATCAACAACCGATTCTTTGACTTCAGACAACGTCACATGACCTTTCACCTCTCTGGAACCAGATGTCACTAACATAAGTTTTCCGACCTCGGATCCCACAGGATCTGACTGTCGAATCATCGTCTGCTTTCCATCGACTCCGACGGCAGCTTCTAGAGCCTTAATCGCGTCAGTTGTGAACTCGCTCGTACCCTCTCCCACCTTGTACAGGTCACCGACAGTCGCAAACTTTTCCCAACCGGGGGCTTTAGATTCGACTTGTTTATGCATGAACTTAATAATGCCATTCTCCATGTCTGCAGGGATCTGGGCGCCCCTAAGCTCGACCGTTTTCGCTTTAGTATCGTGAGGGTCTCTCTCCGAGTACCTCGCTGGTTCATAGTCATGTACTGCCGCGGATACGCGACCTGATCCGTTACGGACGACATCACCGGCCGGTAATTTCACATCAGTGCTTCTCAACCCGGCTTCAACCAGGGCTTTGTCTAAAAACTGCTGTACATCCTTAGCGGCGGCTGCATCGACCGGGTAGAGCTTCACCCCGACATTTCCATTTTCCGGCGCCTTGTCGTGTGATTCTGCTTTCAATGTCTGCATAGGATCCTGCGTCGCTACATCCGCCAACTTCCCGTGCAAGGCACCACCAGGTTTCATAGCTTCTGCAATTTTAGGTAGCAGTGTAGCCTGAACGCGCGCCAGATCGCGGACATCCGTAACTCCAACATTGACCGTGGTGGCACCATTATGCTTGCCGGCAGGCATACCGTCGGGACGGAACCAGCCCGCATCGGCAGTCGGACTCAAATAACACGAGGATTTGTCGACTATCATGGCACGATCGTTGACCCCGGTGTTTTGAACTTCGAACTTAACCGGCTTGGACTGCTCCCCACCTGGCAGATCTACCCTGCCACCACCGCGTTGTTGAAACAGGGTGACGACATCTTTAATTTCAGCAGGGACCTGCGCATCGCGTGCATCAGCCATGGACACCGGCTCTGGCTGCACCGCTGCTTTCGGTCCGCCGTCTGCGCCCGGCGGCCTGCTGCCGAGCCCCGGTTTTATCACGACTCTCGGTCGACCCGATGCGTCAGCAGCTTTGACTCCATCCGCTGCGGGCTTTACTCCGTCAGCAGCGGGTTTTACATCGGGTGCGGGCTTAGCGCCGTCAGCAGCGGGTTTTAAATCGGCTCTGTCGCTGTCAGAGGCTTTGTCGCCAGACGGCGCCGATTTCGACTCGTCGACATTCCGCCACGCTCTCGCCATCTTGATCGCGGCGCCACCTACGATTCCCAAGACTCCGAGTCCAATCAAGCCGAGTGTGAGATCTCGCAACAGATCCTTTTCCTTTTGTGGATCACCGCCAGTGGTACCATCATTTGACGCAACGCGCCGGAGTGTATCCAAAGTGCGAGCCAATCCAGTGTTACCTGGAGGGATGGGTATCTTTACTTCCTGCGTTTGTCCCTGGGCCGAAGTGGTCAGAGTGATTACGTCATTTCCACTCTTGTCCTTTTCAACGGAAATCTTCTTGACCTGGACTTCACGCTGACCAAAAGCTTTGTTGTCCGGAGTTGGCACCTCAATCGAAAGACCTGCGATGTTATCGACGAGCAATTTGTTCGGTCCCAGATTTTTTACATCGGCAGCAAAGGTAGTGCCCATTTTGAGTTTGACACCATTCCCCATGTCCTGCTTGAGAGGCTCTTTTCTAGTAAGTTCGAAGTGCTTTCCATCTTCAATGTTCCGCACACTAATGCCAGAGAATGACTTCAGGATCTGACTAACCTCAGGACCCAGTTTTTCAAAATCCTTCGCATCTAATTTGATGGTGGCCGCTTTGGGAGGCTCAACCTCTTTCTTCAGCTCGCCTATCTCTTGCTTAGGTTTGTTCGGTTCTGCCTTGTCTTGCCCAGCCTTGGGAGCCTCCTGCCGCAGATCCAGCTTCCAGGGTTCTCCGAAATCGATCTCTTCTTCTTGCTCTTTCTTATCAGGTAATTTGATTGGACTTCTTTCAGCGTATACTTCGGCAAAGAAGTACTGGCTTGCATCTTTTGTCTGACTTGATGAATCTAAGTTACTCGAATCATCGATTCCAGCCAACGAATTGTTTGACCTCATCCCTGACACCTCGCAAAGGACAATCCCCCCGACCAATTAATTCCAATCTACAAACCAGTTGCAAAGAATTTGTAAACGACAAAAACATTCCGAAGATAAAACGACGGATGGTCTATAGGAACTTTTTGGCGACCGAATCGTGCTAAACCTGTTTCAAATATACAAACCATGTACAGAGAGCGGCCAGCCCAGATTTCAATGGTACTGAACACATCAGAGGCTACTCAAGACGCATATGCAAGCAACAGAGCGCTGAGCTTCACCTCCAGCGCCATCGGAAGGAATAGAAGACCTGTCGAAAATGCCGTCGAGGGAATGTGTCAGCTCCTCCTAATTCCATGAATGTTGCCGTAGAGAGGATATCAATCCCGAGGACACGAAGCGCATGTTTAAGTCGAAACACAATCAAATGTACCTGGCAGTCGCCGTGATAGCGGCTCTTGCGGCCCCAGAAAAAGCGGTTGCCTCGGCTGTAACAGAAGAAGCGCTCGCCCACCTGCAACTGGCAAATCGTCTGGTGCATTCTGGGAAACACGAGCAGGCGATTGCCGAATACCAAGCAGCATACGGGCTCTCACCCAACGGGCAGATTGGACTTTACTCCAGAAAAGCGCTGGTCGCCTACGGCATCAATCCGGATGCAGCAGCGAACTCACAAGCGGCTAGCGAGATTCAACGACAGTCGAACGAAGCGAAACTACAAGCATTCCAACATAGCAACGATCAAATCAAGACCACCGAGCGAACCGCAAAATCGCAGATTGATCGAATCGAATCAGAAAAAACTGCTGCAGTTAATGATGTGATTGCAAATCCGAGCATCCAATATTCCGTCGTGCCGACTTACGGTTACAGTCTCTACCGCACGCCTTTCGGATTTCGAAGATACGCACCGGCCGCGGTGGTTTCAACAATTGACCCAGTCGCCACCCAGGCTCGCATTGACGGCGTAAATAATCGTGCCCAACAGCTCGAGAAAAGCGTGAAAGAAGACGCAGCAGACAAAGCCGAGCGCTTGAAAGAGGCTGCACAAGAGAGGGCTCGCTTGATCGATGAATCAGCAAGCAATCTTCAAACTCAGATGTCGGGAAAGGGAGTAAAACTGAATCCAACCGGCACCAATTTATACATAAGATCATATAGATGAAAACTTAATTGATGTTTTCCCTTGCGGCAAAGAGTGATCGACAATTTCGACAACAACTGGCTTTGTGTTGGACTTTCGCAATCCGATAAAGTAAGACAACTTTTTGATTTCCGAGCCGGCGCATGTGTCCTCCACTTCGACGTCCACTTTGACTAAACCGCGACTATCTACTGTTGCAAAGCTAATCGCAGAAACACGCAAGTGGTCCTCATGACCGATGAAGGTCGGAGCGAGCGACTTGAGTGCAAGCAGGTCAATGGCATCGGAACCTACATGCCTGGCATTCGCTTGATCAATTAGTCGATCAGCAAGTGCTCCGTGATCGAGTTGAGGAGATTCACTTCTAGCATTGGCACTGCTGTTCGGATCGACCAATAGAAGCTTCGTTAGATCTTGCGATAGTTGCAGAAATTCACCTCGAAGATCGCGCTTCAGGATATTACAACAATTCAATCGGATCCCTAACTGGCTCCTCTCCGGCTGAACTCCGTACTGCAGATCGAATTTCGGTATTGCTGAGGCTATCACCATTAGTAGTGGCAGAGACAATCCAGCCAGGAAAATACCACGTTGTTCTCCAACGGTAAATACAGGCTCAAGTTGCTCCGCCGCCGGTTTATCATTCAACGCCAGCGACGCCAGAATTGCTACAGACCCGCATATAAGAGCAGCCAAAATGTTACCGCAATTACTGAAGGTCCCTGTACCGAGCCAGAGGAAATAAACGTAACAGGCTGAGTAAAAGAGGATGGAGAAGACAATCCGTGTTTGATCTGGACGAAAAAGAGGAGTCCTTTGTCTCATAGCGAACCTCCTTGGAATTCATATGAATACTATGGTCGGTCCATTTTTTTAAAGCAACAGGCAAAACCCTGACTCAGACACACTCTTGAATAGAAATGCAGTTTAATGCGCGCATTTTCGGACTGAGTTGGACAACCGACATAGAGGCAGTGTTGCGTCAAAATCTGGAAGGCAACAACTGGATTGAACATATACAGATCTGACGGGTTCGACTGCTCTTGCTTTAGCGCCTAATTTACTGTCGATCAATTTGACCTATCATCAGGTTTCGATACATCTGTTTTGAATGGCAAGCGTACTCAGTGCACCTTAGCGGCAATTCAAAGATTAGATTTTTCAACTCCGGAGTTCCGATCTCACGAATTGGTGTTGAAACTCTTAAACTAGTGAACAGATGAAACAGGAATCCCAAGTCCCGAAAATTAGTCCGTATGCCGCGATGAAAATTCGCGACTTTCGATTGTTCTTCGCGGCAAAAGCTTTCCTCACACTTGCCGTTCAAATACAGGCAATGGCTGTCGGCTGGCAGGTTTACGAGCTAACCAAGAATCCCTTAGCGCTTGGAATGATCGGACTGACCGAGGCTATTCCGTCGATTGGTATAGCCCTCTACGCGGGGCACGTGGCGGACATAAGCAATCGCAGAACGATCGTGACTACAACGGCATTTGTCATTCTGCTGACCATAGCCGGGATGGCTGGAGTCAGTATATCGATTGCGAGCGGAACCACACTCGTGGCCGCCATCTTTTTCGCGATCTTCATATCGGGTTTCGCGCGCGGATTCTATAACGCTGCCAGCTTTGGTTTGATGTCCGATATCATTCCGCGTGAACACTTCGCCAACGCTGCCGCATGGAACAGTGCAGCGTGGCAATCTTGCTCTATGATAGGTCCGATCACAGGTGGATTTGTCTATGTGGGATTCGGCGCGGGACGCACCTATCTCCTTGCGACCGGTCTCTGCATAATTTCCTTCATTTGTTTCAAACTAATCAAAACAAACAGCGTTATCGAACCACCGAAGCACACATCCGTGAGCGAAAATATTCGCGAAGGTTTGCGGTTCGTTTTTTCCAACCAGATAGTACTGGCTGCGATGGCGCTCGATTTATTCGCGGTGCTCTTCGGCGGCGCGATTGCGCTCCTGCCAATATTTGCACAAGAAGTATTCAAGATGGGTCCGGAAACACTGGGATTTCTTCGAGCAGCAACGCCAATCGGAGCTTTTCTGACGGCTGCATTTCTTGTGCATAATCCCATTACAAAAAATGCGGGATGGATTTTTCTTTCGGCAGTAGCCGGTTTTGGACTCTGTATGATTGGATTCGGTCTATCAACAAGCTTCTACCTATCGCTTTTTTTGCTGTTTGTTAGTGGTGTCTTAGATGGTATCAGCGTCTATTTGAGATCAACTATCTACCAATTATTGACGCCCAACGATATGAAAGGACGAGTCGCCGCCGTTAACAGCATCTTCATTGGCTCGTCCAACGAAATTGGCGAGTTCGAATCGGGGGTCGCGTGCAAACTGCTCGGACTTACCAGATCAGTAATCTTTGGCGGATGCATGACACTAATAGTGGTATTGATTGCAATAGCCAAAGCACCAAAGTTGAGACAGTTAAACATCGCCGCTCTGTATGGTGAAGAAAGCGATAAACAAGCCTGAGCCTGCCACTCCAAGCCCTTCACTTTGTACCACCAATTATCTGTTTGACCCAGTCACGGACGTAAGCGGGATAGAAGAAGCCCTTGTTATCGGTGTCTGCGAGTTCCCAGATTCCACAGGATAGATCCAGGATTCCGAGGTCGGCTTCGTCGTACGAGAGCCCAAGAGAACCCGCCATGGTCGTATGCGTAGCGATAAAACCGTCCCACCAATATGTCTCACAGACACTCCCATCTGCATTCGAATACAGGAGAAATCTCAGATTCTCAATTTTTCGATCATCCGCTGTGCGGTATCCCACTTCAAGCGGTATAAGCCCGAGGTCCTGCACTATCTGACGCCGGCTGCGCGGATCGATCGACAGGCGAACCCCTGAATCGGACGCAAGCTTTTGAATCAAATCTCGCTCTCTCGACATTTAGGTGGGGTCTCCGTTTGTGCTGTTTCGTACTGTTTTCGCTCTCTGTAATGCTAAAAGCATAAGGCGAACCTAAATCCGGTGAAACTTCCACGATATCATCTCTCCGTCGAGAAATGGAGCATGCCCATGAAATACGCGAGGATCATCATCGAAGACCATATCGAGCCAGTAACGGTCGCTCTCCCAGAACTTGACTTGATCGAAGGTACTTCGCGCAACCCACTGCAGATAACCCTCAGGATTCTCGGAGAGTACGGTACCCGTCCATGAGTCTATACGAAAGATAAATCCGAACCAATCTTCGCCGGCACCGCCAAATCCGGGCCAATTGATCGTTCCTCTCAAATGAATATCGATCGGCTCAATACCAGCCTCTTCTCGAATTTCGCGCACCATTCCAGATACCACGTCTTCATCAGAATGAAGTTTTCCACCAAGTCCATTAAACTTTCCATAGTGGATATCATCAAGACGCTTGCTGCGATTTAGAAGGAGAACTTCCTTTCCATCCGGCGACATTACGTATCCGAGCGTCCCTAGTATTGGCCGATAACTCGCGCTCATGATGACCGGTTTCTCCATTTTCGAGGTTCTAACATTTTCGGCTCGTTGCTCTCCTGTCAATTAGGTACCGAAACGACGACGCTGTCGACCAGAGTATAACTTTTGTTTTCAACCATTCCAAGGTACCATGTGAGACATTTCTTGTGGCGATCACTCGGCAAGCTCATGCCGAGTTGACGTTATCGCTGGACGAAGGAAGAGAGAAAGACTACTCGTAGATCAGCCAATAGCAGGCATTCCCGCAAGGCTCCCTGTGTTGACGAAATCGACTTTGTCGGCTGTGAGTCGAGAACTGGAAATTGAGTATGCGACTGATGAAATCAGATTCAATACCATCTCGCCTGGTGTCGTTAACACACCGATGCACGCACATAGTGATCATGCACCCCAAGAAAACCTATCGCCACTCAACCGCATCGCCGAGCCGTCCGAGATTGTGGATGCAGTGCTGTTCCTCAACTCTGCATCATTCATTACCGGTGAGAATCTCAGGATCGATGGTGGCGCACACGCAGGCAAATGGTAGATTTTGCAGATCGGGTTTGGTAGCACACGCCATGCACGAATCCGCATAAACACACAAGCTCGCGCTCCACAGTGGGGGCTGTTTACCGTATAATGGCTACAGAATCGATCGAAGGTATTGCCATGACAAACGCACACCGGCTCAAAACGCTTACCCCACATGAGTTTCTAGCTTTTGAGGAGTTCGCTAAGCAGCGCCATGAATTTGTCGACGGACAACTTTTCGCGATGACCGGCGGTTCGGTTGCCCACAATGTAATTTCATTGAATATCGCCACTTCCCTGAAGACACAACTGAAGGGGACAGGCTGCACGATCTTTATAGCAGATATGAAGGTTCGGATAGAAGACTTGAATTGTTTTTACTATCCCGATGTATTCGTCGAATGCAGCGCCTACGACAAGAAGAGCGTCTACACAGAGACACCAGTGGCAATCTTCGAAGTGCTGTCTCGATCTACTGCATCAACAGATCGACGGGAAAAGCTTGTTGCCTATCGACATTTGGCGTCAGTAAGTCATTACGTAATCGTTCACCAGACGAAACAACGATTGGAAGTTTACAGAAAACTAGCTGATGAATGGACGATCCAAGAGCTTGGTTGCGGTGATTCGCTCGTACTGGATTTTTGTCCAGATAGACCGATCGCAATCGCAGTGGAAGACATATACGCAGACATCGAATTCGACGAAGGACCTGATCTGCAAATTCGCGAAGACATAGAAGTTTATGCATGGTGATCCGATCTTAGCGACGCCATAACCCAATCACTGGGGTGCCTGCTCTGGATCACAGCTTGGTATCATCTCACCTTTATCATCAAGAAAACCAAACTGACCCAGTTGGCAAGAAGCGATTCGATCAATGAATTCAATTACTCGAGCGGTACTTCCTGTGCCTCTATATCTGGTGCTCTTAGCCGGCCCTGGAGTTACGCAATCATCTCGACTGGAAGAACGCATCGAGCCTCCAAGGTGCGAAAACTTCTGCTAAGCCATTTGACAACAGATCCGAATGGCTCACCATAGCTTTCTGCACATGAGGCATGAGCGCAAATGCAATTCGACTTGACGAAATCTTCGCTTGATGTTGCTTTGTGAAGGAAAACCGCTTTGGCTGGACGGCAACAACTCCTTTCGATTCTGATTAGTGATGGCTGAATGGAGCACAGCCACAGTAGCGCCTCTTACACGAGTCATTTCAAGAACTTTGATTGAGTTGAATCGATATTGAATTACAGAAAGCTGGTTATCAGGCTATTATTGGAAAGAGAAGCAGTGTGGGCGTTGCATTCCAATACTTAGGCAACTGCCAAGCACTAGCTAGGGCGGCATCAACTCCGACAAGTCTGACAGTATCGATCATTTTTGCGCATGAGTAATAGACGCAAGTTAATAGAGGATTATGACTATCCGCCACTCTTGCGAGTGCCGTCGGTTGGCGAAGTTCGTCCTGAATTAGTCAAACAGTGGGATGAGAGGGCTAATTGCGGATTTAGCGTGTATGAATTTGCGCCAGGATCTCAGATACACGCGCATTGGAAGTGTTGGATGGCGCCTGATCACAGGTGGCAAGCTAAGATAGCCAATGTAGTCATTTCAGCCCGAAAAGCGGAGGACGAAGGCAGAGACCGAAAAGGTGCAATTGGATGCCCGTTTTGCCATGGTCTATTGCCGTCATCAACAAATACGCTCCTCAAGCTCGCGCCAGCAGTTGCTGCCGAATGGCACAAAACCAAGAACAAGTTTGGACCGGAAGATGTGACGGTTTGCTCTACAAAGAGCGTCTGGTGGACGTGTCCAGAGGGTCATGACTATAGGGCAAAAATTTCGAATCGCACAAATCGGCAGTCGGGATGCCTCAAATGCAATCTGGGTGAGCCCATTGATTTGAGAGAATACAAAAAGGTATTGCGTGAATTTGACCGCGAGAATAATCCTGGAGTCGACCCGTACAGGCTGCCAGCTGGCCTTAAGGTCAACTGGATTTGCTGGAGCAATAAACAACATAAGTGGCGCTCTGGTTTCTATAGAACAACAAAGGACTTGCGCTGTCCTGAATGTCGAGGGATAAGACCGTCGAAAAAGAACGACCCGGCATGTGTGCCCCATGTGATAGAAGCTTTCGAAACTCCTGTAATGGAGCGTAAATCGAGCGCGGATCGGATCACTTGGACTTGTGATGTTGCAGAGGATCACGAGTGGACGACAACGAAGCAGATGAAGAGGACGGGGACGCAGTGCCCATTTTGTGCCAACATTAGACTGTCTGTGACAAACTCGCTTAAGACTTGTTATCCAAAAGTAGCATCAGAGTGGCATCCGACAAAAAATCGAAGACTCACTCCCAACCAGGTGATCTACTGTGGCGCCAAGCTGCACTACTGGATTTGCAAGCAAGGATGTCTGGCGTCAAGCCTTTTTGCCTGCCGCGACAGTTTAAATTTGCCGCTTGAATACCCGGTGATTTCGGCTCAAGT
>JAIERK010000221.1 GCA_019746975.1 Candidatus Obscuribacterales bacterium
AGTTTTCTGGAGTATTACCACGGAAAACCCAGAGCAGATCTACAACCTGGTGCAAAAAAGGGCGAGAAATCCCTCTCTTCGACCGACGAAACAGGCGCAAGTCGATACCGACGAAGATTCAACCCAGACAAAGGGCAACAAGTCCAACGAAAAAAATGCCAAGCCGACAGCTCAGGTTTTTCTCGACCGTTATGAGGTCCTGGAAGAAATTGGCTGCGGTGGCATGAGTCGGGTTTACAAAGCGCACGACAAGAAGCAGGATCGCCTGGTCGCGGTGAAGATATTACATGCCCACCTGCTATCAGAAAATAAGATCAAGAAAAAGAAACCTGAGAAGCGTTTTCAACAAGAATTCAAAGCCACAGTAGCGCTCGCCCACCTCAATATCGTGGCGGTCATAGACCATGGAGAGACGCCGGAAGGGCTCCCATTCATGGTGATGGAGTACATCGACGGTCCCAGCCTGGAGCAAATTTTCAAACACCAGGGACGGCTCAGATTGAGCCACTTCATGACCATTTTCTACCAAGTCTGCTCCGCGCTCAGCCATGCCCATATCAGAGGCGTAATTCACAGAGACGTTAAGCCGAGCAACATAATGTTGGTCAAGACAGCGCAAAATGTCGAGCTCGTGAAGCTCTTAGACTTCGGAATCGCGAAGATCGAATATCACGGGGAAGAGACTCCGCAAAAGCTCACGCAAACCGGCGATGTGTTTGGAAGTCCTTACTACATGAGTCCGGAACAGTGCAAAGGCGGGCAGCTGGATGCGCGTTCCGACATTTACTCTCTGGGGTGTGTCATGTATCAGGCGGTGGTGGGCAGGCGCCCTTTTGAGGGTGACAACGCCTATAAGACCATCTATATGCATGTAAACACAACGCCCACGCCATTCCTTGATGCAGAACCCGATACAACATTGCCGTCGGACCTCGAGGCAATAATTATGAAGTGTCTGGAGAAAGAGCCCCACATGCGGTATCAAACCGCACAGGCATTGAGCCTTGATCTTCAGAAACTCGCTCGAGGTGATCGTGGCGACAAGACATACATCACAAAACAGACTCGTTCCGGCACCTTCTTTGCAGTCCATCCCAACACAGGAAAAGAACAGACTGCTAATTTCCTATCTGTTGTAAGACTGCTGATGCAAGCCGGACTAATCTCGAGTTCCGAGCTAGAAAAGGCGATACTGCTAGACGAGGCTGGGCGGAGAGAGCTAGGCAACTACCTGGTCGCCAATGGCTTCATTGATGCAAAAACTCTGCACTCCGCCGTGCAGCTTCAAGGCATGTTGGAGCGCGACGAACTCAAGTTCGAGAAAGCAATCATAGCCTTGCACTACTGCCAGCGCAGTCGCATAAGTCTCGAAGAAGCGATGGAAGAACTCGGCTGGAAGCTAGGGGCGAATTGAATTAGTACTCCGTCGGGAAAAGACTGGATCTAGTTGCCTCTTTCCATAAGTCGGATAAAATCGGCTCTTTTGCGGGTACGTAAGTTAAGACAGATTCGATTCGCAATACCTATTTCTCGTCAGCTAAATGCCTTTACAGGACGCTTTTCGCAACAACCCCAAGTCGAATCGCAGGCAAGTGCCTGTTCGTAATTCGCCGCCCTCAAAAGCTGACATTTCCTTCTTGATGGAGCGGGCAGCACAAACCTCGCCACAATTGCAAAGCCTACGATGGCAGGTGCCGGCTGGTGAGCAATTCGTGCTCACAGTGTCTTACCAGGAAGGGCTGGAACGAGAGCCGACCTGGGAATTTGCGCCTGTTGATGAAGCGGCTACAGAGATTTTCTGGAATGTGACGACTGAAAATCCGGGGGAAATCCATCGCCTTGTAATGAAGCGCACACTCGCCCTCGATCCCCAAGCGCCGGTCGCGAAAACGCAAGATGAGCGTCCAGTCTTGCCCTTTTTGAAAGAATCGCAAAGTTACAAAAAGCTCAACGACGATGAACAGTTTGCCGGTAGATATCGTGTTCTTAGCCAAATTGGGCATGGCGGAATGGGTCGCATATACCAGGCTGTAGATATACCTAATAATCGCGTTGTCGCCCTTAAAGTATTGCATCCGCATCTTCTCGAAGATGAACAAGCCAAGAAAAGATTCGAACGAGAAGCGAGGGCAACGATCCACTTGCGGCATCCCAACCTATTGATGGTTCACGACTACGGCTTTTCCGACGAAGGCTTGCCGTTCATCGCTATGGAATACCTGGATGGGGAAGTCCTGCAAAAATTACTCATGCTGGACGGGCCGCTTGAAGTCAGACGATTTTTGACTATTTTTCTTCAAGCTTGTTCGGCTTTGCATCACGCTCACATAAACAGAGTCATACACCGAGATGTAAAACCAGCCAATATAATGTTGATCAAAGTCGATCAGGACTCGGATCTCATAAAGCTGGTCGACTTCGGCATCGCCAAGATTGTTCGTCCGGATGGGAAGTCGGCACAGCGCCTTACTCAAACCGGCGACGTTTTTGGAAGTCCGTTTTACATGAGTCCTGAGCAGTGCCTAGGTGCCGACCTCGATCCGCGGTCAGATATCTATTCATTAGGCTGCGTCATGTACGAAGCCATAAGCGGTGCTCGTCCATTTGAAGGCGCAAATGCACTAGCTACAATGCAGATGCAAGTTAGCGGTTCACCGGCCCGCTTCGAATCCTTTTGCACCAAACTTGGTATCCCTCCTCAAATCGAGGACGTGATATTCAGAACGTTGGAAAAGGATCCGAAAGCGCGCTATCAGACAGCGAAAGATCTCGGACAAGAGCTCGAGCGCCTTCTCACAGTGGACAAAATCAATCTAGACAATGAGTGGGTCTCCGAACAAACGCGCTCAGGTAATTTCTACACAGTCAAACGAAATGGTGGCGAGCAAGAACGAACCGACCTGGCACAAGTGCTCGGACTGCTTAAAGGATGCGATCTTATTAACGGCAACGAGTATCTTCATGCCATTCAACTGCTGTCCTCGCAGGGGGCTGAGGTGAGCAGATACCTGATTGGAAGTGGAAAAATTTCAGAGCAAACACTCCATGCGGCCATACAGTGTCAAAAACTCTTGGAAAAGAACGAAGTAAAATTCGAGTTAGCTGTGATCGCTTTGTACTATTGTCACCGAAGTGGAGTAACTCTGCGAGAGGCGTTCGACCAATTAGGTTGGCGAATGAAGATGGACAAGTAGGCCCACACGCTCATATCAAGTTTGGTCCGCGACTAGAAAAAGCTCTTCTTCCATAGCTTTTTTATACTTTTCGTCGACTGGTACTGGGTTGAGTCGCTCCAGACACTCTCGCATGATAGAAGCGGCACTGCCATTGACCTTCTCCACGACTCTGGATATTCCGAGGAGATCGTTGAGGAAGCGATCCCGACGTTCTCCAGTGATATCGCTGGCAATACTATTTACAATCGTGGCGGCCAGCGTCGAGCAGAAATCGCTTGTCAGCTTGTTGCGTCCGTACATAGCGAGAAGGTCTTGTCTCACATCGAGCAGCATTCTCCGCGGAACCTGCCCGCACAGGGCCTTCGCAGTCGTGTTGACAACGAACTCTTCTTGGGCGCGCTCCACATGTATGTGAAAGTCCAGGGTTTGATATAGAGTACAAATTCGACTCAGTTCCGGCCTTTTAATATGCCTTTTGGCCAGCGTCGCGAGAAGCTGTTCTACATCAGGATCGAATCCAATCTCGTCGAGATGTTTCTTTAAAACGATGGCGGCACAACTGTGTTTGCCAATCGCATCAAGACAACTAACGACGCGCAGACGATGTGCCTTGTTTTTCACTCCCAAGAGTGCAAGGACTGCGCGACGGGCTCTTCCGGAAGCGTAAGCCCCCCTGTCACCTCTATCCACTCTGGAAAGAAGCGCGAGGGCCAAAACATCCGGCAAGGATTCTACGTCACGCAATTGCTTTCCGATTTGTTGTGTTGCTAATTTTAGGAGGTCTCGCGGAGTAATGGCGGGATCGATGAGCTGCCTGAGCATCCGTTGCTTTTCTCTGCTCATGTACAAACTCGTAATACAAAGCGACGCCTTATCAATGCGAAACTGATCTTCGGTAAGTATTGCACTTCGAAGAGCCCGTTTGAAAGCACACTCCGCGCGTGGCTCTTCCACTAGAAGAAGATAACAATAACCGCTCAGAATCGACGCGTCGAAGGCCAGACTCTTATCCTCTGTGGTTTGCAACAGCCGCTCCAAATCGGAAATCGCTTGCCTGAACTCTTCGCGCTCAATAAGAAAATAGGTTCGATTCAATAGTCGCCATGAATCACTTCCGTTGTTGGACGCAACCGTTTCACCCCTATCCTGAGGACTCTCGATCGCAAACTCGAAACGTCCATCGGAGATCAGGACATGGAAAGACTCATTGCCTTTTATGTTCAAACGTTTTTCAATAGTATCGCGGATGGTAGGACTGAGACAATCTCGTAGACTTAGCACAGCATGCTCAAAACCGCGTCCACACTCGCAAAGTATGGAATAGACCGCCTCTACATAGCCTTCCGCGCCAGTGCTCTTAGCAGAACGGATAAGCTCCGCCACCTTAACCGCGAACGACGGACTCAACGCTCGGCGATCTCGAAGACTATTGAGAAGTTCTAGCGCACACCCAAAAGCATATCCATCAGTCACGTTGACATAGCCTCTGTCTCTGTCGATGATAGCGGCCGAGATGTATCGCAAGATCCAGAGCTCCTGAACCAAAATGCCGTTGGGTCCGGTTGGTCCTTCATGTTTTTCAAACAGCTCCAGAGCAGAAGCAAACTGTCCTTGCTCAACTAGACTGTGTGCGAAGGCCAGTTCTCTGTTCTCGACCCAACGTTCTGCATTGAGCCGCGTGCTTTCTACGATCTCCTTGTACTCGTCGCCGGCACACCACTCCAAAAGCGAGATCGTCTGCTTGATCTCTTCCTCGGTAACCGATGACGGAGGCTTTGCCATTTGAACTTGAGCAACCTTTACCATCAATTCACAAATCGCAGTCCTGTCATAGTTGCGCTGACTGATCATGACGTTGACCATAAGGCGCACCATGGACTCCATCTTTCCACCTTCAAGGAGAAGATTGGCAGCAATATCCGGATCGCCCATTGCCAGAAGACATTCCATCAGGGACGGTCCATACGATTCACTGGCATTCGAACGTTTGAACGATTTGAACGCGGCGGCATATGCCACTTTCGCAACCTTGTTGCGGCCTAGTCTATGCAAGTCGCGGGCGAACTCCATCATGAGCTCAGCAAAGGCAAGTTTATCAACAATTTGAGATCCTTCCAGACAGACTAGACTTCTTTCAAACTCGAGAGGACCGGGGCAGTTTTGCACGAGCGCATCCAGGCACCGGTAGCGGTGCCTCTGAGTATCGTCATCGAATACGACAGCACTCACTACCAGAGCGTGACCAAAGTCTTTCATTTGGGCAACCTGACAGGCGAGCTCTGGAGAATGTCCTTTGTCCCATTCGCTACAGTCGCGAATTACAGCAACAGCTTCGATTGAACGTTCTAGTCCCAAGAGACAATCAGCCATCTTCAAGGCAAGCTTTCCCGTGTTCGTGCAAACGCGCAAGACAGCAAGGCTCGCGCCGTAGGCCTCTCGTGCTTGGTCTGTAAGTCCTCTGGTATCGAGATGATGCCCCAGCGCTCGCATCAATTCGGCGAACTTCCAATCTGCTTTGAGTGCACCTTTCAATTCGCAACGAATCAGGTCACGCAAAATAGCGCTATCAGTCTCCACTTTGGTCATTTCACAAAAAATTTTCAACGCCTCTTCGACCTCTTTTTCTGCAACTTTCGCAGAACAGAAGCCTCCGGCTGCTCTTGCTATTGTGACGTTGGCTTCTTGTACTTGAGCGACGTCCTTGATCCACTGACAAGCATTCATCGCAGCTCGATAGGCAGCATAAGCGTAGTTGAAATTGTTGGCGGCAAGATACGAGTGTCCTAACTCAGTCATCATTTTCTGAAGCGTCAGACGCCTACCGAAAGGCCCATGGCGCTGACGGCTCACGACATCAGGCAAAATCAAAGCATTGCCGGTTGCTTGCGAGAGCTCCCCAAATGCTCGTTCGAGCTGTTCTGATTCGAAATAGGTCGCAGCCAGAAGCAAGGTAGCTTGCAGATGTTCCTCCCCGAGAGGTCCCTGAGGCGAAGCTAACTTCTGCGCCTCTCGAAAGTAGTGAGCAGCAGTTCCCAGTTGGTCTTTCTCGAGGTGACAATAACCAAGCTGCACCAGCACTTCGCACAACAGTTCTGGTTGCTTACTAGGATTGCGCTTCAGAACCTCGACAGCGTCATTGTATAGTCTTACGGCTTCGGAATAATTGCCTTCGTCAAACTCTCGGTTGCCCTCGTCGACAGCGCACCGCGTCCATGTCCCCGGTGCCACATGTGATACCATGATTCGCCACATTCTTTTGGTAGTTTTGGCCACCGATTGGTTGAGACGATCGACCGCTTTACCGGCTTTTTTGGCTGTCTGATTTTTTTGAGCAACTGAAGAAAGCCACTCGTCATAATTTTGAAATGAAGACGCTCTTGAACTCTGAATTTCGTCAGAACTCGGCTCCCCATATATTTCGCTCTCGCTATCGGCAATTACCTCGAGATTCTGCTGATTGACAAGATGCGAAATAAACCGCACATCAGATTGGTAATCGGGTACGACCGCGGGCTTGAGCCTCAGCACTTCACGAAAGAGTAGGGCTGATTGTTGAAGGTCGGGCTCCTCGTGCTCGCAAAGCTGGTTGAAGACCAACGAATCAAGCGGGTCCTTGAAGTCCCGGTGCCGAAACAACAAACAATCGTCTCCTCCCTTGAGCTCTCGCCAAAGATCGGAATCGACGACCAGAGCCTTGAGTGAGAGGTCAATCACCCAGACCGCAAAATTATCCAGGTCAGCAGAAAAGTGATTGTAGCTTCTAGCAGGATGTTGGAAATTGCGATGACCTAGTTCGTGACTCACTTTTCCCTTGAGTTGCTCCACGAACATATCATCATAATCTATCAGTTTAAGCCCTGAATCAGTGACTAGAATATTGCCGTGCTGGAGGTCACCATGCGCAATACCAGCCTGCTTCAGACTGGCGACCAGCTCGCGGAAGTGCTTGTGCAAGGCGGCGACCTTCGTCCGCGTCTTCACATGCCTGTCGAGGTACTTGTCTAGACTTTCTCCTTCGATCCACTCCATTTTGAGGATAGGGTACCAGTCTGATCGAATCTTAACGCCTCGTTCTAGATACTGGAATTTTGCAAAGAGATCACAACCAGAGCGATTGACACTGGACATGATCGCCTCGTAACGCTCTTTCATGTCGTCTCGCTGTTCGAGAAAACATCGAACAGCCCAGGATGTACCCTGAATGTTAGAGAGCCGGTAGACACTTGCAAAGGCCCCAGTCATGGGTCTAGGCAATCCAAGATGGTTCAACTCGACCCGACTCTTCATCAGATCAGGGTCAGAAAAGCAAAGCTGTGGCTGCTGCACTGCTTCGTTATAGTCCTGGGGCGTTGGCCACACTCGGATTGCTCCTCAACCACCTGCCTATCCTATATATGCCATCATACCGAAGTCCTCAAAAGAGAAACCCGGATTAACCCGGCATTTCTAACTATAATAAAATCCGACGACGAAGAGCGCTTACTAATGAACCAAGACAGATTCACAACCGCAATCGCCAGGCTAAGCCAGTCGAAGGCTTCGGAGGATGGTCCGAAGCTTGGTAAAACGGTTTTTCGATCTTGTATGACTATGCTTTCGCTTCTCGTCCTGCTCCCCGCTGAAGCTCTGGCCATAACCGATCAAGTTCGCAGTATGTGCCTGCAAGCAGAGCAGTTAATTAACTCAGGCAAGGCGCAGCAGGCAGTTAAACTGCTGGAAGAAGCTGGAAGAATGGATCCGACTGCAGGAGAGGTCCACGGTTACTTGGGTATGGCTTACCAGAACACGGGCAATCCCCAGCGAGCGATTCCGGAATATCAGAAAGCACTCGAACTAAATCCTCAGATGACGTTCATCAATGTGAATCTCGGCACGTGTCTGATGAATATGAATCAGCTCGACCAAGCCGTGCCCTATTTTCAGCATTATCTTCAAACCAACCCTAACGCGGCCGATGCCGCACAGGTACAGAGTTACATTCAACAAGCCGGGTCGCGAAAAGGACAACAAAATTTGCGATCCGTTGTGGAGAACGGTCAGGCTCTCATCAATCAAAGAAAGTTCAATGAAGCCTGCTCGGTCTTTCAGCAAGCGGTCGGAATCGATCCGAACTTCGCACCCGCCCACTTTTATCTTGGATATGCGCTGGCGGAGTGTGGTCACAATATGAACGCAATCACAGAGTTCAAGAATACCTTGCAAATTGATCCCAGCCTGAAAGATGCACTCTTAAACATAGGCTCGAACTATCAAACTCTGGGCGACAGCAAAAACGCAATAAGCTGGTATGAAAGGTATCTGAGGGAGACTCCCGGCTCACCGAAGGCATCCGACATCAAGCAACGTATCTCCGGACTCAGACAACAGCTTGGCTCTCAACAAGGCGGAGGCAAGATAGGCGGTAGCTCGCCCAAAGATGCTGACTATTTC
Organism: Candidatus Obscuribacterales bacterium; assembly: GCA_019746975.1. GTDB lineage: Bacteria > Cyanobacteriota > Vampirovibrionia > Obscuribacterales > Obscuribacteraceae > JADYXR01. The sequence continues at coordinate 8,607 of JAIERK010000221.1, forward strand.
ATGAGTGCTGCATCGGGCGGTAAATTTTTTCGATGGCCGATGATGCCGGTTGCGGTCTTCATCGCCGACGGCAGCAATACTCCAGGATACAAGATGTCATATCGGCAGGCACTAATGGATGCCTTCTCGGCATGGGCAGTTGCATCCGGCAATCGAATTTCTTTCTCACTGTCTACAGTTCCGTCTTCCCAAGGTATTGTGTGCGACTGGACAGGCGACCCCAATAAAGTGGTAGAAAGAGGACGTCCAGTTGAAGGCGGGCTCACCAAGCTGTCGGGACAGCCGCAGGGAGGATCTGACGTCGCCATCGGATCAGCGCACGTCACGATTTTAACCAACCGTGGTGGCATGCCCCTTACCGATGATGACATGAAGATAGTCTGCCTTCACGAGGTTGGACACGCCTTGGGAATTAACGGTCATTCCAATAGCAATATGGACGTCATGTTCTTCTCAGAGGCACCGACAATCTGGCCGGCCCTAACAAAACGCGATAGGGCGACGATATCCAGGCTCTATGCCAACTACCCACCGCAAGCGAGATAGTGCCACCGAATATAATGCCTTTAGGCGACCTGCCTCGCGGTTACGTCAAAGCGGTAGTGAAGTTCACAGAGTAGCCATTTCGGCATTGCAGAAGTTACGTTTGTAAAACCGCATATAGTCGACTTTGTGCTCCAGAGAATCGATAACTGCGTGGGCGAAATTGACGCCTTCGAAGCGCTGGGCATTGACCAGACCACCTGGGCTGAACACGTTAATCTCCATCAGTTTGTTGCCAACGATATCGAGTCCAACTAAAAACATGCCGTCTTGAACCAGCTTAGGTCTAACAATCTTAGTCAACTCGAGCTGCTCTTCCGTGATGATTGCTTGTTCGACACTACCGCCTGCATGTACATTGGAGCGGATGTCCCCTTCCGCTCCAATTCTGCGAAAGGCGGCATACTTGCCTTTGTACTTCATGGCATGACCGTTCATCATGAACAGCCGAATATCACCTTTTGCGGCAGCTGGTAGATACTCCTGCGCAATGATGTAGCCGTCTTTACTGAGCGCGTCAACGATCTGATTGAGGTTGGACATGTCCTCGGGTTTAACGAGAAACACACCTTTTCCACCTGAGCCCTGAAGCGGTTTCAATATAATCCAGTTGCCCATCTCCTTTGCAAAATCCTTGATCTTCTGACGACTCCTCGTGATCACGGTGCGAGGTCTAACATCTTCCGGAAAGGTTTGAAAGTACATTTTGTTGCGAGCCGAGGAGAGCCCATTGGGATCGTTGACCACGATAACACCATGTCTCATAGCTTCGCGTCCGAAGTCTATACCGACGGACATCGCCCAATTACGAGTGCCGATTTCGTCAGCGGGATCACTCCGGAGCATCAACACATCAAGATCGTCAACCACTATTTCTTCGATTCGCGCCTTCGGTCCCTGAAGATCCGATAAATATGAGGCGGCGCTCTTATACATCGACTTCGGTGCGTGTCGTGCCCGCGCCTTTATTTTGTCGTCGCGATCGTAAATGAAGTCTTCAGCGCTAATAACCCACGCTTCGTGTCCACGATTTATCGCGGTTATAGCAAATAGGTTGGTCGTATACGTGACCTTTTCAGTCTGAATATCATTGATAAATAAAGCGATGCGCATTTCTTTCTGGCCAGACATTCGGGGGATCACCATATCTTTCCCCATGAAGGAATATTCCAACTACTTGCAGAGCTTTGAACCAGGGGATCTCAAACAAAATGCTGATTGTGGTGCACTGGCTGCAAATCCCTACGCGCTACATCCGACGACGGTGATAAGCAGGGTCTGACAGCCTACTGCGTGTGTTCGGGCGCACCTAAATGACAGTCCAACCAGGCGGCCAGCATTCGAACGATATCGTTGGGCGATTGACCTTCTTCGAAGATCAGGTGTTCTCGATCGCCAACGAGAACCAGATCCTTTTGAGGGGTAGCGAGGGCGCCATACAATGCAATCGTCCCTTCTGGTTTAACAAGATGATCTTTGAACCCCTGAAAGATTATCACTGGAGTATTTTTGATCTCGCGCGCCACCTTTTCAGTTTGATTCATGAACTCGTTGAATTTCAAAAGTTCTTCGGCCGACAGCTTGAGGCGGGCGCCGGGATCATTCATCCAGACGTCGCGGAGTTGTTGATTGACGGTGGACTGTTCGATTATTTTCTTACCGATTTCGATAGGTTTGTTCTTGTCCTCGAGCAGTTTGATACCAACTAGAAGGCCGGTAGATGCGCTCTTGAAGCGCCGACCGGAAGGCACGGCGCTGACTAAGCCGGTGATATAATCCGGATATTTGGCAGCCAGTTGAACGGCTAGAGCGCCCCCCATCGACTCACCCAGAATGAAAATCGGAGTGTTGGGGCTGTGATCGCGAAAGAGACTTACTGACGCAGCAAGATCTTCCAAACCGGAGTCCAGGTCTAACCTGTCGAGACCCTTTTCCATCGCGAATGAACCAAACCCTCTTACATCCAGCCCTATGATGGAATATCCGTAGGGATTGATCTTCTCGGCGAAGTCGCTAAAACTCTTCGAATGCAATCCGAGACCGTGCAAACAAACAATAATCCCTTTCTGGGGCACAGACGGATCGATTGAGACATAGAGCGTCTCCTCCGCGCCCCGCCTGCCGACGGACCAATTATTGAACTCTCTGGGTCTTAGAGCGAACTCTTCTCTTTTCGAATCGAAATCCTTATCCTTAAGCAGCTTGATGCTCTGTTCTGCTATCGCTGGTGGTGCCTTACTACCAAGCACGAAGTCCACGATCCGTTGTTGCCGGACAGAGCGCTCTGCCTCACTGAGCTTCGCACTCTCGGACTCCATCCTCTTCATCAGTCGATCGAGCGCGCTTTTCTTGAAGATCCAGAGTGCTTGCTCGTAAAACGCACGGGACGAGGAGCAATCATCCAGCTTGTACTTTATCTCCGCGAGATTGTTGATCGACAAACCCACTCTTGGATGCTCAGGTCCCCACTGCTTTAAATCAATTCGAGCAACGTGCTCATACAGCGAAAGGGCAATGTCGAAATTGTTGTCTAAGTAATGGCAACCGGCCAACCCTTCCAGCGCGGGGATGGAATCCGGGTGCCACCGCCCAAGGTGCTTTTGAAAAAGACTCAGAGCCTCTGAATAATTGCGCGATGCCAACTTGTTTTGGCCGAGTGCATATTGACACTCTGCCACACCCATCAAGCAATCGGCCAAATCAAGTGACTTGGAGTTCGAATCAGCATCAAGCAATTTTCGTGCTTGACCGAAGTATTCCAGGCCTTTCTCTTCATCACTGAGCGCAAGAGCACAAATGCCCAGATTTATGATCAGCCGTGCATCTTTGTCAGACCCGGAGCCTGCCGTTTTGAACATCTGTTGAAGCGCTTCGCGAGCACCGGCATAGTCACCCGCGAAAAAAGCGTTGTTTGCCTTATCGGCAAGTTGTTCGTCTCGCCCGATATTGGCGGACAAAAACCGAGTCTTGCCACTCACTTGAGAACCACCATTTTTGGAACGGCTCTGCTTTTTGTGAGATTCAGCCATACCCTCAGGCATAGCCTGTGCTGAGGGCGGCGTCATCTGGCAACCGATTGCCCAAAGTAGGGCGACAGACACTATAAGACGCCTAGTAATTGCGCGAAACATAGAGATTACATACACCTGAGATCAGTGAGAGCTAGAGCATTTCAGCATATCAGCTAATCTTGTTATTATTCAAACGACCAGCTTAAGTTGCAAATTTGCTAAAATCTCGATCGTTTCTCGGGACAGAAATAAGGTTTTCGCAATGGCTGAAAAGAAGTCCGGCTCAAGCAAGAAGAAGTCAAGCACATCTAGTAAAAAGACTGGGGGCAAGAAGGCGAAAGCGCTCGGCACCGCCAAGCAACCTAAGCCGGTTGCTGCTAAGGCAAAGCCGAAAGCCAAGGACAAGAAAGCCGTAACCAAGCTCAAGAAGCTAATCTCAAAACCGAGCACGGCCAAGAAAAAAGAGGTTTCACCCAAGCAGAAAGCGATTGCGCCCAAGAAGAAGGTTGCGCCGAAGAAGAAAGATGCAACTACAAAAAAGAAAGCTCAAACACAGGTTGAGAAGACTATCGAAAAAGCGATGGATCTGCTCGATCTGCAGAGCCATGCGCCAGTTGAGTTTTCCTCCGTGCTCAAGTCGATCGACAACAAGTATCACGACTATGTGAATTCGGTAATCAATAATCCTATTAGACAGTTCCAATCCACCGTTGATGAATACATAAAATCAATCGGCGATCATGGTCTTCCAGCTGTCGTCGCCAAAGCGATCGACGCGCGAGATTTTACGCGCGGCAACTCCTGGGAACAAGCGAACATGAACATCATGAACGCTTTACTTCCCAAGTCTACGGTGCTCAACGACTTGCTCAAACAGGCTGTAGCAGCGGGATCCGTGGAAGCGGTCAAATGGTATCCTGAAGCAAGCGGCAATCCCAGAGAGATAGCCGAAGTTTTGCGTCCTGTTCTCAACCATAGAGAGGCGAAGAACCGGTGGTGGGCTGCAATACATTTGAGCAAACATGCACCCGATACGGATGGTCTCGTGCCTATCTTGACCGAGGCGGCGCAAGCGGACTGGATAGCCCTGAAGCTGGACAATTCTTCGTCAGGAGTGACCGGCAAAGGCGAAGCAGCAAAAGCGCTCGGACGGCTGGGAAAGAAAGCCTCGGACGCAGCACCTGCACTATACGAATTGCTAGATGATCAAAGACTCGATTCCGCAGACGCCGCGCAAATCGCCAGTGCGCTGGCCGCTATCTCGGGAGATGTCAACAAAATCATGTCTCGCGTTTTGCCTATCGCGGAGCGCGTTCTTACCGAACGCCGCGGAATGATAATTCATGGAGGCGATCGCGAGTTGCTTACGACAGTGCGCAATCTCCTTTCGAAGTGGCATCAATCTGAAGGCGAACGTTCGCCAGTATTGAAGGAGAAGGTCGCACTTCTCGAAAACGAAATCAAATACCACATTAGCCTCTGATTGTATGATGAAATCGCAATTTTTCTGGACTTCAACGGTGGTTCCTGCTATCGGACAGGGCACCTGGCAAATGCCTGAATCAGGTAAAGCCAGACAGGAAGCGATAAATTCGCTCCAACGTGGTGTGGAACTCGGCATGACTCACATCGACACGGCCGAGATGTACGGAAGGGCGGAGGAGTTGATACCAGATGCCATATCAACTGTTAAACGCGAAGATATTTTTCTGGTAAGCAAAGTCCTTCCGTCCAATGCGACATATACAGGCACGATTTCCGCATTGGAAAGATCTTTGAAACGCCTGAAAACTGATTACCTCGATTGCTATCTTCTGCATTGGCGCGGCAATGTGCCTTTGAGTGAAACTCTGGCAGCCATGGAAAAGCTGGAGAAAGACGGCAAAATCAGATCGTTTGGCGTCAGCAATTTCGATACGGAAGATCTGGAAGAAGCGTTGAATTGTCTGACAAGCGGAAAGATTGCATGCAACCAGGTTCTCTACAATCTGGACAACCGGGGCATCGAGCGCAAATTAATTCCAATGTGCAATGAGCATGGAATTGCTGTGGTCGGCTACACCCCATATGGTACCGTGCCTGGTGCGCACACACGCGCCTATCAGGATCTTCAAGAGATAGCTCAAACAATGGAAGCAACGGTCAGACAGCTGATACTGGCTTTCCTCACGAGACTGGATGGCACATTCACGATTCCGAAAGCATCCAATCTCAATCACGTCGAAGAAAATGCAGGAGCGCTCGCACTTACATTGACTGAGGATCAGATCAAGCGAATTGACGGACTCTTCCCTGCGCCGAAGCGGGACGTTCCGCTCGGGATGATTTAGTCCAAACTGTAGCGAACAAAGCCGTCCGAACGCGTCTCTTCGGATCAGATACCCAGCTTCGCTTTCAACCACCGCTTCGTGCGCGGAAAACAGCGAACCAATTCCCCACGAAAGGCGCCACCAGTTGAACCGAATAGGTCGGCAGAGAGCTCGGAACAGGTCTCTCTCGCGCCCCAATCGTCCTCTTTCAAGTATGTGCCTAAATCTTCTCGAAGGGAGTCAGGCACTGCGTCGGCCTCTGCTCGATACTCCTTGCGCAGAGCCGGATCTTTGGAAATTTTGAAGTCGGCATCAAGGACCTGAAAACACTCATTGAGTACCGTGTGCTTCATATCGGCTGGTGAGCGCGGAGATTTTAGCGCATCGGCACCACGTAGTTTTGCGCGTTCGTACACATACATATCGGTACCATAAATTCGGCCTGGTTGCTCGGCAAGATTGAGCTCATCTTTCTCTTCATCAAGACCATTAATCGAGTCCGGCCATTTGTCAAGCATGTTCGGCGCGATGACTACTGATGCTCCGAGCGCTTCAAGTTGAGCGCGGATATGTTGGGGCAGGTTGGCAACACCTTCTCTGACAGCAGCAATTGAAGCTTTGCTGACGGCAGGGTGCGATCGATACGGAGGAACCACTGTAATCCTATTTTTCATGCCGTCCCCTTGCTTCTCTTTGGCAGCCTCGGGCGCAGCCGCAGGTGCAGCAGCAGCCGCCGCCGGTGCACCGGGCTTCGCAGCCGGCTTAGCATCTGGCTTCGCAACCGGCTTTCGATTCTTGATCGTCTCCAGTGCACTAGATGCTATCTTTGCTTCAGGACTGTCTTTGAACGACGCAATCACGACTTCGTAAGTTTTTTTTGCCTGGGCGATGCGACCTAGCGCAAGGAATGTGTGCCCACTGTAGAGCCATACGGCAGCAGTCTTGTTGCCAGCGGTGACCGACTTTGTGAACAGTTGCTCGGCGGACTTATAGTCCTTTTTCTGGTAGGCGGCGACCCCTTCGCGAAACTCCTGTCGTCCGAGTATGATCGGCGGATTCGGCTTGAGACCAGACGTATCATCATCGCTTTCCGCAGCAAAACTTGATCCCGCCAAAGGTACTACGCAGCAATAAGCCATCAACCAGGCAGTTTTCATTGCAGACAAAGTTGTCACTCGAATAGCCTCCATGTCAGCCAGAACAACATCTCGTATTTACGATACCCATTCTTATTGTATTTAATACTCAAGCTGATGAACATTTCGAGATAAAATCGGACAACTCATGAATTGCAGTCGACTCGGAAAACGGACCCTCTCTCCACAAGCTAGCCGCGAAGTTTAAACCGATATCAGTTTAACGACTTGACGGAAGTCGCATATTTTTCCCGAAGTTTTAACCGATATCGATTAGACGCTTTAGAAAAAACAAGCGCGTTCGTCAAGACGTCCGGACCAAAGACTCAATAGTCGTCCAATCGATCAATCAATCAATCAATCGAGCAACCAGTAACCAGCTGACGTTCGCTAGATAATGCCGGTAGAACAGCATCAGCAATCAACTCCAGGGACCTCAGCACCTTTTTGTGCGGCAATGCGCCGAAGTTGGCGAGAAGAAGAAGTTCTGTCGTGCCCATAGCCTGATAAATACGCGCAACTCGTAAGACTTCTTCAGGCTGCCCGATGCCGATTAGTCCTCTCGATGCCAGCGATTCGAAAGACCTTTGCTTCGCGTAGAGACGTGAAGACACGTAGCGATCCATTGCATCTCGTGCAACATCGATAGCCTCACGCTCGTTGACAGCGCAGTGCGCATGAATGGCGAACCTCACCTCACCACTACCACCAGTACCATCACATCTTACAAATTCCTGCCTGTATGCTTCAACTACAGGTGACAGGTGCTCGACATTCTCCGTCGTGGCATACGGTATCATCATTATGGACAGTTGCTGTCGAGCGACAAACTTTGCGGCCTCCTCACGCAGAATCGCAATTGAAATAGACGGTGCCGGCTTTTGAATTGGCACCACATTTAGTTGCACGTTGTCCAACTTGAAGTAGCGCCCGTGAAAGGAGAATCGCCTTCCCTTCCATGCCTCCAGCAAAATTGCCAGGGCTTCGTCAAAACGGTCTCGACGCTGATCTGGATCAATTCCGAATCCGGCATATTCATGAGCGAGATACCCGGATCCTACGCCCAGCAACAACCGACCATTGGAAAGCACGTCGACCATAGCAAAGTCTTCAGCGACACGAACTGGATTGTCAAAAGGCAACACTACTACTGCCGAGCCGAGCATTATGCGCTTCGTCAGCTGCGCGGCTGAGGAGAGCCAGATCGCTGGTCGAGGCACCGCTCCATACTCATGGAAGTGATGCTCCGCTACCCAGAAGGAGTGAAAGCCCAGCTCATCAGCAGCCTCTGCTTGCTCGAGGAGCTCTTGATAGAGCTGTCTCAGACTCCTTGCAGACTGCACGGGATAGTGATCGGCGACAGAAAATATACCGAGCTTCATTAAGTGTTCTCTCGAAGACAGCAAATTTTAGCACGATGATTAGAAGGCTGTTAAACTACTGACGAGGAACACGGGGCATGCTTGTTCACTGAGATATTGAAGGTCCATACATGTCAGAGAAGATTCGCCGACTATCTGCAATCATAAAAATAATTGCCAACAATCCTGGCATAACTCTCACCGGGCTGAAAGGACAGCTTCCAGACCACGGCATCAATGTGACAGAGCGCACACTCGCAAAAGATATTCTCACTCTCAAGCAAGAGTATCGTCTATTGCCCGATAAGGACCGGCTCAGGAGCGGATACATCCTCGAAGATATCTTCACACTATCGGACCTGGAAATGACTCTCGTGTTAGACGCGTTGCATATGTTGAGCGAACGGATGGACGATCCGGAAGCCCACGAGGTCCTTACGAGGTTGACTGACCTCAGCAGCGCGCGAGGTCCTAGCGCCACCACAGGACCTCGAATAAGAACGTTCAGACAGCGCAATATATTGAAGGGCAAAGATCGAGCCGAGACGAGCCGCACACTGAAAGAGGCCATCCGAACCCGGCAAGCGATCCGTTTCATCTATCACACACCGAGAGTCGGGAAAGATGAAAATCTGTCCGGATACCCGCTAATCATGGTCTTCCACGAACGCGGTTGGTACTGCATAACTCGGGACCTGAAAGACAGAAACTACTATCCTCGTCGGATCGATCGAATAAAAGAGCTTAAGATTGTCACTACTCACGGTATCAATCAAGATTTCCAGGAGAATTTCAAGGAAGCCAACTATCTTCTCAACTGCGGCTGGGGAATGACTTATCCGCGCAGCATGAGTCAACTCGAGGAAGCGGAAGCTCAACCACCTATAGTGGCGCGCTTCGATAGAACAATTGCACCATATATATTGGAAGCTGTAGAGCGTCACCCGAAAGGAAAAGTTACGTCCGTCAAAGACGGGACCGGAGACGTGGAATTCAGCATCAAACTCTCTGATGCCAGAGAGTTCATTTATTGGATTCGCTCATTTGGGGCTCGTGCCAAAATCATTGCTCCGCAGTCGTTGGTCGAGCAAGAGCGCACGGAGATTCGAAGAATGTATGAGGCATATCAAGCACTAGGTGAAAGACCGTAGCAGTATTTATTGTGCTTGAGTCAATCCCTTTGTACAATTCGGATTGAATTCCATGTTGTTCATAACACCGTTACTAAGGACTAAGGACTTAAAAGCGCGGACAGGATCGTGAAAAAAGCAAAATTAGTAAGAATTTCGTTTCTGATACTAGTATCACTAGTGGTGCTAGCCGGCATTACCTTGTACTGGTGGATGCACACGCCCTACTTTGCCGTACAGCAGGCCGCAACAGCACTCGCGAAGAAAGATCAGACCACATTCTACGAATACGTAGAAGCAAAACAACTTGTCGAGGAATTGACCAATGACATCCTCTGCCAGCCGGCTTACAAAACACCCGGACTGTCGGAGATGCAACGCTACGTCGCAGCCGGTGCAGTGCTTTTGTGGAAGGCGAAAATCGACAGGGCCCTTCTGTCGGGTATCGATCGATGGGTTGCTCCCAACAACATTTCCTACGATGCGGATTTCGCTCAAGTAACAACTGCCTGTCGACGAGATTCTGCCGATATAACTCTCTGCAACGACACGGATGAGACGATAACGGCGGACAGACGAGGCACCACTGACGATACTATAATGGTAAGTCAGACGTTCAATTTCAAAGAGTTTACCAGAGCCGTTGGACACGAACTCAATACCGAACAAGATAATTTGAAGCGCCTGGCTGCTCAAAGAATGCATGAGTATGCAGACAGCCATCAGGAAAAGCTGATTGGACGCTTGTTCTCCCCTCAAAGTCAGGGACGAAGCAGTTCGATAAAGCAGCTTTTCATCGAGTATGGACTATCGACCGACAACGTGAAGAAAATGTACTTTCATCGTGATGATGACAGACAGATTTGCACAGTCGAGTTTTTCAGTCCGAAAATTCAGGCGAACGTGCCGTTCTCAATTGAACTCGTCCCAATCAATCCATCTGAGATCTTCAGCAAGTGGAGAATCGTTCGAGTTTGGAAGATTAAGGAATCACTATTGATGCTCGGAGAAGACACCGATCAGCAGGTGCAATCACTGATTGCCTATACTATGCAAGATATAACGCCGCAAAATGCAGCGCAACGGACCGGGGACTTGATAAAGCGAATCGGTGAAAAGGATGTTACAAAACAGCTGCTTCAACAGCTCAGAGGACGATTTAGCTCCGACGATTAGCCTGCTGTCGGTGCGGCTGTCTCTGCTCACCTTAAGACGATGACCGATTTAATTATTTCGCCGATAAATACGGTTATATAAGTCAAGTAATTGGGATAGATATCTAATAGAGGAAGGCACCACGCTTGTCGGAAGCGCAAACTTTACATGGAAAAATCTCAGAACCAGTTGCACACGCTCGAGTCTTTTCTAGATGAAAACGGATCGGTCGGTCTCGACGATGCCGTCGAGATGTGTTTGAGGATCCTTCACGTTCTCGAATACTGTCACGAGCGCAACATGACCCACGCACACCTGCGTCCCGATAAGATCGTGATGGACGATGGTCATCCAGTCCTGATCGATTTCAGCATGCCGCTGAATGGTAACAGCAACGGTAACTCTCACCCCGTCTTCATCGAACTCCCCGAGTATCAGCTCAGCATTCGTGTCGCCGAACGCAACGACCAGGTCGGCGATGTTACTGCGATCGCTGGTCTGTTCTATTACATGTTGACTCGCGAAAACCCGGGCGCCTTGAAGGATCGCGAGGGGCGTATGCCACATCAAAGACAGTCGGCGCGTGCCAGATTGCAATCGATCTCGAACAACAGACTGTTCCTCGTCAATCAAATTTTCGATCGCGCGTTCCAATGGCATTTTTCGGAGCGCTATCAGACAGCAAAGGATCTGGCTGCACACCTTGAGAGACTCAAGGAGTACAATTCATCCGAGCTTTCCTCATCCAATCTGGACGAGCTCTTGAAAGGCATGCGAAATACCACTCAGGCACAGACTGTTACGCCTCACGAGATGCGACTACAAACTGCATTCAACGGTTTGCAAATGGTATTTACAGAACTAGCATCCTCACTAGAACCGGACTTTCGAGAGATGGAAGCAGGTTACAGGAAGGAAGTGCTTCGACCTGTTTACACTGCGTTCGTCAAATTCAACTACAGACTGGTAAGCGACGCGAGATTGACGCTCAGGTTTCGCATCGAGATTGTCGGCAGCGAGCTTGTTGTATCAGTTAACTCGGACAAGGGTGGCGAAGAAACGGTGGAAGAACTGTTCAGAGCAGAACATCACTCGTTTTACGACAGCTCTCCCCTCGAGAAGATCGTTCGCAATTTTCTTGCAATCAACCTGGCGCAGCTCTTGACGAAAGTCTGAGCGGAATATAAATCGTTCGAACTCGTTCAACTTTTCACTTACTGGATCTCAAACTAGCTCGGGACGGTTAGTAGCCAGCGGTCCGTCGCAACGTTCACGGGTCTCTTCATCTGCACTAAAGTGGACGTTGTACGTCATTTTTTGTTGTCGAATGAGAATCGTCCTGCCGGGCGCCTTCTGGGGTAGGCGCCCGACAAGCGATCAGGCATTGGCAACCAATTCGTGAGTTTCCACCGTTAGACTGTTCAATACATTTCGTATCTCTTTCACGTCTTCGTGGTCATCACCAAATTCTTTCATCAGAATAGCGGTCACTCGGCCTAGCGTTCTGTATGCATCTGCAGTCTTATCCAGGGCAGCCTGAACCATTCCGAGATTGTACAGAAATGGCACCAGCTCGGGACTCATTGAGTCGACTGTTTTTGATTTCATATCGAGCGCTTTTTTGTACAGACGTTCGGCTTTGAAGTACTTACCGTTTTCTTCAAAGGCTTCTCCAAGGGATAGATAGTCTGCTTCTCTAGTCATGTTACCTCCTCCTGACGGTGGGTGCAGCGCAATACCGCTGGTGGTGCCACCATCGCTCTTAACTTGCTGATTATTTTTTTCGGAAGTTCGCCTCAAGCAATCTCAGGGCAGTGGATTACTCTTGACTGGTTCTGCCTTCCTGGACTTCAGGCGCCCGCAATTCGCGCCGGGAGGCGTCGGATGGCTTTATTGGAACCGTTTAACTTCTATGCCAACATGATAAACAGCGTCTAACCATTAATGCAAGACCGTGTAAGGAATGCATTTTACATACAAAATCAATATATCGATCGCCAAAACTGCGGCTGTGTGAGCAATAGCAGAACCTACGCTATCACTCAGTAAGCCAGATAAAATCTCAAAACCGCCATTTCACGCTCTCTTCATTTTCGATTCACTTTGATTTCACGTTCCATTCACTTTAGCTTCACGCACCCTTTTTATACTGGTATTACAAGTCAAGCGACGGATGTTACTGCCAATATCACGAATCAATTGAGAGATCCCTTCTCTCGGTCTGACTTTTATCGCGCTCTAATAAACATGAAAGATGCTGAATCATATATAGGTCTAGCCAATCGACGAACAGGAAGCGTCACGGCTGAATTGTCGGGAGCGCTTCGTATATTGTCCTCGAGGTTTGTTTTTCCATTGGTTCTACCGACACATTGCATAACCACAAAGATATGGTGGTGGTGGTGGTGGTGGCAGCAGCGGTGCGAGCATTCCGCGCCGGCAGTGTCACCTTATTCGGTGCTGACCAGTACTGCCAATCTCGGATATTCATAAAAAAATAGCTAGACCTCAGTTCTTTCGATTCGAGAACCAAAGCCCGCTTGCAAGGAGAAAAACATGTCCGCGAAACCCACAGAGAAACGAAGGAGGAACAAAGGTTTGGCTGCAGTCGAACTCGCCTGTGGCTCAGTCTTCCTGCTTGTGCTCACATTGTTCTTCATCGACATCACGGTGTTGATGCTCGGTTACGAACTTAACGACAAAGCTTGTCGAGATGCCTGTAGAGCTGCCGCTCAACAAGGCACGCCAACGGACGCGCAAAATGCCGCCTCTGCAATCCTCAGATCTCACCGAGCGGACGGCAACTTCGTCACAGATCCAACCTTATTGACTGGTCCAACATACTTCCAGTATCAAGACTACGGCGGCGATCCTACAGCCGGAAATCCGATGGTTACTGTCACTACGGAATGCCACGTCAAGACTCCTGTTCCGCTTGGATTCGTTGGCTCACTATTCGGTCACGATGGCTCTTGGCAAAACAACTCATGGACATTTCGCAAACAATATTCATTTCCGATAGCAGTCTTCAACCTCGTACTTCCTTAAACAGTGCTACTTCACGTAGATTTCACGCTCAGTTCACTCTCATTTCACGGTACAAAACTATATTGGTAGAGCGAACCAAAACCATCGCAACTCTTACGTTCACAGCAAACAGCCCTGGCTTTCAGGTCCAAAGGAGATGACAGAAAAATCGCAGGCGTAGAATGCGAACGTCGGCCACAACTGCGGAAAACGCCTCGATCCGAAACTCATGTTCTTAGACTTGAGC